>NZ_JAGIOS010000002.1:1500000-1648042 GCF_017876815.1 Sinorhizobium meliloti | reverse complement strand
CTTGAGCATTCCTGTCCTCCTCCACTGCAAAGCGCGGTCGCATCAGGCCGTTTCTGGCGCGCGCCGTCAACAGCCTGTTGCTCTTTCTCCACGCTTCCGATGCGACGACCACCGCTCTGCGGAGAGCGGGAGGCTATTCGCCGTAGGGAATCCAGATGTTCTTGACATCGACCGCTCGCCGCAGGAACGCCTGTCCTTCGGCGGCCGAGCGATCCGTCCAATCGATCGCCTTGCCGTAATCCACGAAGGTACGCTTGAGGTTGCCGACGGACAGCTTCTCGACGAGTGTCGAAAGTTCCGGCGAGCCGAACGCCCAGAGCGCGTCCACGTCGTTGTGCGCGGCGAGTGCCTTGGCGAGTTCGATCGCAGATCCGGTGACGATATTGATGACGCCGGGCGGCACATCCGAGGTCTCGAGGACCGAATAGAAGTCGGTCGCAGCCAGAGGATGCGCTTCGCTCGGCACGGCGACCACCCGGTTTCCGACTGCAATCAGCGGTGCCACGAGACTGACAAGCCCGAGCAGCGGCGCTTCCGGGGGGCAGATGACGCCGACGACGCCCTGGGGTTCCGGCATGGCCAGTGCCACGCCGCGCAGGGGCGGCTGGTGCACGGTGCCCTCGTATTTGTCCGCCCAGGCTCCGTAGCTGAACAGCCGGGCAATCGAAGCTTCGACCTCCGCTCGGGCATTGGCTGCCGAGGCCCCCGTCATGGCGGCGATGCGGTCGGCGAATTCCGCCCCGCGGCTGCTCAGATTCTCGGCGATGTAATAGAGGATCTGGGCGCGGTTATGCGCTGTTGCCGAAGACCAGCCCGAGGCGCCCCGCGCCGCAACGACGGCATTGCGGATATCCTTGCGGTTGCCCTCGCCGACTTCGCCGATCACCTTGCCTTTCGGGGAAAGCACGGGCCGCGAATAGTTCCCGTCCGGCCGCGCCTGCTTGCCGCCGACGAAGAGCTTGGCAGTGCGATCGAGCGCCGGAACGGCGAAATCACCGGCGGCCTGCTTCGGGGCCGGCAAGCCGTGTTCGGGGCGCAGCTTGCGCCCCATCCAGGCCTTCGGCTTCAGATATTCGTAGCAGCCCTCTCGCCCGCCCTCACGGCCGAAGCCGGATTCGCGCTTTCCGCCGAAGCCGCTCGACGCATCGAAGAGGTTGGTCGCATTGACCCAGACGACACCGGCCGCAAGCTTTGCGGCAACATGCAGGGCAAGACCGATCGTTTCGCTCCAGACGCTCGCGGCAAGGCCGTAGCGGCTATGATTTGCAAGCTGGATCGCCTCCTCCGGCGTACGGAAGGTCATCGATACGGCCACCGGCCCGAAGATTTCCTCGGTCGCGACGACGGAAGTCGGCTGGACGCCGGTCAACAGCGTCGGCCGAAAGAAGCTGCCGCCCTTCGGGAGTTCGATCTTCGGCTGATGCATCGATGCGCCTTCGGCGACGCCCTTCGCCACCAGCTCTTCGATTCGCTGCAACTGCACCGGCGCGACGATCGCCGCCATATCGATCGCCTTGTCGAGCGGATGACCGACGCGGAGCGTCTCCATGCGCCGCTTCAACCGGTCATGAAAGACCGGCGCCACGCCCTCCTGCACCAGAAGGCGTGAACCGGCGCAGCAGACCTGGCCCTGATTGAACCAGATCGCATCCACGACGCCTTCGACCGCCGCGTCGATATCGGCATCGTCAAAGACGATGAAGGGCGACTTGCCGCCAAGCTCCAGCGTCAGCGACTTGCCGCTCCCCGCTGTCTTCTCGCGGATGAGGCGTCCGACTTCGGTCGAGCCGGTAAAGGCGATCTTGTCGATATCCTCGTGCTCGACGATCAGCGCCCCCGTCTCGCCCTCGCCCGTCACCACGTTCAGCACGCCCGGGGGGAGACCCGCTGCAGCGGCAAGCTCCGCGAAGAGCAGCGCCGTCAAGGGCGTAAACTCCGCAGGCTTCAGGATGACGGAATTGCCGAGCGCCAGCGCCGGCGCAACCTTCCAGGCGAGCATCAGGAAGGGGAAGTTCCAGGGGATGACCTGTCCGACAACGCCCACGGGCACCTGGTCGGCGAATTCCGTCTCCTGCAGCTGTGCCCAGCCGGCATGATGATAGAAATGGCGAGCGGCAAGCGGTATGTCGATGTCGCGCGTTTCCCGGATCGGCTTGCCGTTGTCGAGCGCTTCGACGACGGCGATCAGGCGCGCATGGCGCTGAATCAGGCGCGCGAGCGCATAGAGGTGCCGGGCGCGGGCATGTCCGGAGAGCTTTGCCCACGGGCCCTGCGCCTTGCGCGCTGCCGCCACCGCCGCGTTCACGTCGTCGCGCCCGCCATGTGCGATTTTCGCGAGCAATTTGCCCGTTGCGGGCTCGAACGTGTCGAAGGATTTGCCTGATGCTGAACCGACGAATGCGCCGTTTATGAAGTGGCCGAGCTTGCCTTCATGCCGAGCGAGCCAGGCGCGCGCCTCGGTATCGGCTTCGGGGGCCGGGCCATAGGACATTTCGTCGAAGAAATTGGCAACGCTCATCTGATTATCCGATCGGGTGTCTGTTGAGGGCCGAATAGGCGCCGCTGACATGATGTTCGAGCTGGCGCTCGATGTCGGCGAGCAGGCTCGATGCCCCGACGCGGAAAAGGTCCGGTTCGAGCCATTCCCGCCCAAGCTCTTCCTTCATCAGGAACTGGTAGTTCAGCACATCCTTCGCGACGGAAATGCCGCCGGCCGGCTTGTAGCCGACCTTGATACCGGTCCTCTCCTCATAGGCCCTGATCATCCTGAGCATGGCGAGGGTGACGAGCAGGGTCGCGTTCACCCCTTCTTTTCCGGTCGACGTCTTGATGAAGTCGGCGCCCGCCATCATGCAGACGAGCGAAGCCCGCGCGACGTTGCGAAGCGTCTTGAGATCGCCGGTCGCGAGGATTGCCTTGACATGCGCATCGCCACAGGCCGCACGGAAATCCCGCATTTCGTCGTAGAGCGCCTGCCAATTTCCGGTCAGCACGTGCTCGCGTGTGATGACGATGTCGATTTCCCGAGCACCATCCGCAACCGAGGCCTTGATTTCCCTGAGCTTCACGTCGTGCGGGACGAGACCGGCCGGAAAGCCCGTGGACACTGCCGCCACGGGAATGCCGGAACCCTCCAGGGCCTCCACCGCGGTCGAAACGAAGCGATGATAGACACAGATCGCCCCGGTCGTGATGCCTCGATCGCCCATGCCGAGCGCGTCGAGAATGTCCTGACGCACCGGCTGGCGCGCCTTGGCGCAGAGGCGTTTGACGCGCTCGGTCGTATCGTCGCCGTTGAGCGTCGTGAGATCGATGCAGGTGACGGCTTTCAAGAGCCAGGCGGCCTGCGCGTCCTTCTTGACGGTGCGCCGGCCAGGCAGCGTCTGAACGCGGCGCTCTGCCGCAGAGAGATTAACGCGCTGATCGAGCACCCAGGATAGGTCGAGCTCTACACCGTCATTGCGCGGCCAGTTATGGCCCGCGCCGGCGGGGTGCACCGCCGCGCTTTTCAGAGCAAGGTCTTCCAACCGATTTCTCCCTCTTCCCGGACCACCGGCGGCGCGCTTCAAAGAGCGAACAACAGAATGTTAGTTTACTAACAAGATATTTGTTAAACTTTCATCATTTCCGCCGCCTGTCAAGGCGGGGTTGTCCGCTCTCATACATTCCCGGCACAGGCATCAAATCGGCGGCCAACGCGGTTTCGCCGTCTTCTGTGATAAGCGACCGGAAAGCACTGGGCGGAGCAAAGAAAGCCGCCTTCAGCTTGCCGAGCTTGCTGCTGTCGGCGACGAGGTAATTCTCGCGCGCCAGCGAAATTACCTTTTGCTTGACCGGCACCTCGTGGAAATGGACGCAGGTCGCTCCCCTAGCCGGGTCGATTCCGGCCGCCGAAAGAAAGGCGACATTGATGCCGAGCTGGTCGAGGGTCGCGATTCCAGGCGCGCCGGAAAAGGAAGCCGACGACGGGTGATAGACGCCGCCCAGCATTACCATGCGGAGATTTGTTTTCCGCGTCAGCCTTTCGGCCGTGTTCATGGAATAACATATCGCCGTGATTGAGTAATCGTCCGGTATCAGCTCGACCAGGTATTCCAGCGTCGTACCACAATCGATGAAAATCGTCTCATCGGGGCGAATGTGCCGGGCGGCATGAATGCAAGCCTGCCGCTTGGCGCCGGCGTGAATGTCGGCCGCGCGGGCAAGCTCGTAGGGCGCATCACCTTCGATCTCGGCGGCCGGTACGATATGCCCGCCCAGATATCCGAACAGTCCAGGGTTGTCGGCGACATCACGGCGGACGGTCATTTCCGATACGCCTAGCAGCGCCGCCGCCTCTTTCAGGTGCACGACCCGCCGCGCCGAAAGCGCGTCGGACAAGGTGGCAATGCGTGTTTCCCTGCGGCTGGCCATGGCTCTTCCAAATTATAAAGAAAGCATTTTGCGCAATGTTAATCTGTGAGAAATATCACAAGATCGCCTCGGCCCGCAAGCGATCCGCTGGGGCAAAGCTGGCCGTACGAGCTGGCTTGTGGGCTCGTGCTTCAGGGCCGGGTTGTCCCTGAACTCGCCGTTTCCTCGATTGACAACGCCCAGCGAAGGTTGAAAAAGTGATGTACAATCGAAGCGGCCAGCGTCGGGGGGACTTTTGTCTATGCGCGCGTTTCTCGGTCTTTCCACCCTTCTTTTCACACTCGTTTCCCTGGGAATGCCGGTCGCAGCGGCCGAGCCCGAACGCCGGATCGAGATTACCAACGATGCCGACTATTTCGGCTTCGATCTGCGCACCGAGCAGAACGTATCGCTCGACCAATGCCAGAGTGCCTGCATTGCCGACCGCTCCTGCAGGGCCTTCACCTACAATCCAAAGGTGAAGTGGTGCTTCCTCAAGTCCGACTTCAACCAGTTGAATACGTTCCCGGGGGCCATCGCCGGCAAGGTCGCCGAAACCGCCGCCGGCGAAGCCGACATCGGGGCACCGCCGCGCCTCGATTTCGTCTCGGATGATCTCCTGCAGCAGGCGCGCGATGTGAAGGCGAATCTCGTTCTGGCCGACGACCAGCAGGGGTTCGGAGTCAACGGCCTCATCGAGACGGCGCGCAGCGAGTTGACGGCCGGCAACTTCGTCGCCTCTCTCAAGGCCTTCCGCGGCGCGCTTGCAATAACGCCGAAAGACGGTGCGCTGTGGCTGGAGACGGCTGAGGCCGCCAACCGGTTTGACGCCGGCACGGATATGGCGAGCGAAGCCGCCCTTGCCGCGCTCAACGGCTATCAACTGACGCGGACCACGCAAAGTCGCGCGCATGCGCTGGCCATTCTCGCCCAGGCACTCGACAAGCTGCAGAACTATCGCGCCGCGCTTCAGTCCTACAAAGCCAGCCTCGAGCTCGTGCAGGCAAAGACGGTCGAGACGGCTTATCTCGATCTCAAGGCGCGGCAAGGTTTTCGGGTCACCGGCCACACGGTCGATGCAGACAGCGCCAGCCCCCGCGCCTGCGTGCAATTCTCCGAGCCGCTTCTGAAGAACGGCCCAGATTATTCCCCCTTCGTGACGCTCGATGGCGCCGCGCCGAAGGCGGTGGAGGCCAAGGGCAGCGAAATCTGCGTCGAAGGCCTGGCGCATGGCCAGCGTTACAAACTCGTGCTGAGGCAGGGCCTGCCCTCCTCCGTCAAGGAAGTCATCGAGGCGCCCGTCAGCCTCGACGTCTACGTAAAGGACCGCGCGCCGATGGTCCGCTTCACCGGCGACAGCTTCGTTCTGCCCTCGACTGCACGTCGCGGCATTCCGATCGTCTCGGTCAACACGGAAAGTGCCAAGCTCAAGCTCTACCGTATCGGCGACCGCAACATCTCTTCGCTGCTCACGAGCTCCCAGTTCCTGACCCAGATCGACGGCTACAGCGAGGAGCGCATCAAGGACGAGAGCGGCGAGCTGGTCTGGCAGGGCAGCATCGAAATCGAGACCGAGCTGAACAAGGAAGTGGTGACGAGCTTTCCGGTCGACGAGGCTCTGCCGCTGCGCAAGCCCGGCGTCTACGTGCTGACGGCGAGCTCCGGAACCGGACTTGCACAGGATTGGGATGCGCGCGCCACGCAATGGTTCGTCGTTTCCGACATCGGCATGTCGACCTTTGCAGGCACGGATGGGCTTACCGTCTTCGCGCGTTCGCTTGCGAGCGCCAAGCCTCTTGCAGAGGTCGAATTGCAGCTGGTCGCGAAGAACAATGAGGTGCTCGGGACGGCGACGACCGATGCGGAAGGACGCGCAACCTTTTCCGCCGGGCTGATCCGCGGCACGGCCAGCATGACGCCGGCGGCGATCACCGCCCGAAAGGGTAGCGACGACTACGTGTTCCTCGACATGACGCGCGCCGGCTTCGACCTTTCCGACCGAGGCGTTACCGGCCGCGCCGCACCGGGTGCGATCGACGTCTTCGCCTGGACGGAACGCGGCATCTATCGCGCGGGCGAAACCGTTCATGCCGCAGCGCTCACCCGCGACGTCAACGGTGCCGCGATCGAAAAGTTGCCGCTGACCTTCGTTTTCCTGCGCCCGGACGGCGTCGAGGACCGCCGCCTCGTCAGCGACGGCGGCAAGCTCGGCGGGCATACGCTCGATCTGCCGGTCCCTGAAAATGCGATGCGCGGCACCTGGACGATGCAGATCTTCACCGATCCAAAGGGCTCTGCGATCGCCGAGAAGCAGTTCCTCGTCGACGACTTCGTACCGGACCGCACCGAGTTCGACCTGACGAGCGAAGCAAAGGCGATCGAGGTCGGCACCCCGATCGAAATCGCCGTCGACGGACGCTATCTCTACGGCGCACCGGCCGCGGGCCTGACGCTCGAAGGCGAAATTGCCGTGAGGCCGACACGCCGGAGCGAAGCGTTCAATGGCTATTTCTTCGGCCTCGCCGACGAAGAGGCAAGCGAGGACACGCGCCTGCCGCTGGAGGGGCTGGAGCCGCTCGATGAAAACGGCAAGTCGGTTTTCAATGTCGATCTCGCCGAAGTTCCCGGAACGACGCAGCTGCTCAACGCCAATGTGACCGTTCGCATGCGCGAGGCCGACGGCCGCGCGATCGAGCGCACATTGACCCTTCCGGTGAAACCCGAGGGACCGATAATCGGCATCAAGCCGGAGTTCTCCGGCGACCTCGCCGAAAACTCGGTCGGGAAATTCCACGTCATCGCCGTCGACGCGGACGGCACCAGGACCGCGATGCCGGGTCTCCCCTGGAAGCTGATCAGCGTCGAACGGAATTACCAGTGGTATCGCGACGGCACCGCCTGGAAATACGAGCCGGTCATCTCCACCAAACAGGTCGCGAGCGGCTCGGCCGACGTGACGGAGGACGGCGCCGAAATTTCGGTCCCGGTCGGCTGGGGCCGTTATCGGCTGGAGATCGAGGCGGCGGCCCTTGACGGGCCGGCTTCGAGCGTTGAGTTCGATGCGGGCTGGTATGTCGAGGCCACCTCCACGGAGACCCCGGACGGGCTAGAGATCGCTCTCGACAAGGAGAACTACGCGGTCGGGGAGACGGCGAAGCTCAAGGTCTCGCCGCGCTTTGCCGGCGAACTGCTGGTGACTGTCGGCACGGAAACCCTGGTGACGACGAAGACCGCGGCCATTGCCGAAACCGGTGGCGAGGTGGAACTGCCGGTGACGGCCGACTGGGGTACCGGCGCCTATGTCACCGCGACGCTTTACCGCCCGGGCGAAGCCCAGGAGAGCCGCATGCCCATGCGGGCGATCGGTATCAAGTGGCTCGCCGTCGATCCGGCGGACCGAAAGCTCGCCGTCAGCTTGGACGCGCCCGAGAAAACCGAGCCGCGCCGGCCGCTCGATATCGGCCTTCAGGTACGGGGCGCCGGCACCACTGAAGATGCCTATGTCACGGTTGCCGCTGTCGATGTCGGCATCCTGAACCTGACGCGCTACGAAGCTCCGGACCCCGACGGATGGTATTTCGGTCAGAGGCGGCTCGGCCTCGAGATGCGCGATCTCTACGGACGATTGATCGACGGCTCGCTCGGCGCGACCGGCCGGCTGCGCACGGGCGGCGACGGCGGACAAATGCCGCTCCAGGGCAGCCCCCCGACCGAAAAGCTCGTCGCCTTCTTCTCGGGCGCCATCAAGCTCGACGCCGAAGGCATGGCGAACATGCGCTTCGACATTCCGCAATTCAACGGAACGGCGCGGATTATGGCGGTCGCCTGGACGAAATCCGGCGTCGGCCACGCGGTCAAGGACGTGGTCATCCGCGATCCGGTCGTCGTGACTGCGAGCCTGCCGAAGTTCCTGGCGCCGGGAGACCGGGCCGAATTGCGGCTCGATATCGCCAACGCCGACGGGCCGGCGGGCGATTATCAACTGCAGGTCACGACCAACGGCCCGGTCACCGTCGAACAGACAGCGGCCGAAATGGTGAACCTCGACGCCAGCGGCAAATCCGCTCTGACTCTGCCGCTCGCCGGACAGTATTCGGGAGACGGTCTCGTCACCGTAAGGCTCTCGAATGCCGCGGGCCTGTCGCTGGAGCAGACGCTGAACATTCCTGTCCGCCCGGCTGCCCTTCCGGTCACACAGCGTCATGTCGTCAATGTCGCCGCGGGCAGCAGCCTTACGGTGGACGAGCAATTGCTCGCCGACAGCCTGCTGCAGGGCGCCTCTGTCAGCCTCAACATCACGCGCTCGGCCGCCTTCGACATCCCGGCGCTTCTGATGACGCTCGACCGCTATCCCTACGGCTGCGCCGAGCAGACGACGAGCCGCGCCTTGCCCTTGCTCTATCTCAGCGAGCTTGCCAAGCAAGCCGGGCTTGGAGACGACGAAGGTGTGAAGAAGCGCGTGCAGGAGGCGATCTATCGGGTCCTTGCATATCAATCCTCCGCCGGCAGTTTCGGCCTTTGGAGCCCCGGCTCCGGCGATCTCTGGCTCGATGCATACGTCACCGATTTCCTTACCCGGGCGCGGGAACAGAAATTCGACGTGCCGGAACAATCGATGGTGCAGGCACTCGAAAACCTGCAGAACGCGCTGAGCTACGAGACCAACGTCAAGGACCGCGGCAACGAGATCGCCTATGCGCTTTATGTCCTTGCGCGCAACCGCAAGGCCGCTATCAGCGATCTGCGCTATTATGCGGACGCGATGCTCGGCGATTTCCCGACCCCGCTCGCCAAGGCCCATATCGCCGCGGCGCTCGCGCTCTATGGCGATGCCCGGCGCTCGCAGGATATCTTCGCGGCCGCGGCCAATATGTCGACCGGGCTCGTCAATGTCAGCCTCGCCCGCTCCGACTACGGCTCTTCGCTTCGCGACGGCGCGGCCGTGCTGGCGCTGGCAGCCGAGAGCCGGCCCGTGCCGCCGATCATTCCCGAGCTATCCAGGGTCGTTGCCCGGGAGTGGCAGCAGGCTAGATACACGAGCACCCAGGAACAATCCTGGATGCTCCTTGCCGCACGCGCGATCCAGGGGGGCGACGAGGACATGAGGATCGAGGTCAACGGCGCAGCGCGCACGGGCAGTTACGCCGCCCGCATGACCGGCGACGCGCTGATCGAGCATCCGGTCGTTATCCGCAACGAAGGCACCGACGCGGTCTCCGCCGTGGTCACGACGGTGGCGGCGCCGGCGCAGTCGCTCTCGGCCGGCGGCGAAGGCTTCACCATCGAGCGGAGCTATTACACGCTCGACGGAACGGCGGCTAATGTCAGCGAGGCCCGGCAGAACGAGCGCTATGTCGTGGTGCTGAAGGTGACCGAGACCAACGACTGGCCGTCCCGGGTGCTCATCACCGATCTCTTGCCCGCCGGTTTCGAGATCGACAATCCAAGCCTCGTCGACAGCGCCCAGCTCTCGAATTTCGAATGGATCGGCGAAGTCCAGGCCGCCCATACAGAATTCCGCAGCGACCGCTTCGTGGCCGCCTTCGACCGTTCGACGGGCGACAACCGCGAGATCACGCTCGCCTATGTCGTGCGCGCGGTGACGCCCGGCACCTACGACCATCCGGCCGCGAACGTCGAGGACATGTACCGGCCGCAATTCTCGGCGCGCACGGCGACGGGCCGCATGGAGGTGCAGGCAGCCCAGTAGGACGCAGGATGATGTTCTCTCGGCGAAAGTCGTACCGCAACGGCATTGTGCCGGCCCCACGCCTCCCATCCGGACGCGGCCGGGCGATCGTCGCGTTATCCCTCGCCCTGATCCTGTCCGCACTCGCAGTCTTCACCCTCGAATGGGCCGACAGGACCTTTCCGCCGCCCCTCTCCGAGGCCGATACGGTCTCGGCCGAAGTTCTCGACAGAGACGGCCGCCTCCTGCGCGCCTTCGCGGCCAAGGATGGACTGTGGCGGCTGAAGACGACCGCGCAGGACGTCGACCCGCGCTTCATCGAGATGCTGATCGCCTATGAGGACCAGCGCTTTCGCGAACATCACGGGGTCGACCCGTTGGCGCTCGCTCGTGCCGCGCTGCAATTCGTCACCAACGGCCGTATAGTCTCCGGCGCATCGACGCTTTCCATGCAGGTGGCGAGGCTTATTGAGCCGCGCGAGCGGCGGACGCTGGGGGCGAAGCTCCTGCAGGCGGCGCGCGCTATCCAGATCGAACGGCGCCTCGGCAAGGACGAGATTCTCGATCTCTATCTGACCCATGCGCCCTATGGCGGCAATCTCGAGGGCGTGCGCGCGGCAAGCCTCGCCTGGTTCGGCAAGGAGCCGCGCCGCCTCTCGGCGGGAGAGGCAGCACTGCTCGTCGCGCTGCCACAACTGCCGGAAAAGCGCCGGCCCGACCGCAATCTTGCCGCCGCCGAAGCGGCCCGCAAACGCGTGCTCGCCCGCGCCGCCGTCGCCAGGGTCATCGGTGAGGGCGAAGCGGAGCGGGCGGCGATGACCGCCATACCGACGCGGCGCCTGCAGCTTCCCGCCCATGCTGCCCATCTCGCCGAGACGGCGCGACGGAAGGATCCGGCGGGGCGCCGGCATCCGACGACGCTTAGCCGCAATATCCAACGCAGCCTCGAAGGCGTCGCACGTGAAGGTGCTGCAAGGCTCGGTCCCAAAGTGTCGGTCGCCATGGTCATGGCCGATATCAGGACCGGCGAGATCGTCGGCGAGGTTGGCTCGGCCGACTATTTCGACGCAAGCCGCTCGGGCTGGATCGACATGTCGCGGATCACCCGCTCCCCCGGATCGACGCTGAAACCCTTCGTCTACGGTCTTGCCTTCGAGGAGGGTCTCGTCAGCCAGGAGACGATCATCGAAGACCGGCCGGCGGACTTTTTCGGCTATCGGCCGCGCAATTTCGACATGAATTATCAGGGCGACGTCACCGTGCGCCAGGCGCTGCAACTGTCTCTGAACGTGCCGGCGATCCGCCTGCTCGATGCCGTCGGTCCGTCGCGCCTGATGGTGCGCTTCCGGCGCGCCGACGTCAGGCCGAAATTGCCGTCGCACGAGGCACCGGGGCTTGCGATCGGCCTCGGCGGCGTCGGCATCACGCTTCGCGAGCTGGTGCAGCTCTATGCGGGCCTTGCGAACCAGGGGTGGCCGGTGCGCCTCGGCGACGGCATCGAAGGCGTCCCCGGTCCCACCGACGGCGAGCCGCTGCTGTCGACGGTCGCCGCCTGGCATGTCGCCGACATACTCTCGGACGTGCTTCCACCGGCGGGAAGCCGCCGGCACGGCATCGCCTACAAGACCGGCACCAGCTACGGCTATCGCGACGCCTGGTCCGTAGGCTTCGACGGCCGCTATGTGCTCGGTGTCTGGGTGGGCAGGCCCGACAATGGCGCGGTGCCCGGCTTGACCGGTTACGGTGCGGCGGCGCCGATTCTGTTCGAAGGATTCGCCAAGGCGGGGATCGCCATCACACCCCTGCCCGGCCCGCCCGCGGGCGCCGTCCGGCTTGTCCAGGCTGATCTGCCGATCAGCCAGCGACGCTTCTCGGTCACCGCGAACGGGCTGCTCTCGGCCTCGGTCCGTGAAGCGGCGCCGCAGATCGTGTTCCCGCCCGAAGGCGCCCGCGTCGAGCTTGGCGCGCAAGGGGACGGCGTGATCACGCCCTTGACGCTGAAGCTCCAGGGCGGCCGGGCGCCCTTCCGCTGGCTTGCCAATGGCCGTCCGCTGCCCGACGTGGCCCGACGGCGCGTCAGTCAATGGCAGCCCGATGGCGGCGGCTACTCGACGCTCACGGTCATCGATGCGCTGGGGCGTGCCGCCAGCGTTCGCGTCTTCGTCCAGTGAAACGATATGGACGCTCCACCCGACCGCCGGTCCCCCCCTTCACGCCGTGTGCGCGGCCTTGACGGTATCGCCTTGCGGCTCGCGGGCCGGAGGCGCCATGACGAGCGGCATGCCCGCCTCAAGGCAAGCGGCGATGAAGGCTTCCCGTGCCACTGCCGCCGGCGTCATCCGGTTCAACGCCCGCCGACAGGTCCGCACCGCCCGTTCGTAGCGCTCGCCCTTCCTGAGCGGCCACTCGTTTTCCAGGAAGTCGAGGGCCTCGTAAACGGAGGCAAAAGTGTGCGTCAGACCGTTGGAAAGGCGCACGGTGAGAGGGATCGTCCAGGGGATCTCATTGAGAAGCATTTTTCCTCCTTTCCTATGACGTCAATGAATTGCACGCCCGCTGCACTCCCACGGGTCGAACGAACCATGCAGCGCTGCGGGGTGCCATATTGATCTCTACGCGTCTCGAAAACGTATCGCGCTGAACAGATATTGGAGCGGAAAAGGTAAATTCAAGAACCCCGATCAGTGGCTTAGGCCCTCTTTCGATCGGCCAGTTTTCGCGGTCGCCGGGGGGGCGGGCAAAGGAACGAAAATCGATGTTCGGGAGCCCTTGAAACCCGGCTTCGAATGACTAAATCGGGTGCGAGAGCCGCCTGTAAGGGGCTCGCAGTCGAGGAGCTCCGTTCTCTTCGGCGCTCCTCATCGTCCATGTTGCTCAAGGAGGATATGGCTATGAGAACAAGCTTCGATTTCTCGCCGCTGTCGCGCTCCAGCGTTGGCTTCGAACATCTGTTCGACCTCTTGGATTCCGCAAGTCGCCTGGCGCCCAACGACAACTGGCCGCCCTACGACATCGTGCGGGTCGGCGAGAACCAGTACCGGATCGCAATGTCGGTAGCGGGCTTCGCCCCGGACGAGATCACCATCACGCACGAGCAGCAGATGCTGACCGTCACCGGTGCGAAAGCCGGAGAAGACGACACCGAATATCTCTACCGCGGTATTGCCGCACGCAATTTCGAGCGTCGCTTCCAGCTCGCCGACTTCGTAACGGTCACTGGCGCCAACCTCGCCAACGGCCTGCTCAAGATCGACCTCGTCCGTGAGCTTCCCGAGCAGATGAAGCCGCGTCGGATTGAGATACATCAGGCAGAAGCATTGCCAGCCGGCGAAGCCTCGAAACAGATCGAAGGCGAAAAGCACGCAGCGTAGCCGCACATGCATACCGCACCGAAGCGCCGGCGTCCGCCGACGCCTCGGTTCTCGGCGGATTGGAGCGGGAAAGCGCCGGAAATTGCGCACCTCCCGCTCCACTGCAAAGAAAGGAACGGACCGATGAATGTACGTGATCTCATCCCATGGGGCCGTGCGCAGGGCCAGGTGCCGGCTTCCTATCGTGACAACGACCGAAATCCCTTCCTGGCGCTCCACAGGGAAATGAACCGCCTGTTCGACGACGCTTTTCGCAGCTTCGAAACCCGCCTGCCCATCAGCGGCTTTTCGGGTTTTGCAGGTGGCTGGCCGAGCGTCGAGGTCTCCGACCGGGATAAGGAAATCAAGGTGACCGCGGAACTGCCGGGTCTCGATGAAAAGGACGTCGAACTGTCCTTGTCCGACGGCGTGTTGTCGCTGCGAGGCGAAAAACGGGCAGAGACCGAGGACCAGGAAAACCAGTTCTCGGAGCGATATTACGGGCGCTTCGAGCGACGCATTGCGCTCGGATACGAGGTGGACGAAAGCAAGGTGAATGCGACCTTCCGCAATGGCGTCCTGACCGTTACTCTGCCGAAGACGGAGCAGGCCCAGTCGAAAGCCAAGCGCATTGCGATCAACGGGCGGTAGTAGCCTGTTGCGGTCCCCGCCGTGGGCGAACGCCCCTCATCCGCCTGCCGGCACCTTCTCCCCGCGGGCGCAGGGCTGTCCGGGGAAAATTCATGCATAGCGGAAGACCATTTGGTTTGGGATGGTCCGGGGTTTTGGTCGGCTTGGATTGACCTGCGGCGGCTTGTGGATTTCGGCGATGCTTTTGCGCTGGAACAGGCACTGGGTGACGAGGTCGGTGAAGCGCAGGATCGGTAGAGGGACGCGGGCGAGGCGGGCGGCGATGCGCAACAGTGCATAGGCGATCATCGCGGCGAAGATCTGCAGGCGGATGGCGTTGTCGTTGTTGCCGAGGAACTTGCGGATCTTGAGGTGCTGTTTGATCCAGCGGAACAGAAGCTCGATCTGCCAGCGATCCTTATAGAGCTGGCCGATCTCGACGGCGGAGCGCTCGAGGTCGTTGGTCAGAAGCGTGATCGTATCGCCGTCCTGGCGCTTGACGATTACCCGGCGCAAGCCGATCGGCAGCTTGGAATCGCCCTTGCTGGCGAGGCTGACCTGGCTGTCTTCGAGGACCAGGAAGCCATCGCCTTGAGGTTGCTCAACGGGGCGTTCAGCGACCAAAGCCAGTCCCATGTTGGTCTTCGGCCGGGTGACGAAACTGGCGCCGGCTTCGGCGATCGCCGTCCACCAGCCGTAATGGCAGTAGCCCTTGTCGAAGACATAGGTTGCGCCCTTTTCGATGGTGATCGTGCGGCCGATCTGGGCGTCGTTGACGTTGGCGTCGGTGATGTCGAGGATGCCTGGACAATCGGCCTTGGGATCATAGACGACATGCAGCTTCATGCCGCGGATGCGGCCGTTCGACTTGGCCCAATCGTACAGCTTACCCAGCGGTATCGGGGTCGAATCGATCAGCCGCAGCATCTTGGTGCCCTCCCGGCGCGTCTGCCGGTCGAGCTGACCGGCCAGAAGCGCGAAGGTCTCGGCGAAGACGGCGACCGGGCGGCGGCGGTTGGCGTCCGACAGCGTCGAGCGCATCAGCCGGCCACTGCCGAGATGGTAATGATGCTGACTGTTGGCGTTGAAGCTCGCCTCCAACCCGCGCAGGCTGGTCGTGGCGCTCAACTGGGCATAGATCAGTGCCACCAGATGATCCCAGCTGGTAAAGCACTTGTCGTAGGCATCCCCGGCATGACGATCCACAATCGCCTGAAAGCTGCGGCGATCAATCGCTTTCAGCAGCTGGGCGAAAATGCTAGGGGTGAACCGCATGCTCCGTCTCCTTTTCTGAGTCTCGACAACCAGAAAATAGACGGAAAAACGCCGTCTGACGGGGCATGCGCCTGCGACATTTCGATTCACCCGGAACTTTCCCCGGACAGCCCTGCCGCGGGCGGGGCGAAGGGACTGGCGGGCACCCTTTCGCGTCCCTCGCGAAAGCTCACGGAGGCTGCCGCTTGTCCCTTCTCCCCATCTAAATGGGGCGAAGGTGTTCGCAGCCGGATGCTACTGCACGTTTCCTTTGATCGTACTTTTAGCTAAGCCATTGCCAGTACCCTGACGGCCTCGGCCTTCGTCTCCCGCCGCCCGCTCTTCATCGGCTTGCCCGCAACATATACCTCAGCCACCGAGCGATCGTCGCCCATCGTCTGCAGAACGAAAAGCTCTTCGGCAAGCGTCGAGGCAACCTGCATCCTGAGCTCCATGGCCGGCTTGGCGCGGCTGTCGAGGACGACGATGTCCGCATCCGCGCCGGCGTGCAGCGAGCCGATCCGATGTTCGAGGTCGAGCGCGCGCGCGTTGCCGAGCGTCAGCATGTAGAAGGAGTTGAGCGGGGAGAGCCGCTGGCCCTGCAGGTGCAGAACCTTGTAAGCCTCGTCCATCGTTTCTAGCATCGAGAAACTCGTCCCGCCGCCGACATCGGTCGCGACCGCGTGGCGCGCGCCAAGCCTGTCGAAACGGTCGCGATCGAAGAGGCCGCTGCCGAGGAAGAGGTTCGAGGTCGGGCAGAAGACGCCGACCGCCCCGGTTTTTGCGAGGACAGATATTTCGCGGTCGCTCAGATGGATGCAATGGCCGAGCAGAGTCTTGCGGCCGAGAAGCTCGTAGCGTGCATAAATGTCGGTATAGTCCTTCGCTTCCGGATAGAGCGAAGTGGCGAAAGCGATCTCGTCGCGGTTTTCGGACAGGTGGGTCTGAACGTAGCAATCCGGATGCTCGGCAGCGAGCACGCGGCTCACCTCCATCTGCTCCGGCGTCGAGGTGATCGCAAAACGCGGGCTGATCGCATAATGCGCGCGGCCGCGGCCATGCCACTTGGCGATAAGCGCCTTCGTCTCGTCATAGCCCTTTTCGGGCGTGTCCCGCAACGCGTCGGGCGCGTTGCGGTCCATCATCACCTTGCCGCCGATCATCAGCATGTTGCGCTCTTCGGCTGCCGTAAAGAATGCATCGACGCTTTCCGGATGCACCGAGCAATAGGCGGCCGCCGTCGTTGTGCCGTTGGACAGGAGTTCGTCCATGAAGCGGTCGGCAATGAAGGCCGCGTGCTCGGGCGCCTTAAACTTCTGCTCCTCGACGAAGATGTAGGTGTTCAGCCATTCGAGGAGCTGCGCACCGTAGGAGGCGATCGCCTGTGTCTGCGGGAAATGCAGGTGCGTATCGATGAAACCGGGCATTACCAGATGCGGCCGATGATCGGCGATCTTTACGCTGGGCCCCGCTTGTTTCGCCACGTCGCCGTAAGGACCGACGCCGGCGATCTGGCCTTTGCTCACGAAAACGGCGCCGTCCTCGAAGAAACGATAGGAGCCGGCATCGTCGACGCTCGCGGGCTCCTTGACGAAAGTCAGCACGCGGCCGCGGATCAATTGATCGCTCATTGGACTTTTCCTTCCGTTACGGTCGTCTCGTACCAGCTGGCGATAAGCTGGCGTTCCTCCTCGGTAATGCCCGTGACATTGGCGGGCGGCATGGCATGCGAGCGCCCCGCCTGCAGGTAGATTTCGCGGGCATGCGCGACGATGTCGCCATCGGCTTCGAGAACGACGCCCTTCGGCGGCACGATTATGCCTTCCCATCCCGGCTCGCGCGCATGGCACATGGAACAGCGGCCAAGCACGGTGTCGCGCACTTTGGAGAAGTCCGGTGGCGCGACGACGGCCTCGGCGGCCGTCGAAGCCCTGGCCTCTCCGCCGTCGGAGAGGACCTTGGGCACGGTGGAGAGCCACATGATGGCGATGAACAGAAGCACCGTCGCGAGCCAGGTCCAGGTCGGGCTGCCCTTGTTGGCGTGGCGGGTGTTGAACCAGTGGCGGATCGTGACGCCCATGAGGAAGACCAGCGAGGCGATGATCCAGTTATACTGCGTCCCGAAGGCGAGTGGATAATGGTTCGACAGCATCAGGAACAGCACGGGCAGCGTCAGATAGTTGTTGTGCGTCGAACGCTGCTTCGCCTGCTTTCCGAGCGCAGGATCGGGCGTGCGACCTGCGATCAGGTCGGCAACAACCTTTTTCTGGTTCGGGATGATGATGAAGAACACATTGGCCGACATGATGGTCGCCGTGAAGGCGCCGAGATGCAGATAGGCGGCCCGGCCCGTGAAGAGTTGGGTGTAGCCCCACGCGACGATGACGAGGATGAAATAGAGCAGCACCATCAGCCGCGTATTGTCGTTGCCGAACGGCGAACGGCAGATCATGTCATAGGCAAGCCAGCCGAAGCCAAGCGAAGCCAGCGAGATGGCGATTGCCATCGGCTTCGAGACGTCGAGCACGTTCGGATCGATGAGGTAGAGGTCCGCGCCGGCATAATAGACGAGCGCAAGCATGCCGAAACCCGAGAGCCAGGTGACGTAGGACTCCCATTTGAACCAGATCAGGTGCTCCGGCATGTTTTCCGGCGCAACCAGATATTTCTGGATGTGGTAGAAGCCGCCGCCATGCACCTGCCATTCTTCGCCATAGGCGCCGACCGGCATGCCCGGACGCTGCTTCAGCCCCAGGTCGAGCGCGACGAAGTAAAAGGATGAGCCGATCCAGGCGATGCCGGTGATGACATGCAGCCATCTGACCGCAAATGTCAGCCAATCCCAGGCGATGGCATACTCGTACATTGAGTTCTCCCCATTTCTCTCGCGTTCATTATGTGTCATTGCTTGGGGAGGCGGGAACGGCGCCATCGCACCAACTCTTTCAAAAAAAACTATAAAATCGAAGAGAGGCCGGAGCGCTACGTTCGCGCCGGAAGAGCAGAGGCGGAAGCATGTCCTATCTCGATAATGTGCGTGTGTTCGTGCGCGTCGTGGAACTTGGAACACTATCGGCAGCGGGCCGCGATCAACGCGTCACGCCGGCCGTTGCCAGCAACAGAATCAAGGAGTTGGAGCGGCATATGGGCGTGCGCCTGTTCAACCGCACCACCAGAAAACTGACGCCGACCGAGCACGGACGGGTCTTCTACGAAGGCGCGGTAAAGATCCTCGAGGCGGTCAACGAGGCGGAGAGCGCCATTGCCGATCTTTCAAGAAATCCGAAGGGAGCGCTGAAGATCACCGCCCCGCTCGGCATCGGGCGGCGGCTGATCGCGCCCGGCATACCGGAGTTTCACGACCGCTATCCGGATATCGAGGTGCGGTTGCGCCTCTCCGATCATAATGTCGACATCCTTGCCGAGGGCGTCGACATCGCCTTCAAGCTCGGCATACTCGAGGATTCGAACCTGCGCATGCGCGGCATCATGAACTGCGACCGCGTGCTCTGTGGGTCGCCGCGCTATTTCGAAAGGCGCGGCATCCCTTCGTCGCCGGACGACCTCCTCAGCCATAGCCACGACTGTCTTCTGCTGCGCTATCCCGGGTCGAAGGAGTATTACTGGACCTTGCAGACGCCGGATGGCGTCCGCAAGTTCGAGGTCGGCGGCCCTTATGATTCGGATGATGGCGACGTGCTAACCCAGTGGGCGCTCGACGGACGCGGCATCGTCAACAAGCCGCTCTTCGAGGTGAAACAGCATATCGACGAGGGCTTGCTCGTCCCGGTGCTCGAAGAGACGCCACCGCTCGGTGCACAGCTCGCGGCGATCTACCCTCACAAGCGCTTCCAGGATCCGAAGGTGCGGTTGATGATCGACTTCATGGCCGAGCGCTGTCAGCGGCTGATCGGCAAGATGCTGGCCGAGTCTGCCGAAGTGCAGGAGCGTTCCAGCGCTTGAGCGAAGCGCCCTCAGGGCACAAGCACGACCTTACCGATCGTTCGGCGGCTCTCGATAGCCCGGTGTGCGTCCGCGGCCCGATCAAGCGAAAAGCGACTGTCGATCGCGACCGTCAAGGCGCCCTCTTGCGCCCGGGTGAAAAGCTCGGTGAGGTCCGCCTTCAATCCGGCGAGGTTCAAGAGCGGCAGTAAGGCGAAGCCGCGCAGGGATTGGTTCAGTGCGAACATCGATTCTACTTGCCGGCCGCTCAACGCAAACCTGCCGAGGGCGCCGAAAACCAGCTCTCCCGCCGGTACCAGCAGATCGATCGCAGCGTGGGTAAATTCGCCGCCGACGAAATCGTAAAGAATGTCGACCCCGCCACCGTTCAAAGCCTCCCTGAGCGTTGCCGTCCAATCAGGCGCCGCATAGTTGATGCCGAGGTGAGCACCGAGCCAACGGGCGGAGTCGAGCTTTTTCTGCGAACTTGCAACCGCTACAATCGTCCGCGCGCCGCCGTCCCTTGCCAATTGCACGAGCAATGAACCCACACCGCCTGCCGCAGCGCTGATCAGCAGCGTTTTGTTCTGCAGCGAGCTTTGCCGGACGAGATAAAGAGCCGTGAGGCCCTGCACCATCAGGGCAACAGCGGCTTCGAAGGACAGTCCGTCCGGGATCGGTACCAGCATCGCGGCATCGACCGATACATATTCGGCATATCCGCCGGTACCCCGCCCATGAGCGAACATCGGGACCGCGACACGACTGCCGATGATATCCTGGGAAAGTTCCTCCCCGACCGCTACGACGACGCCGGCGACCTCCACACCTGGGATCATCGGCAGTTCGGGCGTGACCGCGTAGCGATCCTGCCGCATCAGAACCTCGAAATAGTTGACGCCAACGGCGCCCACGCGGACGAGCGCCTCGCCCCTTCCCGGACTCGGTGTAGCGACATCGACGCTTTGGAGCACGTCTGGCGACCCGAAGCGGCGGAACTCAATGGCCTTCATAAGAACTTGCCTCGAAACTGTTGGTTTGCGCGGCTATTTAGGGCTAGTCTTCAGACCGCATCTACACACTCTTTCGTTCCATACTGACCGATGGGTAACCATGGCTGAGATCATAAAGAAATTGCCGGTGCTGCCCTCCGAGCGCGCACTCAAAGTGATTTCCGGACGCTGGAAAGCCATCGTCCTCTACCATCTGTTCGATAGGCCGAAGCGGCTGTCCGAGTTGCGAAGGCTGATACCCGCCGTCAGCCAGAAAGTGCTGATCCAGCAGCTCCGCGAAATGGAGGAGCATGGCCTCGTACACAGGGAGATTTTCCGCGAGATACCGCCGCGCGTCGAATATTCGGCGACGACGCTCGGCGTCAGCCTCGAGCCCGTCCTGCTGGCACTTTGCGAGTGGGGTCAGCGCCACGCCGCCGAACTGAACGAGGTCGATCACGTGGCAGACTGCGTGATCCGCCCGCGAAAGGGCGACAACCGGGCTATGCCTTGATCGATCTCCGGCTCTTCGGGGTGGGCGCGCGAGGCTGCAGATGGCGGTTCAGCGCCGCAGTCAGTATCTCGGCCGCGGCAAGCGCTGCGATCACCGGCGGCCGCTTGTCCTTCACCGCCGTACCGCCGATCGGGCAGACGAGCCTCCCGAAAAGCTCAGGACGATCGACCTCTCGCGACAGCCAGTTCTTGAAAGTCGCGCGTTTTGTCTTCGAGCCTATCATGCCGACGTAACTGGCGTCTTCGCGCCCGAGCGCCTCAGTCGCGATCAGGAAGTCGAGTGCGTGATCGTGGGTGAGGACGACGAAGGCGCTGTCCGGCGGCGCGTCGCGCACGATGGCTTCGGGCATTGCGGTCAGGCAGGTCTCGATACCCGGCACGTCGGCGGCCGAGAGTTCGTGCTCGCGCGTGTCGACGAGAACGGTCCTGAGCGGCACGTGCGACAGCGCCATTGCGAGCGCGTTGCCGACGTGGCCGGCGCCGAAGATATAGACATGCGGCCGATGCGCGATCTCATCGTCGCTGCGTTCGATAAGTGCCGCACGCGTGTCCGCATCGACCTTTTTGAAAGAAAGCGCGACATGACCGCCGCAGCATTGGCCGATCTCCGGGCCGAGGGGGATCGCCAATCGGAGATCCGCGTTCGCCCCTTGAACGAGCTTGCGCGCGTGGTCGATCGCCATGAATTCGAGCTGTCCGCCACCGATCGTGGAGAAGGTGCGATCTTTTGAGACGAGCATCCAGGCATCCGCATCGCGCGGCGTCGAGCCTGCCGCGCTCGCCACCTCGACAAGCACGCAGGCCGTTCCACGGCTCAGGAAATCCCGTATGTCCTCTCTGCGCGCCATCTCAGTCATCCACTATCTTCGCCGCGCGATCGTCCCTACCCGGCCCGGGCGGCGCGCAGGCGCTCGACCGCCATCAGCACGCGCTCCGGCGTTGCCGGGGCATCGATACGCGGCGGAATACGATAATCCGCGACGCTCGCCGCCGCCATGGATATCGCCTCCAGAACCGAAATCCCCAGCATGAAGGGAGGTTCCCCGACCGCCTTCGAGCGCCGGATCGTCTCCTCCCTGTTGATGGACCATTCGGCCAGACGCACGTTGAAGACGCGCGGGCGATCGGACGCGAGCGGGATCTTGTAGGTGGAGGGCGCATGCGTCCTCAGCCGGCCCTTGGCATCCCACCAGAGTTCCTCCGTCGTCAGCCAGCCCATGCCCTGGACGAAGGCACCCTCGACCTGACCGAGGTCGAGCGCCGGGTTCAGCGACTTGCCGACATCGTGGATGATATCGGTCCGCTCGACCTGGTATTCGCCGGTCAGCGTGTCGACGCTGACCTCGGAGCACGAGGCGCCGTAGGCGAAATAATAGAACGGACGCCCCCGCCCCTCGGCGCGGCTCCAGTGGATCTTCGGGGTCTTGTAGAATCCGGCCGCCGAAAGCTGCACGCGCGCGGCATAAGCCGCCTTGATAAGATCGGCAAAGGCGATGCGCTCGGCGCCGATCCGGACCGTGTTGGGCTCGAAGGCGATATCAGCTTCGCCGACGCCGTAGCGCTCGGCCGCGAAGCGCACGAGCCGCTCCTTGATCTGCTGGCAGGCATTGGCGGCCGCCATGCCGTTGAGGTCCGAACCGGACGAAGCGGCCGTCGCCGAGGTGTTCGGCACCTTGCCGGTCGAGGTCGCCGTCACCTTTATATGGTCGAGATCTACCTGGAACTCGTCCGCCACGACCTGCGCCACCTTGGTGTAGAGCCCCTGCCCCATCTCCGTGCCGCCGTGGTTCAGCTGGATCGAACCGTCCGTATAGACATGGACCAGGGCGCCGGCCTGGTTATATTCCGTCTTGGTGAAAGAGATGCCGAATTTCACCGGCGTCAGCGCGATACCGCGCTTGATGACGGGGCTCTCGCGGTTGAAGGCGATGGCCGCCTGCCGCCGGGCGGCATAGTCGGACGAAACCTCGAGCTCCTCGATGATCCGGCCGATGATGTTGTCTTCCACCGTTTGGTGGTACGGCGTCAGGTTGCGCCCCTCGCCGCCGTAGAAATTGAGCTTGCGGATTTCCAGCGGGTCCTTGCCGAGCGCATAGGCGACGTCTTCGATCATCCGCTCGCCGCCGACCATGCCCTGCGGTCCGCCGAACCCCCGGAACGCGGTGTTCGAGACCGTGTTGGTCTTCAGCGGGCGCGAGCGCAGCCGGACATTCGGGTAGAAATAGCAGTTGTCGGCGTGGAAGAGCGCGCGATCGGTCACCGGTCCGGAAAGGTCGGCCGAGAAGCCGCAGCGGGCGGCGAAGACGGCGTCCACCGCCTCGATGCGGCCATCGTCGTCGAAGCCGACCTTGTAGTCGACGTGGAAGTCGTGGCGCTTGCCCGTCGCCGTCATGTCGTCGTCGCGGTCGGGGCGCACCTTGATCGCGCGGCGGTATTTCCTCGCCGCCACTGCCGCAACCGCGGCGAAAAGATTTGCCTGCGTCTCCTTGCCGCCGAAGCCGCCGCCCATGCGCCGGACGTTGACAGTCACGGCATTCGACGGCACGCCCAGCACATGGGCGACCATGAGCTGCGTCTCGCTGGGATGCTGGGTCGAGGAGAAGACGGTGACTTCATCATCTTCGCCGGGAATGGCGAAGGAGATCTGGCCTTCGAGATAGAAGTGATCCTGGCCCCCGATGCGCATCTCGCCCGAAACGGTGTTTTTCGCCTTGGCAAAGCCGGCATCGATGTCGCCACGCTCGAGCTTCAGGGGATCGATCACCAGCGGATAGTTCGCGGCGGCCGCTTCGAGAACATCCGTCACATGCGGCAGATCGCGATAATCGATCTTTACCTTGCCGGCCGCGCGCCGGGCGGCCTCGCGCGAGGTGGCGATGACCGCGAAGATCGGCTGGCCGTGGAACTCGACCTTGCCGGCCGCGAAGACCGGATCGTCGTGCTTGTGCGCCGGGCTGATATCGTTTTCGCCGGGTATGTCCTCCGCCGTGAGCACTCCCACGACACCCGGACTGTTACGCACCGCCTCGAAATCCACCGACAGGATTTCGGCATGCGCGCGCTGCGACAGCCCCAGATAGCCGTGAAGCGTACCGGCGGGCTCGGGAATATCGTCTATATACTCGGCGGTTCCGGAAACATGCTTGTGACCGGATTCGTGGCGTTCCTTGTCGTGGACGGCGCCGCGGACGCGATCGACGGGCTGCATCACATTCATGGGTCCACCCTCTCTACATAGCCACCGCGACCGTGCGGTCGATCCGGATATTGCGCGTTTCCTGCGTTTCCAGATGGAACCGCCGCAGGAGATTCCTGGCAACGAGCATCCGATATTCAGAAGAGGCGCGCCAGTCGGTGAGCGGCGTGAAATCCCGCTCGAAGGCCGCCACGCCAGCCTCGATGGCAGCGTCGTTCCATTGCGCGCCCTTGAGAGCGGCCTCCACATTCGACGCGCGCTTCGGCGTGCCCGCCATGCCGCCAAAAGCGATAGCGACGTCGGCAACCTTGCCGTCACCGTCGAGCTTCACGCGGAACGCGCCGCAGACTGCGGAAATATCTTCATCGAAGCGTTTCGTGATCTTGTAGACAGCGAAGCGCTCGGTCTCGTCCAGGAAGGGAATCCGGACAGTCTCGACGAATTCGCCGGGTTCGCGATCCTGTTTTCCGTATTCGATAAAGAAGGCTTCCAGAGGCAGCGTGCGGCGGCTTGTTCCCTTGCGCAGGGTCACCGAAGCGCCAAGTGCGATCAGCGCCGGCGGCGTGTCGCCGATCGGCGAACCGTTGGCGATATTGCCCCCGACCGTGCCCATGTTGCGCACCTGCTCGCCGCCGATGCGGTCCCAGAGCTCGCGCAATTGCGGGAAGTTCCGGACGATGACCGGATAGGCCTCCGTGTAGCTTACGCCGGCGGCAAGGGTGATACCGTCCGGCGCGATGGAAATCCGCCGCAGTTCTTCCAGATGCGAGAGATGGACGACCGGCGCGATGTCGCGCATGAACTTCGTGACCCAGAGCCCGACATCGGTCGAACCGGCGACGATCGTCGCCTTGGGGTTCGCCTCGAGAACCGCAGCGAAATCGTCCAGCGAGGCCGGAAGCACGACGCGCTCGTCTTCGCCGCCGATCTCGACGCGGCAGCCGTCCCGAAGCGCCTCCAGCTGCCGCGTGATCTCCTCGCGTTCCACGATCAGCGGGTCCTTGCCGAGCTCGCCGACCGATGCAATCGCTTCGGCCGCCCGAATGATCGCCGCATAACCGGTGCAGCGACAGAGATTGCCCTGCAGCGCCTTCTCGATTTCCTGAACGCTCGGCTTCGCATTCGTCATCCAGAGGCCGTAGAGCGACATCACGAAACCGGGTGTGCAGAAGCCGCACTGCGAGGCGTGCGTGTCGACCATCGCCTGCTGCACGGGATGCAGCGGCCCGTTCGGCTGCGCAAGCGCTTCGACCGTCACCACATGGCAGCCGTCAAGCGAGGCCACGAAGCGGATGCAGGCGTTGACCGATTCGTATTTGAGCTTGCCGTCGAGAAGCCGGCCGACAAGCACGGTGCAGGCGCCGCAGTCGCCTTCCGCGCAGCCTTCCTTCGTGCCGCGCAGACTCCGGTCGATGCGCAGAAAGTCCAGCAGCGTCTGCACCGGCGAGACATCGGCAAGCTCGACGGGCCGGTCATTCAAAAGGAAACGGATCGTATTGCGGATTTCGGTCGTCATTGCCGTCAGCTCCCGCGATAGGTGGAATAGCCGTAGGGCGAAAGCAGGAGCGGCACGTGATAATGCGCGGCCCGGTCGGCGATCCCGAAGCGGATCGGAATCACGTCGAGAAACGGGTTCGCGCCGCGCTCGGCCGCAGTGCCGAGATATTCGCCGGCGTGAAAGCGCAGTTCGTAGGTGCCGGTTTCCATCGTGGAGCCGTTGAGAAGCGGCGCATCGCAGCGCCCGTCATCGTTGGTGCGGGTCGACGAGAGAAGCTCCGGCCGTTCACCTTCAATCCGGTAGAGGTCGATGCGCAGATTGCTTGCCGGTCTCCCGCTCGCCGTGTCCAGCACGTGGGTCGTCAGACGCCCGGGCGTTCCGTCTTGAACTTGCATTCTGTCGCTCCTCCGAAAGTCAGCATCGAGGATAGAGTATCCGAAGCGCGGGCGCCCTTGTGTAGCGGGTTCAACCTTCGAGACTTTCAAATTTTTCGGGGGGAATGGCGGGGCGGAATTCTCGCTACGAATTGGGCGACGAGACAATCTCTGGAGGAGCTGCTGCTATGAGATATCCCCGCGATCTCCTGGGCCATGGTCCGAACCCGCGTATCGCCTGGCCCGATGGCGCCCGGATCGCCGTTCAATTCGTGATCAATTACGAGGAGGGCGGAGAGAACTGCGTGCTTCACGGCGACGCGGCGTCCGAGGCCTTCCTCTCGGAAATCGTCGGCGCTCAGGCCTGGCCCGCCCAGCGCCACTGGAACATGGAATCGATCTACGAATACGGGGCGCGCGCCGGATTCTGGCGGCTGCACCGGTTGTTCACCGACCGGCAAATACCGGCCACCGTCTACGGCGTCGCCACGGCCCTCAAGCGATCGCCCGCCCAGGTGGCCGCCATGCAGGACGCCGGCTGGGAGATCGCCTCCCACGGCCTCAAATGGATCGAGCACAAGGATTTCGACGCCGAGCGCGAACGCGCCGAGATCGCCGAGGCGATCCGCCTCCACACGATCGTAACCGGAGAACGGCCGACCGGCTGGTACACCGGCCGCTGCTCCGTGAACACGCTCGATCTCGTGACCGAGGCCGGCGGCTTCGACTACGTCTCCGACGCCTATGCGGACGACCTGCCCTATTGGCATGAACATGCCGGCCGGCACCAGCTCGTCATCCCCTATACCCTCGACGCCAACGACATGCGCTTCGCAACGCCACAGGGCTTCAACAGCGGCGACCAGTTCTTCAGCTATCTGAAGGACAGTTTCGACGTTCTCTACGCCGAGGGAACTGCCGGCGCGCCGAAGATGATGAGCATCGGCCTTCACTGCCGTCTCGTCGGCCGGCCCGGCCGCGCCGCCGCACTGGCCCGCTTCCTCGACTATGTGCAGAGCCACGAGAAGGTCTGGCTCGCCCGCCGCATCGACATTGCCCGTTACTGGGCAGAGACCTATCCGTTCCAGCCGAACGAAGACCGTCCCTCGCGGCTTTCGAAGGATGCCTTCATCGATCGCTTCGGAGGGGTATTCGAGCACTCGGACTGGATCGCCAGACGCGCCTTTGCAGGCGAACTCGGCCCGGCCAACGATACGGCGACGGGACTGCACGCGGCGCTCTGCGCGGTCTTTCGCGAGGCAAGCGAAGAGGAACGGCTTGCCGTCCTCACCGCCCACCCCGATCTTTCCGGCAAGCTCGCCCAGGCGAAACGCCTGACCGAGAGCTCGACTTCGGAACAAGCCTCGGCGGGCCTCGACGCACTGACGGATCAGGAGCGCGAGCGTTTCACGACCCTCAACAATGCCTATGTCGAGAAGTTCGGCTTCCCCTTCATCCTGGCCGTCAAGGGGCGCAGCAAGGACGAGATCCTTGCCGCCTTCGAGAACCGTATCGGCAACGATCGGGAGACGGAATTCGTCACCGCGTGCCGCCAGGTGGAGCGGATCGCGCTCCTGCGGCTGCGCGACACGCTGCCGGACTGAGGCGGCGCCATGACGCGTGCCGGCGAAGTCCTGCCCGGCTTTGCGGGCGGGACAATCAACCTCGCTTCCGCAGGCCTTGGCGCCCGGGCGCTCTTTGCGACGGACGAATTCTTCGGCCCGCTGGAGCGTATGCTAAAGGACGAACCGGCCGCATTCCACCCCGGCCTTTACGACGATCACGGCAAATGGATGGACGGCTGGGAAACCCGCCGCCGCCGCGGCGCCGGCCACGACTACGCGGTTATCGCGCTCGCCGCGAAAGGGCGGATTGCCGGCTTCGACGTCGACACGTCGCACTTCACCGGCAATTATCCGAGCGCCTGCTCGATAGAAGCCTGTCATTCGGCAGAAGATCCGGACGAGGCGACCGAGTGGGTCCAACTGCTGCCGGTCACCGGCCTCGGACCGAATGCACATCACTTCTTCGCCGCGCACTCCGACGCGGTCTACAGCCATATCCGGCTGCGCATCCATCCGGATGGAGGTATCGCCCGGCTTCGGGTCTACGGCACTCCGGCACTCGATCTCAAGGCTATGGCGAACGAGACGATCGATCTTGCGTCCTGCCTGCTCGGCGGTCGGATCGTCGCCTTCTCCAACGGCCATTACGGCCACGAGCGCCTCATTGCCCCAGGGCGGGGCGCGAATATGGGCGACGGCTGGGAAACGCGCAGGCGGCGCGAACCGGGCTACGACTGGATCATCGTCAAGCTTGCCGCACGCGGGCACGTCGAACGGATCCTCGTCGATACCGCGCATTTCAAAGGCAACTATCCGGATGCTTGCTCGCTACAGGCGGCTGACCTCGGAGGCATGACTGCCGAGTGCGACATGCTCGTTGCCTCCTCCGCGATGTTCTGGAACGAGCTTCTGCCGCACCGGAAGCTTTCGGCCGACAGCGTCCATGAGTATGGGTCCGATATGCTCAGACATGCCGATCCGGTCACGCATGTGCGCCTGAACATCTACCCGGATGGCGGCGTCAGCCGGCTGCGCATTTACGGCCGGGTCGCTGACCCCAGATCACGATGACTTCGGGTCTGGTCGACCTGAATGAACGCGACCGATTCCAATAGGTTAGAGCGGGATTCCGGCGAAGAACCGCGCACACTTTTCTCATCCGCTCTAGCCGCGGGCCGCTTTGCGCGGCCGCCCGCCCTTGGCACCATTAGCACGCGCGGCTGCTGCCTTCGCCGGCGATGTCGCTTGCCCTGCCCTTCGTGCCATATAAGCCTTGGTGCCGAATATGCCGGCCAAAAGGCCCGGAATCGAAAGATCGACGTCCAAGGCTTCCCAATGCAGGCCATAACCTTCCCCAAGGATCTCGACTGCGGCGAGCTGATCGCTGCTTCCATCTTCCAGTCCCTGCGCCAGGCGTGGCGGAAAGGCGAACGTGCAGCCATTGATCAACTCCACGACAATGCGGCCGCTTCGCTCGTCATAGCGCGCAGATGCAGCACGCGGCTCTGTCTCTCGCGCTATCCGGCCGCTTTCCAAAGCTGCGTCGATCTGGGTGCCCGTCAGTTCAGCCATGAATCTCCCTCCATCTGCCGAGGAATTGCTGTTGCCGTTCGTTGACGATCTGCACCGCCCGGCGCACATCGCCCCGCTTCATGCCATCAGCCCAGACCGCGCTAGTAACCTATCACGATGGGTTACTCAAGTCCAACGCTGTCCCGCAAGCGCCGCGAAGTCGAGGAGTATGTCTTTGGGCCGGCAAGAACGCCAGAGGTTCGTCGGCTTGCCAAAGAGCGTGGCGGGTTGGAGGGGCCGCGCCGGTCGCGACCCTCCCCAACCCTGTTCGGTCACTCGGCGAAGAATGCGAAGCGGACGATGAACAGTGCCGCGACGAGCTGGGTCGCCGGGTGGATGACGTTCCACTTGCCGGTGCAGACCTTGAGGACCACGTAGCTTACGAAGCCGAAGGCGAGACCGTTGGCGATCGAATAGGTGAAGGGCATGGCGATAGCGGTTAGCGCCGCGGGTGCCGCCTCCGTCAGGTCGTCCCATTCGATCTCGGTGAGCTCACGCATCATCAGACCGGCAACGTAAAGCAGTGCCGGCGCGGTCGCATAGGACGGGACGGCGGCGGCAAGCGGCGAGATGAAGAGCGCGGCGAGGAACAGCACCGAGATCGTCAGCGCCGTTAGACCGGTGCGCCCGCCCGCCTGCACGCCCGAGGCGCTTTCGACATAGGCGGTCGTGCTGCTGGTGCCCATCAGCGAGCCGGCGACGATGGCCGAGCTGTCGGCAAGCAATGCACGCCCGAGACGGCTGGGCTTGCCCTCTTCCACCAGTTTCGCGCGCTTGGCGACACCGATCAGCGTGCCGGTCGCGTCGAAGACCTCGACCAGCACGAAGACTAGAATGACGTGGACGAGACCGCCATGCAGGGCGCCCATGATGTCGAGCTGGAGGAAGGTCGGCGCAATGCTCGGAGGCGCAGAGACGATGCCCTGGAATTCCGATACGCCGAGGAACATCGACAGAACCGTTACCACCAGGATGCCGATGAGGATGGATCCGCGGACATTGAGCGCGTCGAGCACGGCGATGACGAAGAAGCCGAGGATCGCGAGCAGCGGTCCGGTCTGCTTGAGATCGCCGAGGCCGACCAGCGTCGCCGGGTTGTCGACGACGATGCCGGCGTTTTTCAGGGCGATGATGCCCAGGAACAGGCCGATACCGGTCGCAATCGCGCTGCGAAGCGAATGCGGGATCCCAGCGATCAGCCAACTTCGAACCCCCGTGACAGTCAAGAACAGGAAGATGATGCCGGAGATGAAGACCGCGCCGAGCGCCTGCTGCCAGGTGAAGCCGAGGGCGGCCACGACCGTGAAGGCGAAGAATGCGTTGAGGCCCATGCCCGGCGCCATGCCGATCGGCCAATTGGCGACAAGCGCCATGACGGCGGAGCCCAGAGCGGCCGCAAGACAGGTCGCGACGAAAATCGCGTTGCGGTCCATGCCCGTGGTCGACAGAATGTCAGGATTGACGAAGATGATGTAGGACATCGTAAGGAACGTCGTGACGCCGGCGATCACTTCCGTGCGAACGGTCGTGCCGTGCTCCTTAAGCTTGAAGAGTCGTTCAAACATTTTTCCTCCCTTGGCAGACGTCATCTCGACGCAGCCGAACGACAGAGACCGGGTGTGTTGCTCCTCCAAGAGCCCGGCCATTGCAATTTGATCGCGCGCCCCGATACCTTCAGGGTGTATGATCCAGGCCGTGCGGCCTCGCCGGATGGGTCGCCATCGCAAGCACCCGATTGTGCGTTTTCGCGCGCATGACCGCTAGCCACCGATTTCGACGCCGAGCGCGAAAGACTTTCAAGTTTTCCAGCGAATTCCGGGGGCATTCCTTCGGGCGCCGGCGATGCTAGATCCGAGAATCGGACGCGGTCCAGGCACCGTCGTCGGCCCGGACGAGCATCGGCGTCGCGAAGACTCCTACAGTCCGATCCGGCCATTGCGGAGAGAGTTCGGCGAGCGGCTGGCGCCACCGTTCCGACTGCAACATGGCGGCACCGATCGCGACCGGCTCGATGCCGCAGGCCGCCATCAGCGACAGGCCGGCAAGGATCGAGGCTCCGCTCGATATCACATCGTCGATCAGCACGACTCGCCGGCCCCGCAACAGCGGCAGCATGCGGGGATCGACATAGAGCCGCTTTTTCTGACCGGGCGTCGTGATGGACGACAGGGGAACGGAGAGATCGTCGACGTACCAGAATTTTCGCGAGGTTCCGAGCGGCACATAGCGCTTGTGGCCGAGCTTGCGGGCAAGGGCTGCGGCGAGCGTCAGGCCGAGTGTCGGAAGACCCGCGACGATTTCCGGTCGGAAGGGCGCCAGTCGGGCGGCCAGTTCCTCAGCGAGCGCGTCCTCCACCTCGAAGCTCGCCTGATTGATGATCAGCGAGGCGAGCGCATGTCTGCCGTCCGAAAGCGGCCGGATCGGCAGGAGGATTTGGCGTCCGTCCGCGAGAGTGGCTGGAAAAAAGGTGCGGAAGCCGCCGTCTCCGACAAAGCTGCCGGGTGGAAAGACCTCCTGCCAGTAATCGTGCGGCTCCATCGGTTTCGTTTCAGTCATGCCTGGCGTCCATTCGACTTAGTAAAAGGTTCTGATCCCTAAGTTTTTCGTCTATACCCATTGCCGCTTCGATCAAACCGAAAGGGCACGTCCCAGCAACCAAAGCTGGGGAATTCAGGCTCTTTCCAGACTGCTCAAGGAATGCCTGCCGATGCGCGTGCCCCCCGGGATTGCCGACGATCTGACCTTTCTCACGGCCTTTCGCCGCGACCTGCATGCTCATCCCGAACTCGGTTTCGAGGAAGAGCGGACGAGCGATCTTGTGGCGAGAATCCTCGAAGAAGCAGGCCTCAGGATCCACCGCGGCCTCGGCAAGACAGGCGTCGTTGGCACGCTGCAGGTCGGCAACGGCACGCGCGCGATCGGCCTGCGCGCCGACATGGATGCGCTCGCCATGCCGGAACTCGCCGACCGGCCCTACAAATCCACGGTAGCGGGGAAGATGCATGCCTGCGGCCATGACGGCCATACGACGATGCTGCTCGGCGCGGCGCGCCACCTTGCGGCGACGCGCAACTTCTCAGGAACGGTCCATTTCATCTTCCAGCCCGCCGAGGAAGGCCGCGGCGGCGCCAGGCGCATGGTGGAGGACGGGCTTTTCGATCTTTTCCCTTGCGACGCGGTCTATGGACTGCACAACATGCCGGGGCTTGCAGTGGACGAGATGGCCGTCGTGGCGGGGCCGCAGCTTGCCTCCTCGGACAGCTGGCGCCTCACCTTCCGCGGAGTCGGGACGCACGGCGCCAAGCCGCATCTCGGCCGCGATCCGATCACGGCGGCGGGGACATTCCTCGCTTCCCTGCAAACCGTCGTCGGCCGGGTCGTCGACCCGCTGCAGCCGGCGGTCGTCAGCGCCTGCGCGCTGCAAGCAGGCGACCCCAAGGCGCTGAACGTCATTCCGGACACGGTCGAGATCGGCGGCACGGCGCGTGCCTATACGCCGCATGTGCGCGACCAGTTGGAAGAAGAGATCGGCCGGTTGGCGCTGGGGACCGCGGCGATGTACGGCATCGAGGCCGATTATCGCTTCGAGCGGCGTATTCCCCCGGTCGTCAACGATCCCGACGCGACGGCACGCGCCCTTTCGGCCGCCCGGTCCGTCTTCGGTGAGAAGGCGCTGACCAGCTTCCCACCCTCGACCGCCGGCGACGACTTTGCCTTCTTCGCGCTGGAGGCGCCCGGCTGCTATGTCTGGCTCGGGAATGGTCCCGCCGTCGACGGCGCGCTGCACCATAACAGCGCCTACGACTTCAACGACGCGGCGATCGGCCCCGGGGCTGCCTTCTGGACCGCGCTGGTGGAGCAGGAACTCAAGGCCTGAAGAGCGTCAGAAGGTCTCCAGGACCGGGCTTTCCAGCAGCTTGCCGGTCGCTACGTCGGCAATGCCGCGATCCGTCTGGTGCGGCCCGGCATTGCAGGCGAGCGTCGCCCCGAAGCAGGCCTTGAACACGAGATAGGGAGGCTGCCACTCTACGATTCTGCCGGCAGCCTCGCGAATGGCCGCGAAACCCGCTGCGACCTCGGCAAGCGGCGCATCGGAGACAAGCCCGCATAGCGGCAGAGGCAGCAGCGCCTCGACCTTGCCTTCGGCAACGACCGCCATTCCGCCGCCGGCTTCGATCACCGCATTGGCCGCAACCGTCATGTCGCGCGGGCTGCTGCCGAAGACCGTCAGATTGTGGCTGTCATGCGAAACGGTTGTCGCAAAGGCGCCGCGCCACTCGCCCCAGCCTTCAAGCAAACCGACCCGCGGTCGGCTGTCGGCGCGGCCATGCCGATGGGCGACGGCAATCAGCGTCGTGCCATCAGGCGGCACCAGATATCCGTCCGAAACCTCGGCTCCCGCCTCGCCCCATCGGGTGAAGCGCGGCCGGTCGATCGTCACGACGCGGGCCGTGCTGCCCGTGGCAGCGATGCGAAAGTCGTCCTCTGTCAGCGGTTCGATCTTCATCGTGTGGCGCAGGGGCGAGACATCGGCCGCGACGGGCGCCTGAAGCATCCCGCCGCCGCTCGCCACCAGCCTGCCGTTCGCCAGCACATGGAGCGCTCGGAAATCGCGAATGTCCTCGAAGAGGACGATGTCGGCACGGCGACCCGGTGCGATCAGGCCGAGATCGGCCCTTCCGAGCCGCCGGGCGGCGTTCAGGGTTGCCGCCTGCAGCGCCCACTCGGCCTTGAGCCCGTAGCGTACGAGGCGGCGGACCACGTCGTCGAGGCCGCCGTCGCGGTGAAGATCGTCCGGGAAAACGTCGTCGGTACACAGCGTGACCGTCTGCGGCAGATGGCCCAGAGTACCGAGCGCTGTCACGAACTCGGGAAGAAGATGATCGTGCGAGCCGCGCAGCTCGATGGTCAGGCCGGCGCGAAGTTTGGCGATGAGGTCGTCACCCGAAACGAGCTCGTGATCGGAGCTGACGCCGGCCGTTACGAAGGCCTGCAGATCGGCTCCCTTCAGGCCGCGCGCATGCCCGTTGACCGGTTTGCCCGCCTTCAGTCCCGCCTCGACGATCGCAGTCATGCGCGGATCGCCGTCGATGACGCCGCGCATGTTCATGACCTCGGCGATCCCGCCGATCTCCGGCCAGGACAGCATTTCCGCAACGGCTTCGGCGTCGAAATCCGCGCCGGCGAGCTCCAGGCCGGGAGCGGAGGGCACGCAGGACGGCGCCAGCACCACGGCGCGCAAGGGTAGACCGCCCATTGCGTCGACGGCCCAGCGCACGCCGGCAAGTCCGCTCACATTGCCGAATTCGTGCGGGTCCCAGACGACGGTCGTCACGCCGCGCGGCACCACGGCGGCAGCGTAGACCGCGGGCGTCACCATCGAGCTTTCGACATGCATATGCGTGTCGATAAGGCCGGGCGAAATGTAGGCTCCCGCCGCATCGATGACCGTGTCCGCGTCGCTGCGCGACCCGGGTGCATGGACGCTCGCGATCAGGGCACCGACGATCCCGACATCCGCCGCGCGGCATTCGCCTGTCGCGACATCCACGACCGTGCCGCCGGCCACGAGCACATCGAAGCGCGCATCACCGCGTGCGGCGGCAACTGCGCGCGCCCGCCAGCAGGCGTCGTCGAGGTCGGAGGGTTGCTGCAGTACCGTCATCTGGCGGCTTCCTTGGCGAGCGCACCGAGCAGGTGCCGGCGGGCACGTTCCGCGTCGACGTCCACCGCATATTGGGCGTTGAATGTCGCGTGGCTCCCCCGGGTCTCGACCACCGTCCGGCCGCGCGTCAAGGCTCCGGCAAGCTCGACGTCGATGCGCGCCGGGCGAAACGACACAGCGTCTCCATCGACCAGCGCAACGGCTGCGCAGGGATCGTAGATCGCCATGCCGGTCCGTCCACGGCTCGTGCCGATCGCGACGTAGCCGGCGAGAAGATCGGCAAGCAGCGCGGCCTTTGCGCCACCTGCGGTGCGTATCGCCTCCACATCGTCCGGATAAGCGATGACCTTCCGGCAGAGGTCGAGATCGACCATCCTGAACGGCACGCCGTGGGCAAACACGATGGCGAGCGCTTCCGGATCGGCAAAGGCGTTGAACTCGGCGGACGCCGTATGATTGCCGCTGGAAACACCGCCGCCCATCCAGGTGAGCTCGTCGATCCGCGCGGCGAGGTCGGGGCGTGCCAGGGCAAGGGCAGCGATATTGGTAAGCGGCCCGAGCGCCAGGATACGATGCGGACCTTCGCCGTCCTCCAGCCAGCCGCAGAGCGCAGGGAACGCATCGCTATCCGGCAGGGCGGGTGCATCGGGGAGGCTCAGCCCCGACGTCGGCATGCCGGTCTGTCCGAGGATACACTCCGCCGTCTCGAGCTTTCCGAGCACGGGGAGCGCCCGTCCCCGATGGATCGGAAAGGTCCAGCCGAAGGCGTGCGCTGCTGCCGCGGCGTTGCGCCTCACCTGTTCGAGCGGCACATTGCCGAAGACCAGCGAGACGCCGTCGAGGGCCTCACCGGCGTGAAGGACGACGAGCATCGCGGCGATGTCGTCGAAGCCCATATCGGTGTCGATCCAGATGCCCATTGCGGATCAATTGAACCTTTCCAGCTTCGCGGCCTTTTCGACCGGCAGATCGAAGGCGAGCGTGGTGCCTGCGGCATGCGCGGGCACGGCCGCATCCACTTCGGCCTTCAGCGCACCGAGCGGCGTATCGAGCAGGTATTCCCGCGTGCTGCCGGAAAAAGAGGCCCCGCGCACGGTGCCCTGGAAAGGACCTGATCCCAGGGTCACCATGCGCGGACGCCAGGCAAGCCCCGCCGCATCGTGCGGCAAAGGCCCGGGAAGCTCGATCGGGCCGTTTCCGGCGCGCAATTTGCCGTTCTCGACGGCAAAGATGTTCTCGAAGCCGACGAAATCGGCCACGAAGGCCGAGGCGGGCCGGTTATAGATCTCTTCCGGCGTGCCGATCTGCTCGATCGCGCCGTTCAGCATCACCACGATGCGGTCGGCCAGCGACAGCGCCTCGCCCTGATCATGGGTGACGAAGATCATCGTGACGCCGGTTTCCCTCTGGACCCGCTGCAGTTCCGTGCGCATCTCGAGCCTCAGACGCGCGTCGAGGTTGGAAAGCGGCTCGTCGAGAAGAAGCACCTTCGGCTCCATCACCATCGAGCGGGCAAGTGCTACGCGCTGCTGCTGACCGCCGGAAAGCTCGGCCGGCTTCCGGTCGGCAAAGCTCGTCAATCCGACGGATTTCAGGCCGGTCCCGACGCGGGATTCGAGCTCCGCTCCGGAGAGGCCCTTCAGCCGAAGACCGAAGGCGACATTCTCGAAGACGGTGAGATGCGGGAAAAGCGCATAGGACTGGAAGACAAGACCGACGGAACGCCTGTTCGCGGCAACGCGGGTAATGTCGGCGCCGTCGAGGCTGATACGGCCCGATTGCGGCTTCAGCAGGCCGGCGATGGAGCGCATCGTCGTGGTCTTGCCGCAGCCCGAAGGCCCGAGAAACGCAACCAATTCGCCTTTTCGGATCGACAGGTCGAGATCCTTCACGGCGACGGTGTCGCCATAGGCGAGCGTCAATTTTTCGAGGCTGAGGAAGGCGGGATCAGACATAGCGGGAAAATCCTAGAAAACGCTCGGCGAGGAAGACGATGCCGATGGACATGAAGGCGAGCAGCGCCGACAGGGCCGCGACCGACGGGTCATAGGTGATCTCCATGTAGGAGAGCATGTCGATCGGCAGCGTGCGCACGCCCGGGCCGGACAGGAACAACGAAACCGGCACCTGATTGAAGCTGGTGACGAAGCCGAGAATGAAGGCGGCGAGAATGCCGCTGCGGATGTTCGGCATGACCACCCGGAAAAAGGCGCCGGCGCGTGACGAGCCGAGCAGCACCGCGGCCTCCTCGATATCGGAGCGCAGATTGTTGAGGCTCGCCGAGACGACGCGCACCGCATAGGGCAACACGAGCGCCGTGTGTGCAAGGAAGAGCGCCAGCGTGATATTGAACCCGAAGGGAACGACGAGATAGCGTAGCAGCGCCAGGCCGACGATGATGCCGGGCACGATGATCGGCAGGGAGACGACGGTGCGGACCGTTTCGCCGAAGGGCAGCCGGTAACGCGAAAGCGCGTAGGATGCCGGGATGCCGAGGGCAAGGGCGGCAGCCGTCCCGCCGATGGCAAGCAGCATCGACATGGCGAAGCTCTCGCGGAAGCTCTCGACCTCGAAGACCTTTGCGACCCATTTCAGCGAAAGGCCTTGCGGCGGAAAGGCAAGCGTCTCGCCCCCCGACAGGGATGCCGCGACGATGATGAAGAAGGGGCCGATCAGGAACGCGGTGACGAGTACGAGCACCGTTACGGGGAAAAGACGGGAATTCATCGCTTGCTCCTCGCGGTCGCGAGCCGCTTCAAGAGAAGATTGGCCGCGAAGCTCATGACGATCAGGATGAAGGCGATGACGCTTGCGGAGACGAAATCATTGGCGACGGTCACACGCTGATAAAGAAGCGTTTCCAGCATCAGGACCTTGGAGCCCCCGAGGATCGCCGGGGTGATATAGGCTGTCAGGGAGCCGGTGAAGACGAGCGTTCCGCCGATCACAAGACCTTCCCTGGTGAGCGGCAAAATGACCTTCCAGAAGACCTGAAACCAATTGGCGCCGAGTACCCGCGCTGCGGGGATCGCGTCCTTCGGCATGTTTTCGAGCGCACTGATCAGAGCCAGGATCATCAGCGGCAGAAAGAGCTGCAGGAGCCCGACGAAGACCGCCGTCTCCGTGAACAGGAAGCGCACCGGCTCGTCGGTCAGGCCGACGCTCGTCAATGCCTGGTTGACGATCCCGGTCCTCCCCAGAATGACGATCCACGCATAGGTGCGCGCAACCGGCGATATCATCAGCGGCAGCACCACGAGGCCGATCATCCGGCCCTTGCCTTTCGGCGGCAGGTTGACGATGGCGAAGGCAGCGGCATAGCCGATGACGGCAGCGACCACGGTTACCGCCGCGCCGAGCCGCAGCGTGCGCAGGAACACCGTCCGGTTGAGCGGATCGGATAGGAACCCGGTATAGGCGGATACCGACCAGCCATCGACATTGCGGAAGCCTTCGGCAAGCAGGATGACAACCGGCGCCAGAAAGACGACGGCGGCGAACACGGCCGCCGGCAAGGCAAGTGCCAGCGCCTCGGCCCGGTTGTGGAACATCTCTACGCCTTTCCGCGGCAGTGCCGCCGTTGGATACGTGGCGCGACGCCGGCAGGATCTGGCGTCGCGCAAGGCAAGAGCCAGGCTCTTACTGGCCGACCTTGGCGTTCCACTCGGAAAGCCACGCTTCCCGATTGTCGAGTGCCACTGCCGACGGGATGAGCTTCAGGTTCTTGACCGTTTCTTCGCCGTAGGTGAGGTTCTCGGCGATCTCCGGCGAGACCTTCACTTCCTTGTTGGCGGGGCTGTCGACCAGCTTTTCGGCGAGCGCCGTCTGGATTTCCGTCGACAACCAGAAGTCCATGAACTGAAGCGCGAGATCCTGGTTCTTCGAGCCCTTGGCCAGAACCATGACGTTCATGCCGCCGGTCTGGCCCTCCTTCGGGGTCGCCCACTTGATCGGCAGATCCATCTTGGTGAAACCTTCCCAGGAGAACCGGCCGATCGGCGCCGCCCAGATTTCTTCCTGCTGCATTAACTGCACGAGCTGCGAGGATTTGACGTAGAAGGTGACGATATCGTCCTTCTTTTCGCCGACTGCGGCGATCGCGGCCTTGAGGTCCGGCGTATTCTGGCCGAGCGCTTCACCGATCATGTAGAGCGTCGGCGGACCCTGGTTGGTCGTGACGTTCGGGAGAGCCACATGGCCGGCTAGCTTGTCGCCGAGTAGATCGGCCCAGGACGTGACTTCCACCTTGTCGGAACGATAGACGATCGAGGTGGCGTAGAAAGTGTAGCCGATGCTCATGCCGTCGCCGTTCGGGTCCTTGGCGATGTCGTAGAGCTTGTCGAAATTGCTGAGCTTCGAAGTATCGATCTTGTCGATCAGGCCGGCCCTTGTAGCGGAAAGCGCGTCCGCCATGGAAACCACCGCCATGTCCACGACCGGATTGGCCTTGTTTGCCTCCATCTTGGCAAGGCGTTCGACGCTGTTGCCCGTTTCGACGACGAGCTTGCAGCCGCACTTGGCTTCGAATGAATCATAGACCAGCTCCTTGAACGCGTCCTGGGCGAAGCCGTAGACGGAGATGGTCAGGGTCTTCTCCTGAGCGGATGCGCCATGGGCGCCGATCAAGAGGAGCGCGGTCGAGGCGATGAGGATTTTCTTCATGACTGCGGTTCTCCTTCGCTGGGTGGCTTTACGTTGGGGGCTGGCTGCACGTTTGATGGTGGCGTCGCCGTGGACTGGCGGACGACGAGTTGCATGGGCACTTTCGAAATGGTGGCGGCAACGGGCGTGCCGTGGGATGGAAATTCGGCTTCGCCGGCGCCGATCGCCTGCACCAGCGCCTCGACCGCGAGCGTCGCGATGCGCGCCATATCCATCCGAATCGTGGTCAGCGCCGGCGTCACCACCGGTGACCAGATCAGGTCGTCGAACCCGGTGACGCTCGCCTGTTCCGGGACATGGATGCCGGCCCGTTGCAGTTCCGTGAGCGCGCGCAGCGCCTGCAGGTCGGAGACGGCCGCAAAGGCCGTCACGCCTTCCGCCACCTTCCCGGCGAGCCCGAGCGAGCAGCCCTTGCCGTGTACCTGCTCCAGCCGTTCGATCCACAGCGTCTCCGCCTGCGCGCCTTCGCGCATGGCCGAGCGAAGCCCGCCGATCCGGTCGTTCTGCACGTTGGAGGCGGGATTGTTGCCTAGGATCAGCAAGCGCCTGTGACCGAGTCCGACGAGATGCTCGGCGATCTGCCTTCCGCCGTCCCAATGGTCCGCCGCCACCGTGTTGCCGGGTGTCGAGGGCGTGTCCACCACAGCGACCGGGCAACCGACATCGGCAATGCGGGTTCCCCGCCGCGGCACGATGACCATGCCGTCGACGCCCCGCTCGATGAGGCGTTCGATCGCCCTCGTCTGGACGGCGACGTCGCCGCGGGAGTCTGCGATCAGCACGCCGTAACCGGCAGAAGATGCCGCAAACTCGATCGCCTGTGCGATCTGGGGAAAGAGCGGATTGCTGATGTCAGGCAGAACCAGCCCGATGACCGCGCTCTTGCCGGTCCTGAGCGCCCTTCCCGCCTGGCTCGGAACATATCCGATCTCGGCCGCAACCGAGCGGATTTTCTCGGCAAGCTCGGCGGAGACGCGCCCTTTGCCGGAGAGCGCGTTGGAGACCGTCGCCGCGGAGACGCCAAGTGCCGTGGCTATCCTCGTCAGTTTGGGTCCGGAACGTGCCAAGGCCTTATCTTCCGCCGCATCGGATGATTAAACGATTAAGCTGCGATATATCAGCCGATCGTGCCTGTCGAATCTTTTTTGAGTCGAACCTAATAACTGGCCGCAGAGATCGCTCACCTGTGGATGAAGCGTACCCGGGCGTTGTCCTCAACGCGCAACGAAGAGCAGGTCGAAGCCCCTGATCTCGCCTTTGGAAACCGATTTGCGGATCGCTCCCCAGAGCGCCGACGGGTTCTCCAATCGAAAGCCACGCAGGCTTCGTATCAGGCGGAAGGTTGCCGACGCAGTCCTGATTACGCGCAGAACGGCAGGCCCGGAGAGCGAAGCGGCCAGGATCTGCGGGTGCACCGCGAGCAGCACGCCGGCGGTCCTCTTCCGGTCGATCGCCCGAAACTGGTCGAGAACCTTGTATTCGTAGCCTTCGATATCGATCTTGAGGCAGAGACGTTCGGTCCTCGCCATCGCCTGAAGCTCGGGAATTGTGATCGTCTTGGCCTCGATCGTCATGCCGGTGTCGTCGGCGATCAGCGCCGACGTTTCCGAACTCCCGAAGCCGCCGCCCACGGAATTGAGAACGAGACGTTCGTCTTGCGAAAGGGCCGCATTGACGAGTTTCACTTCCCCGGTGTTTGCGCCTTTCATTTCGGTGAGAATGCCGAAACAGACCGGATCAGGTTCGACGACAATGACATTATCGGCAGCCTGTGCCGCCCAGTAGGGCGTGACCCCGATCCAGCCGCCAATGTCGATATAGGTCGTTTTGCCGTCGACGAAGCGCGCGATGTTGCGAAAAGTACCGGGCTCCCACTGGCCGGACTGCAACCGGCTGAAGAAGCGCGCCTTTTCCGGCTTGTCTGGGAAATAAACGGTTCTCTGGAAATAGGTTATCGCGCGCATCGCGCTTCTCTAGAGCATTTTCAAGCGAAGTGGAAACCGGTTTTTCCGGGGACGTCGCGGAGGGGGAAACGGGTGAACGAGGCTCAGGCCTCTGCCCTCTGGGCGCGGCTGCGCGCCTCCGTCAACTCGGAAGTCGTCTGGCTGAGGCGGTCGGCCAGCACCCGCATGATCTCGACTGCCATCTCCGGGAAATCAGCCAACAGTTTGAGGAAATCATCCTTCCGGATCCGCAGAGCTTCGAGTGGGGTGGTCGTCTTGACCGTTGCCGTACGCGGCGTGTTGCAGAGGATGGCGATCTCGCCGACGATCGAATTCTGCTCCACTTCGGCGACTTTCAGCTGTCCGTTCGGCGTCGAAACGAGCACATCCGCATTACCCGAAAGGATCACATAGGCCGCGTCGCCGATATCCCCCTGATGAAACAGATCTTCTCCCATGCTGTACATCACCCGGTCGGAGGTGAAAGCCAGAAGCTTGAGCTTGGCAGGCGGAAGTCCGGAAAACAGCGTTATCCGGCGCAGCATTTCCACTTCATCTTTTAGGAGCATAACAGTCCGGTTCTCCGAATGCGTCGCGGTTGGTGCAAACAGGTCCTATCCCGTGCCGGCGGGAACATATGCTTGCCTCCTGACAACAATATTACATCAAGATGCCAGTTCCTTGTAGTCGCTGTCTCTTGCATGCGTTTCCACCGGTTCGTCGCGCGCCAACCGCCCGTTTTCGAAATGCGCGACGCGGTCGAAGAGTTCCGCCAGGTCCTGGTTGGCAAGGACCCACAATATGGCGGGCTTGCGCTCGCCGTCCCGCAAGAAGGCGAAGGCTTTGCGGGTGATCTGGTCCTGCGTGCGCTGGTCGAGCGCCAGAAGCGGCTGGTTGAACACGTAGAAATCCGAGACCCGGATCAGGGCACGCGCCAGATTGAGCTTCTGGCGCTGGCCGGACGTCAACCGCTTGCCGCCGGCGCCGACGTCGAAATCCAGCCCGAACACGAGCACCTTGTTATAGAGCCCGAGCGACTCGAACAGATCGCGCACGATCGCACGTATCCGCTCGGAGCCATCCGTGTGCTTGTGCCCGATGCGGCCGAAGAGCACGTTGTCCAGGATTGTCGCCGAGGCCATGTAGCGGTCCGGTTGGTAATGCTCGATGATGCCGACGAGATCGGCCGGGAGGCCGTCGCTGAACTCCCGCCGCGCCTCGACGATCTTCTGCATGAGCTCGTCCGTCAGGAGACCGAAACGATGCCGCGGCTCGATATAGCCGAAGCAAAGGCGGATGATCCTGATGGCATCATCCTCGGACACCTCCTCGAGCGGCTTTCCCCTTACCTTCTGAAGAAGCGCTTCGTAGGCAGGGATTTCCTCGGCCGTCATGAAGGTGAGCTGCTGGAAGAACGGGTGGTCGGGCGGCAAGTCGCGGAACAGTTCCACGACGTTCTCGGCGATTTCGAGCCCCATCTCGTAGAAGGTCTCGTGCAGGCCTGCCCGCTTTAAAACGGTCTTGAAGAAAGGATGGTTCTCGAGCGCCGTCTCCCAGCGGTTGCTGTCGGTGACCGTGCCGAAGAGCAGGTTCTCCCCGACCGTTGCCTCGACATTGTAGGAGCCCGGTTCGAAGAAGACGACGAGATCGCTGAGCTTCTCGGCCTCGAGCCGCTGGCGAAGCGCGCTGCGCATCGCCACGATCTCGCCGGCGAAAGCCACGTGCTCGGTCGGATGGATGGTCGAGCGGACAGCAAGAGCCAGGACGTCATTGCTCAACAGAACGACGTCCAGCACGGCCCTGATCTTCGCGAAGAGGTCGTCCGGCCCGGTCGCGCCCGCGGCCTGATAATCGATCCAGTCGCTGTTCAGATCGTAATGCGGATTGCCGGCGAGCTTGGCCTCCACAAGCTCCCACCTGCGGTGGGCTTCCCTGTCGCCCTCATAGACGACCTCGGTCAACGGAGCATGCTTGAGCCCGTAGAGCAGATTGTCGCCGAGGCTGCCCTGGAAGGCGAAGACGTCGGAGGAGGCGTAGGATATTCGCCTGCCCACCACCGATTCGGGCAAATCGTGTATATCGGCGTCGCCTATGACGATCCGGCCGGTTGCGGGCCAGGTCAGCCGGCCGAAAGCCTCGGCCAGCGCCTCGCCACCCCCGGACGTGCCGCCGGTAATCGCGACCGTCTCGCCGGGCTGGATCTGCAGCGAGACATGCTCCACGACTTTCGAGCCACCGTCGTCGGCCACCGAAAGGTTGACGGCAGCCAGCGCTCCCGTCAGCGGCGTTGCCGGGTCGACGGAGATTGCCTGCACCTTGGGGTCGATCAGAGGTTCGACGCTGAACTGTTCGACAACCTGGGCATATTTGACCTGCACATCCTGGCGCGCCTGGTCCCAATCGATCAATTCCTTCAAGGGGCCCGGAAGATCCTTGTAGGCGCCGATGACCGCGACAAGCTGGCCGATGTCGAGCCGGCCCTGAAGCGCAAAATATCCGCCGATCGAATAGAACAGGAACGGCGTCACCTGGGCCAGGAAGTTGTTCAGGAACTTGACCAGAAACTTCCACTGATAGAGGTCGTAGCGGATCTTGAATATCCGGCCGAGCCGCGCGGCAATGTCGGCCCGCTCGAAATTGGAGGTATCGTGGGCGCGGATCGTGCCGATGCCGTCGACGATCTCGCTGACGCGGCCCGACAGCTCACGCGCCGTCAACTGACGCTCGCGGCCGAGCACCAGCAGTCGCCTGCGCATGCGCGGGATAATGACCGCCTGAACGGCGACGATCGAGGCTGCGATGATACCCAACCAGAAGCTCTGGAGGAGGATGAAGATCAGCGCCGTCAGCGCCTGCCCACCGAGAAGGGCGGGCTGCACGAAGGCGTCTCCGGTGAAGCCGCCCATCGGCTCCACCTCGTCCTTGATCATGGTCGAGATTTCGGCCGGCTTCACGCGCTTGAGATAGCCGGGGGGGAAGCGCAAGACCCGGTCGACGAGCTCGAAGCGGATTCGCCGCAGAAGCCGCTCGCCGAGCCGGCCCTTGTAGGTATTGATATAGAACTTGAAGAGCCCGTTGATGATCACGAGCAGCAGGAACACCAGACTCAAGGCCAGCAGCATGCCTTCCCTGCCGAGATCGAAACCCGAGAAGAGGTTGACCTCACCGAAGAACGGCAGGTCGAAGGAAATCGGCAGGAACGGTTGGGTCGCCTCGGGGCCGTCGAAACCTGCACCCTGAATCGGTCCGTTGACGATCTGCTTCGGCAGATCGAAGGACAGGAAATAGGGAACCATCGACAGCGCCACGACCAGCAATATCCAGAGTTGCTGCTTGCGGGTGTGAGTCCAGATGTAGCGGGAAAGACGTGGTTCCATGTGCCGGTAAAGAGACCTATCTGAAATTCGGGATCGCACGGCTGTTCTGCCGGCGGACTACAGCGCCGCACTTGGTGCCGGTCCGCCTGATCGTCAATGGGCCTGCGCTACCTCCACGAAATCGTGACTACCCGGCATGAGAGCAGAGCGATGCGCCATGTCAAGCCTCCGACTGATATGCAGTACCGCCTCATCTACGCAGGCCTCTTGCCTCCACTCCTGCGGCCCACCTCCGGCGCCTTGCGCTCACTTGACCGTGAGCTTACAACAGCCGCATGACGCATGCCAGCCACTCTCCCCGCCTTCTCGAAGATTGGCGCGAAAACGCCCATGACCTTGCCCGGGGGCTGGCTGCCTATTCCGGCAGCAGGCTCGTCGGCGGCATAGCCAGGGTCATCGCGAAGCATCCGCAAGCCAACATTGCCAATGCCTTCAACCACAAGCAGGTCGACTGCAAGATGTGGGCCCGCGACAAGCTCTTCGAGAGCATCGGCGCAGACTGTCGTCGGATCATCGTGCTCGGCGGCTGGTACGGCGTTCTGTCGGCCATGCTGCTCGAAGATTCGCGCTTCGACATCGAATTCGCCGTGAGTTGTGACATCGATCCCGCGGTTGAGCCGGTGGCGCGCACGCTCAACGCAGCCTTCGGCGACAGATTCCATGCGATGACGGCCGATATGCACACGCTCGACTATCGCGCCCTGAATGCGGATCTGCTGATCAACACGAGCTGCGAACACATCGGCGAACTGCGGAACTGGCTGGACCTGCTTTCGCCCGGCACGCGCGTCCTCCTGCAATCGAACGATTATTTCAGCGAACCCACCCACATAAGCTGCGTCAGGTCGCTTGAAGAATTTCAAGCGCAGGCGCGTCTCGCGCGGATCGACTTCGCGGGAGCGCTGCCGACAAAAAGATACACGCGCTTCATGCTGATCGGGTCGGTCTAAGACCTGGAGCTGGGTGAGGAAAGGACTGTCTCGACGAAAGCCGCTCGCCGATGATCCTCGCCGTCCCGGCGGCTCCGTCGAGGTCGAGCGGCGGGATGGCCGGTCTTGGCCGGGCAAGCATGAAGCTCACCTTCGCGGCCAGAAGCTCAGGCGTGATCCCCTCCTCCGGCAGCACGCCGGCGAGATCGAGCTGTTCGAGCCGTGCCGCCCGCGTGCTCTGTTCGGTCTCGCCACCCGCGGTAAAGGGGATGAGGAGGCACGCGCATCCGGCACGCAGAATGTCGCACACGGTGTTGTAGCCGGCCTGCGAGACGGAAAGGCGGGCACCGCCGAGCAAGCCACCGAAATCCCGCCGGAAACGAAAGAGGCTGACGCCCTCTGGAGCCGCGGCCGCGAATGTGTCGAAATCCGCCTGCGGCAGGTTCGGGCCGGTTATCAGACACCAGCGAAGTGCATTCGGCAGAAGCTTCGCGGCCTCGAGCGCCGCGCCGATCAGCTCCCTGCCGACCGCGCCTCCGCCCGCCGAAACGACGATGTCGAACTTCTCCGCCGCCTCATTTGGCGGCGGCGGGGCGACGAGGCCCGTATAGACGACCTTGTCGCGGACTTCGTCGGCAAGGGGAAATGTCTCCTCGATACGGGCGAATCCGGGGTCACCGTGAACGAGTACGAGGTCGAAATGGTTCTTGACGAGTTCGACAGTCTCCTCGGCCCTCCCGGGCTTGACCCTCTCCTGCAGAATGTCGCGCAGCGACGTCGTCACGAGCGGCGGCCGGCTGCTCGCCGCAATTTCAGCGAGCAGCGGCAGCAGTTCGAACCGCATCTGCCGACGCCCGAAGGGGAAGGCCTCGATGATGACGACCTCCGGTTCCGTGCGGCGGAACGCCTCGACGAGCAGATCCCGTCGGTGCTCCTGAAAAGCGGCCGTGACCGGGTTTCCGTCGCCGTCGACAAGCCCGGAAAACCCCTTGTCGCCGGCAGTCACCGTCGGCAGTGCGACGGTCTGCACACCTTCCCCCGGAAAGCCCGGCACCGGCGTGCCGCCGGTCACCATCGTGACCTCGAAATCCCGCTCGACCAGCGCTCCGGCAATGCGGCTCGCGCGCGCCAGATGCCCGATACCGAGAAGATGCTGCACATAGAAAAAGACGCGAGGCCTGCTCAAGGACTTCTTCTCCATTCGCTTTCGAAGAGCCCGACCAGCTGACGGACGCTGGAGTGGTGGTCGAACTCGCTGCGCACGCGCCGTTCCCCCGCGGCGCCAAGCCGCCGGCGGAGCTCCGGGTCGCGGATCAGCCGCTCCAGTGCCGCGGCAAGAGGCTCCGGGCTTTCCGGCGGCACCACCAGGCCGTTTTTGCCATCTTCAAGAAGTTCAGGAATGCCGGAGACTGCGGTCGATATACAGGCAAGCCGCTGGCTCGACGCCTCCACGAGCACATTCGGCAGGCCGTCGCGGTCACCATCGGCCGCCACCCGGCACGCCAGTGCGAAGATGTCGGCCCCACGGTAGCGGCCCAAAACATCCTTCTGATCGAGTGCCCCGTGCCAGCGGATGCGATCCTCGATGCCAAGCTTTGCGGCAAGCGCCTGGAGCCCGCCGGTGAGCTCTCCCGCACCGATATGCTCGAAGCGCCAGTTGATATCCGCAGGCAACAACGACAGCGCCTTCAGGAGGACGTCATATCCCTTCTTGGGAACGGCGCGCCCGACGCTGACGATGCGCACCGGATCGTCGGGATCCGCGCCGTCGCGCCGGGAATGCTCGCCTTCGAAGGCCGGGAAACGATCGAGATCGAGGCCGTGATAGCTCAGATGGACCCGGGTCTGGTCCTTCGACAGGTCCCGCAGGTGCTCATAGCCGCTTCGGGTGCAGGTCACCGTCCAGCGGGCCCGGTCGAGCTTGCCCGAAAGCTCCCAATCCTTAGAGGTCCAGATGTCCTTTGCATGGGCAGAGCAGGTCCAGGGTATGCCGGTGATTATGCTGGCATAGTCCGTTACCGAGGCCGGCGTGTGAATGAAGTGGGCATGCAGCCACGCGGCGTCTTCCGGCCATTCGGTGACGAGCACCAGCGCCTGACCAAGACGGCGGAAGCGGTTGCGTGAAACGTCGCGCGCGAGGTCTCGGAGGAACGACCCGAGCACCCGCCGGAAGCCGGGCTTCGGGACGGTCTTCACCAGCGCTCGGAAAACGCGCAAGGGCTCCTCATGCAGATATTCAGGCAGGTAATGGACGGCCGCGCGTATTTCGTCATGGACGGGATGGCGTTTCCTGTCGGTCGGACGGCGCAGGGCGACGAGGACGAGCTCATGCCCTGCTCTTTCGAGGCCCAGCAGTTCCTGCGCGATAAACGTTTCCGAAAGGCGTGGATAACCCTTCAGCACGACGGCGATCTTCGGTTTCGGCGACACGTGTCTTCAGTTCGATCTTTTCACGACGGCCAAATGCTCTTTCGATCTATGATCGAGCCATTCGCCGACGATCTCGGATATGTGGACGAGGCCTTCCAGCCTCAGGCCATTGGCGCGGAGCGACGGAGGCGCGCGCTGCGGCAGCGCCTTCAGGGCCGCAGCAAGGCGCAACGGCTCCTCCGCTTCCTGAGGAAGCAGCATGTCGACGAGCCCGAGTGCCGAGGCACGCTGGGCGCGGATCAATTGTTCTTCGCGTGGCTGAAGGCGCGGCACGATCAGGGCGGGCTTGTCGAAAGAGAGTATCTCGCAATAGGTGTTGTAGCCGCCCATCGACACCACGCCCCTGGCGCCGGCTATCAGTTCCTCCATGCGATTGTCGAACTCGATTATCTTGATGAATGGGATCTTGCTTCCCTTCTTGATCAGCTTGTTGCGCTGCTTTGCCGGCATGTAGGGGCCGAGGACGACGAGCGCGTTATGCGTGAGTTCGGGATCCTCCTGATAGGCGTGGATCACGTCATGGATGAGGTCCGCTCCGTCACCACCGCCGCCGGTGGTGACCAGTATGTAGTCGCCTTCCGGCTTATGGCCGGGCAGTGCGTCGTTGGGAACGCTTCTTTGCAGGAATCCGACGAAGTTCATGCGGTCGCGCACGGCAACGGGCACGTCGAGCCCGACCAGCGGATCGTAGAAGTCCGGCGGTCCGTAGACCCAGATCGAATCGTAGAACTGCTCGATCTTGCGCATCGTGTCGCGTCGCTTCCATTCCTCTTCAAGGAGGTACGGCGCGTCCATGATTTCCCTCAGACCAAGCACCAGCCTGGTGCCGTGCGTCTTCAGGTAGGCGAGCGTATCCTCTACCTCGCCGCGCAGACCCATCGGCTCCTTGTCGACGACGAAAATATCCGGCCGGAAGGTTTCCGCTGTCGAACGGATGATCGACTGCCGCATTTTCAAGGTCTCGTGCAACTCGATGTGACGGTCCAGCGAGGTATATTCGCCGTTTCGGAGCTTTATGACGCTCGGGATCTTCACGAAGTCGACGCGCGCGCGATAATCGAAGGCGCCGGCGATGGTCGCACCGGAGATGATCAGGATCTGCAGTCCGCTGTAATCTTCCACCAGTGCATGGGCGATGGCGCGACAACGTCTGAGATGGCCGAGCCCGAAGGTATCGTGGCTGTACATGAGGATGCGGGCATCCTCGAAGCGCCGTGTCATACGAAAAACCTTTCGCTCAAAGATAGAAACGTCGAAGTCTATTGCAGCGATCGCTTGCAGCCAACAGCGATACCGGGGCTTATTTGTAGGGATCGGCGGCGTCGCGCAACCCGTCTCCCAGGAAGTTGAACGCCAATATCACAAGAATGACCGGGATCGTGGGGAAAAGCAGCCAAGGATAGAAGGCAATGACGCTGACGCTCTTTGCCTCGGTGAGCAGGATTCCCCAGCTGGTTATCGGAGGGCGCAGGCCGAGGCCGAGGAAGCTCAACGCCGTTTCTCCGAGGATCATGCCGGGTATGGAGATCGTTGCCGTTGCGATGAGATGGGACATGAAGCCCGGAACGAGGTGTCGCCCTATGATGCGTCCGCTTCTGGCGCCCATCAGCTGCGCCGCAAGGACATAGTCTTCCTCCCTGAGCGCGAGCAGCTTCGAGCGCACGGCGCGCGCAAGGCCGGTCCAGTCGAGAAGGCCTAGGATGACCGTTATACCCAGATAGATGAGAAGCGGGCTCCATGTCGCCGGCATGATCGCCGCCAGAGAAAGCCAGAGCGGAATGCTCGGTATCGACTGCAGGACTTCGATCAGTCTCTGGACCACAAGGTCGAAGATCCCGCCATGATATCCGGCAAGCCCGCCGATGACGATGCCGAGAACGAAGCTGACGGTGATGCCGAGAAGTCCGATCGTCAGCGATATCCGCGCGCCGTAGATGATCCGCGACAGCACGTCGCGGCCGAGACGGTCCGTGCCCAGGAGGAAAAGCTGCCCTCCCTCCGCCGGGCAAACCAGATGCAGATTGCTTTCGAACAAACCCCAAAAACGGTAGTCGTCGCCGCGGCAGAAGAACCGGATCGGCTCGACCTTCGACGTATCGTCCGCGTAGTTGCGCTTCAGCGTGTCCATGTCCAGCGTCATCGTCCGGCCGTAGACGAAGGGGCCGACGAATTCACCCTCGTGGAAAAAGTGAATCCTCTGCGGCGGCGCATAGATGAAATCGACATTGCGCGTGTGCAGGTCGTAGGGCGCGAGAAACTCGCAGATCAGGATCATGCCGTAGAGCACCGCGAGGAAGATGCCCGAGGCGAGCGCGACCTTGTGGCGCTTGAACTTCCACCACATCAGGCGCAGCTGTGATGCCTGGTTCACCCGCACCTGCTCCTCGGTCATGACCTCCACGGAATACGGGTCGAAGGGCGCGGTCGAAACGTAGTGCGGAAGGGGCTCGCCGGGCGCCGGGATCGGTGACGTCACTTTGTGCTCCTGCCTTGCAGACGAATTCGAGGATCGAGGACGGCGAGCGCCAGATCGGAAACCAGCACTCCGATCACCGTGAGGAACGCGAGGAACATCAGGAACGAACCGGCTAGATACATGTCCTGGCTCTGCAGTGCCTTGATCAGCATCGGTCCGGTGGTTTCGAGGGACAGCACGATTGCCGTGATTTCCGCGCCCGAAATGATCGCCGGCAGGATCGAGCCGATGTCCGAAATGAAGAAATTGAGCGCCATGCGCAGCGGATATTTGAGCAGGGTCCGCGTGGGCGAAAGCCCCTTGGCGCGGGCGGTCACGACATATTGCTTCTGGAGCTCGTCGAGCAGATTGGCCCTGAGGCGCCGGATCATGCCGGCAGTACCGGCCGCGCCGACGATGATGACCGGGATCCAGATATGCTCCAGTATCGACTTCGCCTTTTCCCAGCTCATCGGCTCGGAAAGATACTTCTGGTCCATCAAATGGCCGATCGAGGTTCCGAACCAGATATTGGCGAAATACATGAGGACGAGGGCCAGCATGAAATTCGGGATCGCGATGCCGATGAGTCCGATCAGCGACAGGCCGTAATCGCCCCAGCTGTACTGGTGCGTGGCGGCATAGAGGCCAATCGGAAAGGCGATGACCCAGGTGAAGATGATGGTGACGAAGGAGACCAGGACCGTGAGCCACAGGCGCTCGCCGACGACCTCGCTCACCGGCAATTCATATTCGAAGGAATAGCCGAAATCGCCCTGGAGCATCCCCGCGACCCAGTGGACATAGCGCAGGATCGGCGGCTGGTCGAAGCCATACTGCTTACGCAGCGCCTCGATCTGTTCCATATTGACGCCTTCGCCCTGCGCCCTGATCTCGGCGATGTAGCTTTCGAAATAGTCGCCGGGGGGCAGCTCGATGATGGCGAACACGAGCGCCGAGATGATGAGAAGCGTCGGGACCATGACTGCGATGCGCCAGAGAATGTACCGCAGCATCTCAGTCGTCCTGTTCCAGCCAGAAGGTGTCGGGCTTGTAGGCGCCGAGGTAGCTCGTCGGGTCGAAACCGTACAGCCCCTCATCGGGGAAATTGCGCAGCTTCTTCGTGACGAGGATCGGCTGCAGCGAGCTGTTGACCAACCCGATCGAGAAGACCTGGTCCGTGTAGATGGACAACATCTGTCTCCAGATGTCCGCACGCTCGGCATCGTCCGCGGAATGCCTCCAGCGCTTTAGCAGGTCCAGGAGCTCGACGACCGGGGGAAGGTCGGGCGCCTCGCCCATTTCGCCATGCGACATATAGTTCAATCCCCAGACGGGCCACTGCAGCTGGTCGTCCGTGGTCGGTGCAAGCTGACCGGGGCTCATGTCCGCGGTCGGCACGCCGTTGTCGAGGCCGAACCACATCGACATGATTATCTCGCCGCCGACCGCGCGGCTGCGGAAGGTATCCCGCTGCGAGGTGCGAATGAAGAGCGAAATGCCGACCTCGCGCCAGTAATCGGTTATGAGCTGAAGCACATCGGTATCGAGCGTGCTTTCGCCGGCCGTCTCCACCACGATCTGCGCCTTTCGGCCGTCGGGAAGAATACGGATCCCGTCGCTGCCGCGCTTGGCCAGCCCAGCCGCGTCGAGCAGTGCGTTCGCCTGGTCCGGATCATGGGCGATCCAGGCACTTGCGAATTCGGGCCGGAAGAGAGGACTTTCAGGCAGCACCGTGTCGGCGCTTTCCTTCGTCAGCCCATAAAAGGCCGCCATGTTGATCTCGCGACGGTCGATTGCAAGCGACAGCGCACGACGGACGCGCACGTCCCTGAGCAGCGGCCGCCACACCGGGTCGGCAGAGTTGAGGTTCGGCAGCAGCGCCAGGCGTGATCCCGAAGTCTTTTTCCAGAGCTTCACCTCGACCGGGTGCCGCTTCTCCGCATCTTTGAGATAGGTATAGTCGACGAAATCGATCCCATATGCCTGCAGGTCGCTTTCGCCCGTGCCGGTCTTTGCCGGAATGAGTGAGGACGAACTGACGCTGAGCACGAATCGGTCGATATAAGGCAATTGCAAGCCGTTTTCGTCCACCCGGTGGTAGTAGGGGTTGCGTTCGAAGACGAACTGTTCGGCCGGCAGGGGCGTGGTGTTGCGCCACGGGTCGAGGGTCGGCAGATCCGGATTTTCGGGCCGGTAGGAGCGCGCCATGCGCATGTGGAGCTGGCTCCACCTTTTGACCCGCTGCTCCTTCAGGAACGCTTTCAGCTTGTCCTCATCCTGATATTTCGTGTGGAACTGCTTGAGATAGGCCGAAGGCATGACGACGACCAGCGGCTGCGGCGCGGCGAGTTCCTGCAGGAAAACCGGGTTCGGCATCGGCCAGGAATAGCGAACCGTTCGCTCGTCGACGATTTCGAACTTAGCCGCCTGTCCGTCCATGACCATCGCGGGCGGCAGGCCGGCCGGGGACAGATCCTCGTTGAGGAGCACGTCTTCGAAGCAGTAGCGGAAGTCCTCGGCCGTCAACGGCGTGCCGTCCGACCACTTGTGGCCCTCGCGCAGATGGAAGGTGAAGATACGATCCTCGACCGTCTCGTAGCTTTCGAGAATGTCGGGCTGGAGATTGAGCTTCTCGTCGTAGCCGACCAGGCGGGTATAGCCGTAGATCGTCATCAGGCGAATGTCCTTCGCACTGCCGATCAGGCTGCGGATCGTGCCGCCGTGTCGGCCGGGCTTGCGTCCCATCGCCGCGACATCGATCACCCGCGGCGTCTTCGGCAATCGTTCGCCGACCGGCGGAAGCTTGCCTTCCTGAACGAGGGTGGCGAGCGCGTCGGTTCCGCCCGCGGCCGCGAGCATCGCTTTCGGAAATGCAGCCGAAGCGAGAATGCCAAGCGCAGTTCTTCGGGTGATCATCGGCGTAACTCCCTGGCATCCACCGATCTGCGGGCGAGGACATAATGCCCGCCGCCGAGATCGGCGGGAATAAGAGCACCGTTCTCGCCGCCGTCGGAGAATTGCGCACCCCAGCGCTGCTGGTCCGATCCGCCGCTCGCCTGAAGGGAATCGAAGTCGAGCTTACGGTCGAGATCGGGATAGGGAACGGCGGCGAGGAGCGACCTCGTGTACGGGTGGACCGGATTGCGCATCAGCACCTCACGCGGCGCCAGCTCCACGATCCGGCCTGCGCACATGACCGCGATCCGGTCGGCCATGTAGTCGACGACCGCGAGGTTGTGCGAGATGAACAGCATCGTCAGGCCGAGCTCTTTCTGCAAGTCCTTGAGAAGGTTCAGGATCTGTGCCTGCACCGAAACATCGAGCGCAGAAACGGGTTCATCGCAGATGAGAAGCTGCGGCACGAGCGCGAGCGCCCGGGCGATCCCGATGCGCTGCCTTTGGCCGCCGGAGAAGCTGTGGGGATAGCGATTGATGAAGCGCTGGTCGAGACCGACCGCCTGCAAAAGGGAGCGAACGTGTTCCTCACGCGATTTCGGCGTCCCTCGTCCGTGAATCTCCAGCGGCTCGCTGAGGATGTTCTTCACGGTCATGCGCGGCGAAAGAGACGAGACGGGATCCTGGAAGACCATCTGGATCTTGGCCCGCAACGTCTTGAGTTCCCCGCCGTCGAGCTTCAGGACGTCGAGCGCACCCTCCCCGTCGTCGAATGTGATCGTCCCCTTGTCAGGCGTCACCGCCCGCATCAGGATCTTGCTTACGGTCGTCTTGCCGCAGCCGCTTTCACCGACGAGCCCGAGGCATTCACCGCGGCGGATGTCGAAGCTGACATTGTCGACAGCGCGATGCCGATATGCCGTGCCGCTGCCGAACCAGCCGGAGCTGCGCGTGGAGAACGTCTTTGAAAGGTTGCGGACGGACACGAGGACATTGGGACCCGCCGCTTTCTTGACTTCCCGGTCGCCGACGATCGCGCCGGCCTTGACCGGCACCTCGCGCAGCGCCTTCAGCCGCTCGCCCGGTTTCATGTCGAAGTGCGGCACGGCAGCCATCAAACCCTTGAGATAGGGGTGCCGAGGATTGCGGAAGATCGCATCCACAGGTCCGGCCTCGACGATCTCGCCATGGTAGATAACGACCACCTCGTCGGCCATGTTGGCAACGACCCCGAGATCGTGGGTGATCAGAAGCATGGCCATGTTGAGCTTGCTTTGAAGCTCGCGCAGGAGCTGCAATATCTGCGCCTGAACCGTCACGTCGAGTGCCGTCGTCGGTTCGTCCGCGATGAGCAGGGCCGGACGGCAGATCAGCGCCATGGCGATCATCGCGCGCTGTCGCATGCCGCCGGAAAGTTCGAAGGGATACATGTCGTATGCCCGCTTCGGATCGGAAAACCCGACATAGCCGAGCAGTTCCTCCGTCCTCTCGCGGCGCCCAGCCTTGTCGGCATCCGTATGGATCTTCAGCACTTCGGAGATCTGGTTGCCGATCGTGTGAAGCGGCGACAGCGATGTCATCGGTTCCTGGAAGATCTTGCTGATGCGTGCGCCGCGGATCTCCTGGATGTCGCGCCCGTCCCTGTCAAGCGAAAGCAGGTCGACGGGGTTTGCCTCGGCTTCGGGATCGTTGAACAACACCCGGCCGCCGACGCTTGCCACGCTCGGCAGGATGCCCATGATCGCCTGGCTGATCGCCGACTTGCCGGAGCCGGACTCCCCGACGAGCGCGGTCACCCTTCCGGGCAGAATTCTGAAATTCGCGCCTCGAACGGCTTCAACCTCGCCGCCCAGCACCGAGAATGTGATCCGCAGACCCTCAACTCGCAGCAGGTCCGCTCCTGACGTCATCGCAGCACGCTTCCCTCAATACCCCTCCTGCACAATCCCAACTCGAGGCCGCCCCCAAAATAAAATCATGCAGCCACTTCCCGCAGCGCCGCGCGTCTGATCAGGCGCGCAAAGCTCGCTCCACCCTTTTAGCGCCGCATGTTTTTGCCCTTTAATCAGCTAGGATCAACGGGAACATGCAATTGCTTACAGCGAAGTTGCCCGCCCCGCCGGACGCACTGTAACTTTTTGCCACTCAAAAACAGTAGCCTAGGTTAAACGGGCTGTCCAGCATGCCACCGGAAAGGTGTGGACGCGTCGAAACGGCCTTACGAGAACGGGCAGCTGCCGTTGGTCAGGACGTCCTCGCAGCGCGGGGAACGCCGGAAATCGTCGTAATAGAGCGTCCAATCGGTCGTGTCGGCGGCCCGATAAGGTCCGAACTTGAAGTACTGGTTCTCACCGAGGCCCTTGTCCGCATGGCCTACATGGCCCTTGACGGTGATGATCGGCTGGCCGTTGGCAAAGAGCACTATGTGGCCCGAGCCGTCGGGACCGGGCTTCGTGAAGACGACGAAATCGATCCAGCCGGACCTCGGATCCGGCAGGGGATTGCCATGGTTGGTGATTGTGATCCCGTCCGTGCATGCATTGAAGAGGTTGCCGTCTTCCGGCTTCCAGTTGCCGTCGGTCGCCACCAGCATGCGCATCTGGTTGACTTCCGGACGGAGCCAGACCGGCGCCTGGCCTGGGGCGCAACGCGCCGGTACGCCATCAAGGCCGGCGGAGACCGGAGGCAGATGGTTGGTTTCGACCGTGGCGAAGAGCTTTCCAGAATTCATGCGCAGCGCCAGGAAGGGGCTGAAGTCGCCCTCGGCACCGGGATCGATCTCTCGCTTCCACTGCGCGATGAGATAGCGGTGGTCGTCGCTCGGCACCGGATCGGCGAACTTTACCGAGAAGCCGTACCAGACCCCTTTGTCGTAGGGCACCCGCAGCTCGGTCTTTTCCCAGATCTCCGCGCGTTCGCTGCAGCCGTCGTGATCCGCAGGGCAATTCGGCACGATGCTGAGCTTCAGCCCACCATTGCCGGTGCGCTTGACGGCGCTCTGGAACTCGTATCTGCCGGCGCTCTGCTCGAAATTCTCGCGGTAGTAGAGTCCCCCTTCGGGCGCGAAATCCGTACCCTCGAAACCGTCGAACAATCTCCGTTCATAAATTGGCGGCTCGTCCGCCGACTGGGCATAGGTGAGACTCGGCAAGGCAATCGCCGCCGCCAGCAGAGCTATTCGAAACATCGGTCCCCTCATTGAAGCATCTTGTCGATCAGACCGCGCGGGCCAGGCGGCCGCTTCTTGTTGCGGTAGAGCAACATGACATGCTCCGCCTCGGAAAGTCCATCCTCGGTTGCATCATATGCCCGCTCCTGCGCAATTGCAGCAAGGGCGGTATCCCGCGGGTAGAGGACCGTGAACTTCTGGCGAACCCCGCGCAGTTTCTCCTGCCCGAGCGTTTGCCATTCCCCGCCGCAATAATTCACGAAGGCCTCGCTCGCGACGACGCTGTGGGCATATTTCTTCGTCAGGTTCTGCAGCCGCTGAACCTCGTTCACCGCGGAGCCGAACACCGAGAAGGTCAGCCGGTCGCGCAGGCCGACATTGCCGAACATGACGTTTCCGACATGCAGGGCGATGCCGTAGCCGATAGGGTCGCGGCCCTGCCTCTTGCGTTCCGCGTTGAGGGCGGCCATGCGCGCCGTCGCCGCGCCCACGGCGGCGAACGCCTCGCGGCTGGCCATCTCCGACGGCTCCTTGTGTCGGCCGCAGGGGTAGACGCCGATGAAGCCGTCGCCGATGAAGCTCAGGATCTGTCCGCCGTTGCGGTTGAAGGGCGTGGCGATCGCGTCGAAGAATCCGTTCAACGACTCGATATAGGCCTGCCGGCCTTCCTTTTCGGCAAGCATCGTCGACTGGCGCATATCCGCCATGACGAGAACTGCGCGAACCGTCTCGCCGTCGCCGCGCCGGACCTGGCCGCTCATTACGCGGCGCCCGGCATTGGCGCCAAGATAGGTGGTCAACATATTGTCGGCGAGCTTGCCGAGCACGGCCACTTTGGCGGCGATCGCCAGGTGGTTCTGAAGTCTGAGGAGCGCCGCAATGACGTCGTCGCTAAAGCCGCCCTGACGGTCCGTCGTCCACGAGCCGACCATTCCGTGTTCGGATTCGGCTCCAAGAGGTTGCATGAAGGCTATGTAGTCGGTCGCTCCCTGCTCCTTCAGCTCGTCGAAAATCGGAAACTCCGAGGGCAAGGCGGGATCGATCCGACGCCTGACATGGTCGAGATTGTTGCTGAGCAGGTAATAATACGGACTGTGCAGGAATCGCTCGGGATTGAGCGCCAGTTCCTCATGACGCAGACCACTCACCTCGACACCCTGACCTCGCCACCAGGTAAAGCCGAGGGCGTCGTAAAGCGGATGAAGCATCGAGAAAGACAGATGAACGCGCATGAGCGGCAGGCCCGCCGCCGCCAACCGTTCGCAGAAACCGCGCACGATGGTTTCAAGCGTTTCGTCGCTGAGCGAGGTTCGCATGAGCCAGTCAGCGACCTTGTCCAGGAGGATTTCGGAAACATTGTCGTTGATCGGGCTCATGCCATATCCTCATCGTCGCGGCAACGGTCGCCACCAGCGCCGACCGCGGAGCAGCGATCGCTCGCTCGCGGCAGCACTGAAGTGGGTACCCGTCGGTGAAAGAAGGCTCCCGCCGCCTCCCGCGGCCGTTCGTGCAGCGATCGGGTCACCGCTGCGCCCCTGCAGATATTCACCGCGGAGGACTTTTTCCAGAGACCACGAGCGATTTTTGATCGTTGCCGGATCGTACACGCAACAGCCCTGCGCATTGCACCCTGAAATTGCCGGGGTCCCTCACGACCGCATGCCTGCCCGGCCAGACAAAACGACGCAGGCCGTGAGGCGTGCGGCGCCGCTGACGGCGCGCCGCGCTTGACTTGCGGTGGCTTTCCCGCCAACAAAACGACACCGGGCTCCGCAGCCGGATCGCTGAAGCGGCCCTCCCGGCAACAGAACTGGACGCCAATCTTGACCTCTCCGCATCACGACAGGCTGCTCGAATCGATCTCCGGCCGCACCGCTCGCGTCGGCGTCATCGGCCTCGGCTATGTCGGCCTGCCGCTTGCCGTTGCAGTCGCGCGCTCCGGCTTCCATGTCACCGGTTTCGACATCGACCCGGGCAAGATCGTCGCGCTCGACGCCGGGAGCTCCTATATCGAAGCGGTTTCGGACGAGGCGCTTGCGCGCGAAGCCGGCGCCGGGCGGTTCCGCTCCACGACCGACTTTTCGGACCTTGGATTTTGCGACGTCATCATCATCTGCGTGCCGACGCCGCTCACCAGGCACCGCGATCCCGACCTCTCTTTCGTGGAGAATACGTCGCGCGCGATCGCCGCCTGCTTGCGGCCGGGCCAGCTCGTCGTTCTGGAGTCGACCACCTATCCCGGCACCACCGACGGTATCGTGCGCTCCATCCTGGAGGAAACGGGGCTCAAATCCGGCACCGACTTCTTCATCGGATTCTCGCCGGAACGCGAAGACCCGGGCAATCGCGCCTACGAGACCACGAGCATTCCCAAGGTCGTGGCCGGAGACGGCCCAATGGCCGCAGGGCTGATGGAGCGGTTCTATGCCGCCGTGGTCACGACGGTGGTTCCGGTCTCGTCCAACGCGACCGCAGAGGCGGTAAAACTGACCGAGAATATCTTCCGCGCCGTGAACATCGCCCTCGTCAACGAACTCAAGGTCGTCTACGAGGCGATGGGCATCGACGTCTGGGAGGTGATCGATGCCGCCAAGACGAAGCCCTTCGGCTACATGCCCTTCTATCCGGGGCCTGGGCTCGGTGGTCACTGCATTCCCATCGATCCCTTTTATCTGACATGGAAATCCCGGGAGTACGAGCTACCGACGCGCTTCATCGAGCTCGCCGGCGAGATCAATTCGGCAATGCCCCGTCACGTCATGGCAAGGCTCGCCGAGGCGCTCGACCGGCGGGAGGGCAAGGCGCTCAGCCGCTCGGCGGTCCTCGTCATCGGCCTCGCCTACAAGAAGAATGTTCCGGACATTCGCGAAAGCCCCTCCCTGAAGCTGATAGAACTCATCGAGGAGCGCGGCGGCAAGGCCGCCTTCTACGACCCCCATGTGGAAGAAATCCCCTCGACGCGCGAACACATGGCCTTGAAGGGCCGGCGGTCGGTCGTCTTCGACGAAGCGACGGTTCGCGGCTTCGATGCCGTTCTTATCGCGACCGACCACGACGCCGTCGACTATGCCGCGCTTGCCGACTGGTCGCCGCTGATCGTCGACACGCGTAACGTCTTCGCGCGCCTCGGGCTTGCTGCCGAGCACATCGTCAAGGCTTGACCGCAGGGGAAATATCCCCGGTCCGCAAAAGGTCCTCTCCGGAAAGAGCGGCCTTCAGGTTCCGGGCGGCCACCGCGTAGCCGCCGGCGGCACCGTCGATGAAGTGCATATGGTCTCTGCTCATCGGGGTCGGAACGATACACGTCATCAGCGCCGAATCCTGCCGGTGCAGCCCGTAGCGGCATATGCCCGCCGCTGCGCCCTGCTTCAGCCGCTCCTCGATACGGCCCAGCCGATCGAGACTGACGTCGATCGTCATCTTCAGCGCGTCGTCGAACTTGCGGAAGTCCGAATTGCTGGCGAGGTCTCTCGCATATCGCTTGACGTCAAACGGTCCGAAATTGATGCCGAGCCTGAAACAGAGAAACAGTGCAAGGCTCTGCGCGGCGACGAAGGACCAGGTCAGGAAGCGGCGGCCCCTCGGCGCGACGGCGCGCGATTCCGCCGTAATGCCGCGCACGGAAAGGTGCGGCTCGGGTCCCTTTTCCGGTACCGGGTGCCCGCCTCGCTCCTCCCCCTCGGCCAAGGCCACGATGTCGCCGATCAGCGCCTGGTATTCCGGGCCGATGCCGCGCTCTCCCGGAACCGCGATGATGGAGACGATCGCTCCGTGATGCGAGACGATCGGGTTCCAGCGGCATGACAATCCGGTCAGGTCGGGTCTCGTGCCCGGCGGCGCGGCCTCGATCTGGTAGCGGCCCGCCTTCATTTCCGCTTCCGCCCAACTGGCGCCGCCGCCGGAAAACATAGCGTAAGAGACTTCCTCGCTCGCCTTGAAGCGCGCGACACGCATGTCGAACCCGCTGGCGCGCACGTCGGAAACCGGGACGATCGCGGCGCGAAGCTCGAGGCCCAGCTCCTCCGCCACCCATGTCTTCGCCGCTGCGAGCACGTCCCTTGCTTTTGCCGCCAGCGTTCCGGGCACGGCGGCGAGCGCTCCGTCGCCGCCGAAGACGAATGCGAGGTTTCTCTCGTCGAGGCCGTTCATGAGCGCCGAGATGACGCTCGCGCCCGCCATGTTCACGCTCTTGTATCGCCCTTCGGCGATCGCTCCCGTCGAATTGACGATATCGGCAACGGCGAGCCACCAGCCGTCGGGCAAGGGCCGGTAGTTGGCCTCGTCGGCGACACCTTCGAATGCCTCGAAAAGAGGAAGGCCCGCGTAGAATTCCCTGTCGGCCGGCTGCACCATCGTTGCCAAACTCCTAGAGGTGACATCTGTCGCTGATTCCAGGCTGGAGCGATTTTCACCCGATTACGATGGATAAAGCACCTTCGCTTCGATGAATAGATTTCTCTTCTCGCCATGCAATCCGTGCGCGATGGCGCCAATGGCATTGCAGGACCCTCATGATTTGTGCTTGTCTAATCACTACGCCCGGGCAAAGTGCTACGGCAGGCAGGATAAAGCCGGAACGGAATGCAGGACGATACATTTCGAGTGAAGTTTTGGGGCGTAAGAGGCAGCTTGCCGGTATCCGGCGAGCAGTTCCTGCACTACGGAGGAAATACGCCCTGCATCGAAATTCGGTGCGGAAAAGAGGTGCTGATCTTCGATGCGGGATCGGGGCTGCGCGAGGCCGGGCTGTCGCTGATGTCCGAAGGTGTCTCCGAGTTCGACGTTTTCTTCACCCACACCCATTACGATCACATCATCGGCCTGCCCTATTTCAAGCCGATCTACCGCTGCAGCTCCGCCGTCCGTTTCTGGTCCGGCCATCTCCACGGCACGATGTCCACGGCCGAAATGATCAACGAGTTCATGAGGCCGCCATGGTTCCCGGTCGGAACGGGCATCTGTCAGGCGAGCCTCGACACAGTCGATTTCCGTCCGGGTGAAACACTGTCGCCGCGAAAGGACGTTTCCATTCGCACCATGAGCCTCGTGCATCCCGGGGGATGCGTCGGCTACCGTATCGAATGGGGCGGGAGGGCGGTCGCGCTCGTCTACGACACGGAACACGAACCCGGCATTCTCGACCCCGTGCTCCTCGATTTCATCGCCGGAGCCGATCTCATGATCTATGACTGCACCTACCTGGAAAGCGAAATGCCAACCTTTCGCGGCTACGGACACTCGACCGGGATGCATGGATCGCAGCTCGCCAAAGCCGCAGGCGTCACGCGCCTCGCCATGTTCCACCACGATCCGTCGCGCACCGACGCCGCACTCGCCGCAATGGAACAGGAAGTCCAGGCTTTCTTCTCGGGCGCCTTCGCCGCGTGCGACCGTCAGGTCATCGATCTATAAGATCGGCGACCCTGCGCCAGCGGCAGGCCGCGTGCGAGGCGGTGACGTCGAAAAGTCCGGAGAGGAATTCCCATACGCTCTCGTCGTGAACGAGGTGGTGGGTGAGAATTCCCACCGTCCCGCCGCCCTTCTCGATTTCATCCAGTCGGCTATCGATGTCGCGAAGGATCTCGCCATAAGGGCGACAGCCGCGGGTGCCGTGCCAGTCCATCACATCCACATGGGCATTTATGAGCTGCAGCCCGGGAACGCGTAATGCGGCGGATTTTGCCCCCTCCTCCGGTCCGAAAACCGAAAGGGCCCTAAACCCGATCTCGTGCAATCCGGCGACCAGCCCCGGATCGATCCGGTTCCATGGCGGAACGAGGAGCGGCACCATAGCGGTGGGATAAAGCGCGCGCAGGCGTGCCCAACCGGCGCGCAAGTCGGCCGCAACCATCTCGCGCGACCTGTGTCCTCCCAGTTCCTGGCGTTTTTCAGTCACAGGGGCATGGTTTTGATGGGACCACCCGTGGACAGCAACATCGACATGCGGACGGCCGGCGAGGCAGCGCGAGAGGCGCTCGTCGGTATGTGCCGGTATGACGGCCAAGCTCACCGGCACCGAAAAGCGGTCGGTAAGGTCGAGCAGTCGGTGAAGGGCCGCCGTCGGCTCGACGGCATCGTCGTCCCGCAGCCAGAAGTCGATCGATCCGCCTGTCTCCTGCAGGCGATCGAGCCTGTTGGCAAGCGTTTGCCAGATCGATGCCATCGTCATTTCGCACTCCCAACGAACTCGGCGAAGATTCCGGAGAGACGTGCGGCGGCGGCGGGAAGCGAGCGCTGCTCGAAAACGAAACGCCGCGCGCGCTCGCCAAATTGCCTGCGTAAGGTCCCGTCCACGAGGAAGTGTCGCAGCGCTGCCGCCAGCGCGTCGATGTCCCCGGCCGTCGTCAGATATCCCGTTTCGCCGTTTCGTACGACTTCTGGAACACCTGCCGTGTGCTGCGCGACGACAGGGAGGCCGGCAGCCTGCGCCTCCAGATAGGATAGTCCGTAGGCCTCCCCGCAGCCCGGCCAGACATAGAGGTCGCCGCCCGCGAGAATCTCCGGAATCGCCTGAGGCGGCCTCTCGCCAAGCCAATCCAGCCGTCCTGCGGGAAAGGCCGAGAAGGCTTCCGATACGTCAGCCCGTGCAGGGCCGTCGCCCACCACCGTAAGCGTCCAGGGCACATCGGCGACGAGGGCGAGCGCGCGGGCAAGCATGCGATAGCTATCCATCTTGTCGCCCGTACGCATCATCGCGACGGCGAACAGCCGGTTCCCGCCGGCCTCTGTTCTTCGCAGGTCGCGAAACGGCGACACATCGATGAAAGGGGCGAGCAGCGCAGAGCGCACTTCCGGTATCGCCTCTTCGAGACCCTCGCGGTCACGATGGGTGAAACAGATGTTGACCGCAGCCTGCCTTGCACCGGCGGCGACCTCATCTTGCGCCAGTTTCCATGCACCCAAGTTGCGCCGAAAGGAATAAGAACTCTCGGCGGTAACGTATGGAATGGAGAAGTCCGCCGAGAGCGCGGGACCGATGAGATCCGGAGCCTTGTAGTAAGGGTGGTAGCAAAACCACAGGTCGGGCGGGCCTTTCGACTGCCAGAGCCGCCGAATCCGGGCGATCTCCCGCTCGGCCTCCTTGCGCAACGCCGAAAATGCCGCATCCGAGGCTTCACGCGAGAAGGTGCGCAGTTCCGAGGCGATGCCGACGTCGTGACCTGCCACCCGTAGCGCTTCGATCAGCATGCGTGCCATCTGCCTGTCGCCGGAAGGGACAGGGTGGTCAGGCGATTTCAGCGGTGCATGAAAGGCGATCTTCATTCGGCGCGAGCTATCCCGCCTCCCGTCCCGATGTCAACAGGCCCGCAGCCCGACGACGTGCGGCTGCAATGCCCCGACTATTCCGCCGCTGCCTCCCCGCCGCCCTGGGCGAGCGCCGCGTTCTTCTTGGCGATTGCGTCGCGTGTCGCGGCGGCGGCCGCTGTCGCTTGCGCTTCATCACCGGCGACCTGCACGGTCGGCGAGGCAAAGTGGATGCTGTTGGCCGCGAAGGCATCCTTGATCATGGCCTGGGCCCGGCGCCTGATCTGGGTCTGGTGTCCGGGCTTCGTCGTCATGGCGAAACTTAAGGTGATGCCATAGTCGCCGAACTGCTCGACGCCCTTCATCTTCACCGTTTCTATGATCAGCGGCCCGAGTTCGGGATCGTCGAGGAGCGCGGCGCCTATGCCCTTGACGACCTTCTTCACCTTGGCAACGTCGGCATCGTAGGAGACGTTGATCATGAACTTGTCGATAACCCAGTCGCGGCTCATGTTCTGGACAGCGCCGAGCGAGCCGAAAGGAACGGTGAACACCGGTCCGCGGTGATGCCGAAGCTTCACCGAACGGATGCTGAAGGATTCCACTGTGCCTTTGTAGCTGCCGCTTTGGATGTATTCGCCGACCCGAAAGGCATCGTCCATCATGTAGAACACGCCACTGAGGATATCCTTGACCAGGGTCTGTGAGCCGAAACCGATGGCGACACCAAAGACGCCGGCACCGGCGATCAGCGGGCCGACCTCGACGCCGAGGCCCGAAAGCACCATCATGCCGGCGACGACCGCGATGAAGGCCGCGAGAAAATTGCGCAGGATCGGCAGCAGCGTGCGCAGGCGCGTATTGCGCGCGAGCTCGGCGGAATCCTGCACGGTCAGGCTGGCGCGCGCCATGCGCACATTGATGGATTCCTTGGCAAGCTGCCAGACGAGATCGGCCGCAAGCAGTATGACGATGCCGGCCAGCACGCCGCGGAAGATGCGGTTGAAGGCGTCGTCCTGCATCATCTGCGCGCCGTTGATGCGAAAGGCCATGGCAAGCCATACGGCAGCGAGCGCGATGATCACGAGCCTCGCCCCTCGCTCGATCAGAACATTGCGCAGGACGCGGAAGTCCTCCGCCGCGGCAGCATCCAGCATCGTTCTGGTAGCGGCGCTGGTGAAGCGCAGCAGAGGCGGGAGACCAAGGACATAGACGCCGAGCCAGAACAGCACTTCCATGCCTGCAACCCAGAAGAACCAGAGCAAGATTAGGAAGGAAACGATCAAGGCATTGCGCAGGATGCGGCGCGCGGGCGCCATCTCGGCAACCGGCCGGCGCAACGTCGTGTCGATCGCCAGTCCGAGAACGACAAGCCCCAGGACCGCGCCCGTGAGGTTGCGCACGTCTTCGGGAAAGGCAAGCGCCCGCATCATATCGCCGATGGCCCATACGAAAGCGACGGTACAGATGAAGAGCACGGACCGCCTAAGCCAGTAACGGGCACTATGCGGAGTAAGCGATACATACGACCTCGCCTGATCCGTGGCCGCGCGCCCGGAGATAGCCGGCGTCAATACGGCCGATGCGATCGCGATCAAAAGACGAGCCACGATCCAGGCGATCAGAAGCGGCGCGACCGCTGCCCCGAGGTTGCTCGGCCAATCGGCGATCACGAAAGCAGCAATGGCAGCGATGGCGAAGGCGATAAGCGGCGCGATGCGTACGAAGGCCGCCAGCCCGCTTCCTGATTGCGCGTTGTTGCGGCTGGCACTGCGTCGCAGGAGACGGCGCAGAAGGAACTCGGCGCCGTAGCCGATCAGCAGAACTAGGGCAAAAGCCCAGATGATCGGCAACCTTCCCTGGCTCTGCATGTCGCCGGACACGCGGTCTCTCGCCGCCTGCCATTCGGGCAACACACGCGGCGCGGCGTTCAGAAGCGCGGTAAGGTGTCTCCTGACCTCGGCAATCCAGCGTGAAGCGAAGCTCTGGGGCGGTGTGACGGCGACGGGCGCGGGGGACGCCTGCCTGGTCTCGATTCCCGGCCTGGTCTCGATCCAGTGACGGACCTCGGGATCATCCAACAACTGAAAAAGCTGCTGCACCTTGGCCGGAGGCGCTGCCCCCGGCTCTTGAGCCGCCGAGAAAGCCGCAGGAGCAGAGATCAGTTGGAGAAAAAAGATAAAGACTGCTGTGACGCGCCCTACACCTGCACCCATGCGATAGCCCCCTGATCGCCAGACCACTCGGCGATGATAGTGGCATATCAACACATACGCGTCACAAGGCAATCCCGTGCACTCCGAAGGATGCATGGATCGCGGCCTCGCGCCGGAGCGCCAGCCACGGCGACCTTTGCGCGTCCGATAAGACGCGCGGCGCTGTAGGCCGGCGCAAATCTCTCCGGATTATGGTTCGGCTCAAGCCGAACCGGGTTCGGCGGCCGACACCGTCCTGGCATGTTCGCGGGCCGAGTGTTTCAGGGCCGACGACGCGACTGCGTCCCATTGCGAAAGTATGCGCTCCGGCAAGTATCTCTTGGCGCTCGCCTCGGCATTTGCAGCAAGACGGCTCCTGAGCTCACCGTCACCGAGCATCCTGGACAGTGCCTCGGCAAGCGCATCCACATCGTTACTGGGAACGAGGATCCCATCCTCACCATGCTTCACCATGTCCGAGGGGCCCCACTCGCATGCAAAGGAAACCACGGGGAGCCCTGCAGCCATGGCCTCGAGCAAGACGATGCCCCATCCCTCGTAACGGGACGACAATACGAAGACGTCGGCCGTCTCCACCCACAGCCCCGGCCTTTGGGTCACGCCCGGCAACTCAACCCTGTCCCTCAGATCCAGCGCGTCCCGCAGTGCCTCGAGCGATTTCCTGTCATCGCCCTCGCCCCAGATGACGAGCTTCCATTCGGGGTGCCTCGTGGCAATCCGCGCAAAGGCCTCGATCAGGAGATCGAAGCCCTTCTGACGCGTGAGCCGGCCAACCGCGGCCAAGATATTGTTGCCGCGTCTTTTCTGCCACTCGCCGGGCAGGTCGACGGCGTTGGCGACCACCCACCCCCTACTGCGCATCTTCTCTGGAAAATAGTCGAGCGCGCCCTTGGTCATCGTCACGAGACCGAACGCGCGCGGATATAGGCGGCGCTGAACCCATTTCCAGACTGGGCCGAAAGGTTGCAGCGCCGGATTGTTGCGCTCGGACACGATCACCGGAGCCTGCAGCCCGATCGTCGCCAGCAGCGTCAGCACGTTCGTTCGGGTCAGAAAGCTCAACACGAAATCGGGCTGCGAGCGGCGAATGGCGGAGCGCAAGCGATAGATTCTCTTGAGCACAAGCAGGCCCGCCTCGATCTTCCCAGCCCTTTGCGGCGGCAAACCGAGGCGCTCGATTGAGATCTTTGGATCCAACGCGTAATAGGGCTTCGCATCCGGCGGTTCGAGGGTGATGATCGTCACTTTGCAGCCGCGCCGAACCCAATGGTTGGCAACCAGGTTCACCACGTGCTCGGTGCCGCCGGCGCCGAGGCCCGGCAGGACGATCGTCACACGCGCTCCGGATATATTCGACGCCGGGGAATTCGAACTGTCGTTCATTTCGAGATACCCCTCCCCTGAAGCCCGGCGAGCGTCACGGACAGGAGTAGTGGCTGCCGCCGCAGCAACGGTTTCTCTTCGCCCAAGGGACATCATCTGGTGCCTCCATTCCGTCTTCGCGATGCAAAACACCACGATCTTCACCAATGCCGATTGGAATGTTACCGGGCGCGCCTCACGCCGTATGCAAGCACGTTATTGACAGAATGCTTGTTTTTCATTTCATATTCAAATTGCTAAAACGAATGCCTGAAATTGCCAGCCGCCGGCCGACCCGGAACCGTAAGCTTAATTAATTAATTCAAAGAATCAATACCACACAAGTCGCGCGACCACTGCACACGCAAAGAATTTCTTTTTTCATTCCAAATCCTTTCATGAAATGGAATGTAGAACTATTCCTGAAACGACATATTGTTCTATTCTGCACGATCAGCGAACCAAAACAACGTTTACCCATGCGTGCACTTCGCGCCGGTGATCTCAATTTGAGGGACAGACGATGGCAAGTATTCTCAGGCGGGCATGGCGTCGGGTGGAGAAGCGGGTACGGCTTACCACTTATGCCGCTCAAGCCGACAGTTTCCTGATCTCCTATCCAAAATCGGGCCGCACCTGGTTTCGGTACGTTCTTTCCCACTATCTCGCGACGATCGCGCGCGTGCCGGAACCGATAGACCTTCATAACATGTTCTCGATCGTACCGAATTTCGATCTCGACCCGGTGCGCGGAATGCCGGGTTACCGCTTCCGCGAGGCGCAAGACGCAATTCCGACGATCCTCGTCAGCCACCTGGACTATCGCGCCAGCCTGTTCCTCAGGCGTCCGGTCATCATGATGGTAAGAGACCCGCGCGACGTGATCGTGTCGGCCTATTTCCATGCGACCCGGCACAAACACCGTTTCGCCGGCACCCTTACGGAGTTCATAAAGGACCGTGACCAGGGTATGCCCAAGATGATCGGTTATCTCAATCGCTGGGCAGCCGGCCTGTCCAACCGCGCGCACTTCGTTCTGAGCTACGAGGGCCTCTCCGCCGACACGGAAGGACAAACCGAGGCGGTGCTGGAATTTCTCCGCTGTCCGGTCGATCGAACGGCGCTCCGGGCAGCGGTCGAGGCCGGCCGGTTCGAGGCCATGCAGGACAGGGAGCGGGTAGAAGGCATTCCGGCTCATGACTACGATCGGAACGACGTGGAAAGCCTGCGCATGCGCCGTGGTAAGGCAGGTGGGTTCAGGGACTATCTGGACGAGGCGCAGGTCGCAGAGGTCGAGGGTTTGTGCGCGGCCGACCTGACGGTCTCCGCCAAACGTCTCGTCGGCCACACGGGATTGAACGTCTGAACCCGCACCTGCGCGCCTAGTTCCGGATGGAACTGCTCTAACGCCGCGCGGCATCGAGGGCTGGCCTGCCGATGCTGGCCCTTGCAAACACCTCCCGCAGGACATGCGCCGCCTTCTCCATTGCCGCCGTATCGAGCGCGGGGTCGACCAGGAAGGCCAGGCTCGTCTCGCCGAGCTCGCGCGCGTCGGGCAATCTCTGGGCCGGGGCCATACCGATGTCCGTAAAGGCTTTTTCCAAGTAGATTTCCGAGCAACTGCCGCTGAAGCATGCGACGCCGGCGCCGTTGATTTCGGCAATGATCCGGTCCCGGCTCCAGTCGGGCCGCAGGCGCTCCGGCCGAAGAAACGTATAGAACCTGTACCACGCGTGCTGAATCCCACGGGGCGGCAAGGGCGTGCGCAAAGCCTCGATCTCCTCGGCCGCTCTGGCGATAATAGCCGCATTGTGCGCTCTTATGCTGCGCCATTCCGTCAGGCGCTGCAACTGACGCGATCCCATGACCGCCTGGATCGACATCATGCGCCAGTTGGTGCCGATGGACTCATGCAGCCACCTGAAACCCGGAGGGTGCTCTTTGTTGTAGACGGCGTCATACGACTTGCCATGGTCCTTGCGGCTCCAGGCCTTTTTCCAGAGCTCGTCGTCGTTCATCGCCACGAGCCCGCCCTCGCCTCCAGTGGTGATGATCTTGTCCTGACAGAAGGAAAAAGCCGCTATGTCACCGAAACTGCCGACCGGCCGGCCGTCGATTTCGGCGCCGTGCGCCTGAGCGCAATCCTCTATCACCCACAGCCCCTTTTCGCGGGCAAGCGCCATTATGGCGGGCATGTCGCAGGGCCAGCCGGCCAGATGCACGACGATGACGCCCTTGGTCCTCGGCGTCAGCTTCGCCCTTATGGTTTCCGCGGTGATGTTTTGGCTGTCGCGATCGACGTCGGCGAAAACCGCAACTCCACCCGCCATCGGCACCGTTGAGGCCGAGGCAATGAAACTGCGCGGCGTCACGATGACCTCATCGCCCGGCTCAAGTCCGAGCGCGAAGAGCGCGAGGTCCAGCGCCACCGTTCCGTTGGCGAGAGCCACCGCATATTTTACGCCGAGAAAGCGCTCATAGGCAGCCTCGAAGTTGCGGACGTGCGGTCCCGTCCAGGCATTCACCTCGCCAGATCTGAGGACCGACACGACATCCTCGATCTGCTCCTCGTCGTAAACCGGCCAGCGTCCCATCTGTCCCTCCGATTTGAATTGGGTCTTGTGGCAATAGTGAGTAATTCCGTGCGACGCCGTCCCTCAACCTAGACGACGTGCCGGACCAATACGAAAGCTTCCGCCGCTTGCCGCATCACGGTCGCCCCGCGCAAGGTCGCCAGCGCCCTGAGGGTCGCGATCGAGCGCTCATGCGGCGGCTGGCGCACCTGGGAAGCAAACAACTCCATCGCCTTGAGCTTTGCCTCGAGATGCTCGCTGATATCGACGAAGACGTTCGGCACGAACGCCGGAGACAGATAGGGCGCATTCCAATTTGTCTCTGACAGGGTCTCGTAGGCGAGAACGAGCTTTGGGAATTCCGCCTGGTGCGGCCGGCAGGCGACCAGCGCTGACGTGAAGGTCAACTGATGGTCCATGTGCATGTCGCCCACGAAGGGCAATAAGACGGTTTGCGGCGACAGCCGGTGAACGAGTTCGAGCAAGGCGGCATTGACGGTCGCATGCGCCGTTTCCGCAAGCTGTGCTGCCGGCAGCCGGAGCCATATGGTTTCCGTGACGCCCAAGGCGCGGTGCGCTTGCCTCGCTTCTGCCTGTATCCGGGCAGTTGCCTCCGGATCGAAGGCGGGAGGCTTTCCCTCCGTCACGACCGCGACGAAGACCTCTTCACCTTCGGCCGCGAGCCGCGCGATCGTCCCGCCTGCGCCGAGCACCTCGTCATCGGGATGCGGCGCCACGACCAGAGTGCGCCCGAAAGATATCTGCCCGCCACCCATGAAACCTCCTGATCAAAAATATTGCCGCCTTGGCGCGCGCTCATCCGCCGCATCACGCCTTCGGCGTCTCTGCGCCAAGGCGGCGCGAAAGAAACTCCCTGGCCTCTTGCAGATGCCGCGCATGAACCCGCTCACCGGTGACCAGCGTTTTCAGGGTCAACAGGAGGATCCGCGCATCGAGCCAGAGGCTGGTATGTGCGACATACCAGAGGTCGAGAGCGATCTTCTCCTCGTCCGAAAGCCGCGTATTGCCGTTTACCTGTGCCCAGCCGGTCATTCCCGGGGCGATGCGGCAGCGCATGCGGCCTAGTTCGCCGAAGCCGGCGACGGTCGCCAAGGGAAGCGGGCGCGGACCTACCATCGACATGTCGCCGGAAAGCACCGCAATGAGTTGCGGCAGTTCATCGAAGCGCAGCCGCCGCAACAGAGCGGTCGCGGCGGTCTGCCGCAACGCATCCGGCAAAAGCGTGCCGTCAGGTGCCCGCGCATCCGTCATCGTGCGGAATTTGGCAACGGTAAAGACGCGCATCCCCGCACCGGCGCGCGCCTGGGTGAAGAACAGCGGCAAGCCGAGGGTAGCCCAAACAACCACTGCCGTGACCACCATCAGCGGCAGGCACAGGACGAAAACGGTTCCGGCAAACAGGCAATCGAGGAAACGCTTGAGACGGTAAAATCCCAAGGAGGCAGGCAAGCCGAAGCTGACGGCCGCAGGTTCTCTATAGGTTTTCAACTCAATATTCCCTTGGCGCAGAAGCGCATAGAGCGTGTTTTCAAAATCTCTGAATTTAAGTCTTACATTCCGGCAATTGACACCATGAGCACGTCGCCCGGAACGAGTTCAGTCAGGGTGGACGCCTTTATGCTGGCCGGCGTACCGCCGACCGGATTCCGCCGAATCTCATAGGTATATGAAATCTGATTTTTCTTGGACTCGTCTTCGGCCACCGCCGCCATGAGGAGTATTTGCTCTTCGGCGGAGTGCTTTCCAGAAATCAGCTTTTTGATAGCGATCTCACGCGCTTGAAGCTGCGTCAGTATGTCCTTCTCACGGTCGGCTGCAAGCTTTGCCAGCTGCAGCTTCAACCCGCTCAACTCCTGGCGCGATCGCGCAAGTGTGGCGAAGGTCTCGAGAAGCTGAGCCTGTTCGGCCGAAGCACTGTTCTCCGCGCGGGAAAGATCGCTCTCGGTGTTCAGCCCGCGCTTGCGCAAGGTAGCGATACGCTCCACATCTTCCTTGCTGTTCTGGACCACGTCCTTTTGCTGCAGGATGAGTTGGTTCAGTATCTCGATGCCGCCTTCGGACTGGGTTATGCCCTCGGCCAGGATCTGCGCTTGCGACTTGTTTGCGGCGAGGTCCGCCTTCAGAATCTTTTCTTCGAGCTCTATCACGCCATCGAGGGGCACGCCGGTCACATAGTCGCGTGCCACCTCAGGCACATCGGCGAGGTCAATCTTGTCGCTGGATTTCAACTGAGCCACGAGCCTCGCCGCATAGATGGCCTCGTGGATGATCTCGGCGTTGGCGGCCTCTGCCTCCGCACGCAGACGGGCGCGTGCGACGATCCGGTCGGATGCGCTCGCTGCAGCGACCTGCATGCCCCCGGCCAGACCGATGGCCTGCTCGACGGTCAGCCCGCTGTAGAAAGGAAACGAGCCCGGAGTCTTGACCTCTCCGAGCACGAAAATCGGCCGAAAAGTCGAAATATCGAGAGAGATTTTCGGATCGACGAGAACGTCGCGCCTGCGGTACTCGCCACGGAGCTTCGCCAGTGCTTCCGGCACCGTGAGCCCGACGACCTCGACCCCGCCGATGAGTGGAAATTGCGCCACGCCGGCGCCCGACACGGTCGCGGTAACCGGCAGCTCGGCATCGTCAAGGAAGTCGAAGGTCAGAACATCTCCCGAGTTGAGCCGGTAGTCACCGGCCTGAGCGGGCATAGACGTAATCATCGGGAACGCAAGCGTCCAAAGAACCATCAGCAGGAACGCCCCAAGCTTCCAACGGGGCAAAATGGTCCTATAAACGGCCGGTGAAATCCCCATCTCACAGCCTCCAAAAAAGGAATAAAGAAAACTCTACCAAAAAATATTGGGCGACTATATTCTTCGACGCGCTATCACGTCAAAGGTTTTTAAATATTCGCAGCCTCATTGTTGGCTTTGATCCTTGAGCCATCCCTCTCATGGATGAAAAGTTTATAATATTTCAAACGGTTGCAGAAACTTATTGCATTTTTAGAGGAGCGTTGGCGGGGGAAAGGGCGACTCACCTTGCGACAAATGCGGACGCCTTGCGAGCTTGTCTGCACGGTTTTCGCCGGCTCTTCCTCTGACGAGATTCACTTAAGCCTATACGAGAAATCATGGCGGACGGTCCGCCCTGAGCGGCGTACGACTACCGGCTCCGCACACAGCATTTGCATATACCTTTTAACTTATCTCTTAAAACATAGGCGGTTCCAGTGGCGTTCCGAAAGAAGCTTCTCAAGAAAATCGGCAGCTTGCGGCAAATTCTCAGTCGCGAGAAAACGCTGCTGGAGCGCCTGCAAAGCATTGCGCACCTGCTCACGGGAAACATTTTGAGCTCGGTCATCGGCCTTATCGGCTTTGCGCTCACAGCCAGGGCACTCGGTCCGGCAGGCTACGGCATTCTCGCGCTATGCTTCTCCTACACACGCGCGGTCGAGCGGATCGTCAGCTTCCAGTCGTGGCAGCCACTGATCAAGTACGGCGCGCATTCGCTCGCGGAGAACGCCGACGATGCGACCGAACTTCGGGCCTTGCTCAAGTTCGGCCTGCTGCTCGATATCTCCGCGGCACTGGTGGGATGGCTGGTTGCCGTCCTGCTCATTCTGGTGGCCGCGCCCTGGCTTGGCATATCGGGAGACGGGGCGGACCTTGCCATCCTCTACTGCACGGTCCTGCCGTTCCAGGTCTCCGGCATGCCGACCGCCGTGCTGCGCCTATACGGGCGCTTTATGGCGATCGCCTATGGCCAGGTGGTCACGAGCGTGCTGAGAGTCGTTCTTTGCGCCATCGGCGTCGCCACCGGCGCAGGCCTGTTCGAATTCGCGCTGATCTGGATGTCGGCCCAGATCATCGGCACCGTCGTCCTGGTGCTTTTTTCGCTGGCCGAACTGCGCCGGCAGGGCGTCCTTTCGGGCCTGATGAGCGCTCCGCTTCACGGCATTACCAAGCGGTTTCCGGGTCTGTGGAAATTCGCGATCTCGGCGAACCTCTCGCTCACCATTCGTTCAAGCGCCAATGAGCTCGACACGCTCCTCGTCGGCTATCTTGCCGATCCGACCTCCGCCGGATTGTATCACATCGCCAAACGCATCGGCCGCATCGCGCAGCAGGCCGGCGTGCAGGTTCAGGCGGTCCTCTATCCGGAGCTCGCTCGGGCATGGGCTACCAAGGCGCTTAGCGCCTTCCACCGCGCGGTCGCACAGATGCAGGGATTGCTTCTGGGGTTCGGGCTGCTTCTGATCGGTGGTCTCTACCTCGTGATCGGCCCGCTGCTGACCTGGGCCGCCGGGCCGGATTTCGCAGCCGCGGGTCCCCTCGTCGTCGTGCAGTCGGTCGCAGTGACCATGACCCTGTGCGGCGCCGTCATCCGCTCGGCACTTCTCGCGATGGGACGCGAAAACGAAATACTGCGCAGCGTCACGATCGCTGCGATCGGCTTTCATGCCACCGCATTCGCCCTCATTCCGGTCATAGGCGCGATGGGGGCGAACGTCGCCCACATCGTCATGGCGTCGATCTGGCTGTCGACGATGATGCTGAGCTACCGCCGAACCCCTGCGCCGTGAGACTTGAAAGGCAAAATCAAAGATGCATCTTGCCTCCAGCCTGTTTTTCTGTGAAATTCGCCACCAGATTTTATTTATTTCAACTATTGCCAGGATTAACACTTAAACTGAGGTCGCCTTTTCCGGATTCTTCGCGCAAATTGTGCTGCTTCGCTGCGGAACCTCAACCTGTACATTCATACCGTCGGCCGGCCGTAGCGGCACCTCGTTCACGTTAGCGAATTTCGGAAGCACTGTTTGACCCAGGAACAAAAGCCCGTTGCGGGGCGGCGAACCGATCGTTTCGGTGCAATCGTCCGTGAGGCGATCGAGAGAGGGCCAAAGATGGAAATGCGGGATATCGATTTTCTGATAATCGGAGCGACGAAAAGCGCGACGACGTGGCTTCAGCAATCGCTGCAGCAGGACCCGGGCATATTCATGCCCGATCCGGAACTGCACTATTTCAGCCGCTATTACGAGCGCGGCGACGAATGGTATCTGGAACATTTCGCGGACCAGGAGCACCGGCTGCTGCATGGCGAAAAATCCAACTCCTACATGGATGTGCCGGAAGCGGCAGAAAGAATAAAGGAAAAGCTGCCCGAGGCCCGCCTGATAGCGCAGCTTCGCAATCCGGTGGACCGGGCCTATTCCGACTATTGCATGCTTTATCGCCGAGCCGAGGTCGGGCGCGACATCGCCCAGTACCTCGACCCACGTCAAGGGGCCGGCGGGCGCTTCCTGAACGGCGGTCTTTATTATCAGCAGTTGCAGGGTTATCTCGACCGCTTCCCCGCGGAGCAGATTCTGGTCCTCCTCTACGAGGACCTGAAGATCGACGCCCGCGCCCAACTCGCCCGCGTTCGCGGCTTCCTCGGGCTCGAAGCCGATGTTCCGCTGAAGCCGCTTGCAAAAAAGGTGAAGGACAAATCGGAACCGGTCGTCAATCCGACCCTGCGCCGGCTCCTGCGTCCCTTGAAGCCGGTGGCTGCTCCATTCCGGCAGAATACCGGCTTCAAGAAACTGCGCTCGCTGATTGCCGGCGAGCTTCAATACGCACCGCTCAGCCATGACCTGCGCGCGCGGATGACCGATTACTTCGCGCCTGAAACGGAAAAACTCGGCGCCCTCGTCGGAAGGGATCTGACGGACTGGCTGAGGAACAGAAGCCCCGAGAAATGACCTCTGGCCCGGCTTTGCCAGGTCACCGGGTCTTTCATCAGTTCCTTTGGGATCTAAGGTAATGACGTCTTCTGCAGCAGTTGATCTTCGCCAACCGGAAACGCCCAACATAGCCGGCGGTCATCAGGTGATTGTGTGCCTCCCCTTCATTGGAGATCTCGTCGGCGGGAGCCACATGTCCTCGCTCGGCCTGATACGGAATCTCCCCAGGTCGCGCTTCGTGCCGCTAGTCGTCCTGCACGATACCGATGGACCGGTCGCGGATTTGTTTCGCCGCGAGGGCGTCGACTTTGTCGCCGCTCCGGTTCTGAACCGCCTGGCGCGAGCGGCTCCGCGCAATGGCGCCGCAGTCGTTAATGTCATGCGCACACTTCCTGCGCTCGTCCGATTCCTGCGAGCGAGCAATGCCTCGATCGTACACACGAATGATGGCCGCACACATCTCATCTGGGGTCTCGCTGCGCGCGTCGCAGGGGCGAAGCATCTCTGGCATCATCGCGGCGACGCGACTTCGTTCGGTCTGCGCCGCGTGGCGCCATGGCTTCCAAACCGATTGGTGGCCGTGTCGAAATTCGCATCGCCCCGCCCGGGGATCTTCTCGGCCGCGAGCAAATGCAGCGTCGTGCACAGCCCCTTCGACGTCACGAAGATGGCGGGGTTCGAGCGCGAGGAAGCCCGCAACAACGTGCTGGCCGCGATTGGGTGTTCGCCGGAGACGAAGCTTCTCGGTTATGTCGGGACCCTGGTGGACCGCAAGCGGCCGATCCTGTTTGTCGAAGCGGTTGCCGCGCTGAAGCGCCTGTCGCCTGAGACCAAGGTTGCCGGCCTATTTTTCGGCAATGCGCTCAACGGTCTTGACGAGGCCGCAAAATCGCGCGCCCAGGCGCTCGGAGTTGCCGATTGCATTCACTTCATGGGCTTTCGTTATCCGGGCGAGCCGTGGATCGCAGGGCTGGACGCTTTGCTGGTGACGGCGGTCAGCGAACCGCTCGGAAGAACCCTTGTCGAAGCGATGCTGCTCGGTACGCCGGTCGTCGCGGCCGACTCCGGCGGAAATCCGGAAGTGGTTGAAGATGGCCGGACCGGCATGCTCGTGCGCGCCGACGATCCGGATGAATTCGCCAGGGCTTGCCTCAAACTATTCAGCGATGCCGCGCTTCGCGATCGCATCGTGGAAACGGCGCGCAGCGAAGTACGTGCCCGTTTCAGTTTCGAGCGCCACGTTCATGCGATTACATCGGTCTACGAAGAGCTCACAGGCGGCATGGCCGCCATGCAGCGCTCCGCAAGAGCGGGATGAGCAAAACTTGGAATAGATAACGGTGTGAGGCAATCGTGTCAGAAACCGGTATGACAACGGCACATCAACTTCGTTTTGCTAGTCAGCCCAGCAGAACAAACCTTCGCCTTGCGGCGATCGAACGTGCCGTCGTCTATTTGGCCGTCTTCCTGGCGCCCTACGCGACATTACGGTTTTCCGAACTTTTCTTCACATTCAGCGATTTCTTCTTTTGCTTGAGCCTGTTCCTTCTTTTGATCACCGGGCGTATCAGGAGCAGGCCGCTCGAACAGACGACGTCGATATGGCTCTGCGCTTTCACGCTGTTGTTCATCGGGATCATGCTCGGCAGCCTGTTCCACGGCAGTCCTCAGCGCGGACTGATCGTGATGGGGCAATATCTCTTCGCTTATCTGATCTTGATGGTCATCCTCATCCGTGAGGACCCGAGGGAAGCCTATCGGCTGGCCGGCATCTTCCTGGTCAGCGTCATTCTCATCGACATTCACGGTATCATCACGTTCTATACTGTCGGGTATGTGCCCGGAGAAGGTAAAGGCGTCGTGACCGGCGGGAAGCGCCTGGCTACCGTGTTGCGAAATCCGAACCTTGCCGCGGCGATAAACGCCCTTACGCTGCCGATTCTGCTGTTCTTCTGGTCTTCGGGCCGCGTGAAATCATACCTCGCTTTGCCCGCCCTCGTTATCGTCATCGTCACGGTCGTCCTGACAAGTTCGAACAGCGGCCTGTTTTCAACCGCGCTATGTCTTGCCGTCTTCATTGCGATGATTTCGACGCCGCGGCTGCTCTTGCGACTGGCGCTTGGCGCCGGCATCGTCGTTGGCGGCGCGGCACTATTCGGCAATAAGGAGATGCTGCCAAAGACATTCCAGACGCGGGTTTTGGGCGCGTTGTCCTCCGGTGACATATCCGAAGCGGGGACGTTCCTCTCCAGAGCCGCGCTGATGGAGGAAGCGGCTCATATAATCTCGGAGGAACAGATCCGGCTCGTGGGGCTCGGTGCGGATCAATTCCGTGAGAGAAGCGTTCAAAGCGCCCCGGTTCACAATATTTATCTTCTCCTCTGGGTCGAGGGTGGATTGCTCGCGCTTGTCGGCTGGTTGATGTTTTCCGGCGTCGGCATGCTGCTGGCGCTCGCGATCTTGAAGGTTGGCGGAGACAAACGCGCGCTCGCGGCGGTGGTGACGACAATCCTGGTCTTCCTGGTAATCGCCCTCTTCAATCCGCATATGTATGCGCGATATTGGACCATGCCGATTCTTCTGTGTTTCGGACTAGGCCTTACGCAGCTGAGAGGTGCTGGATCAACCAAGGTTCAAATCTCGTGAACCGTGCAAGCGACGTCCCAAGCAACGGGCGCCGTCTGCAACCGAGAACATTCAGGTCTCGATTTTTGCTGGCCGTGCCGCGAAATCCGGGGTATTGTCAAGATCGTGACGCCCTTCGTTTTTGATGCGGGCGTATTGACATAGTACCTGCGACTTCATCTGCGCCGCGGCATGCCCGAGGGCGCTGGTTAAAGACAACGTGCTTGTGCAGCCGAAGTAGATCTGGGTAGCATTGAACTAATTCATTGCGCCTTATTCAATATTTTACTAACGTAACAAAATATAGAAAATTTTTTAATATTAGCAGGTTTCCATGACGACATTCGTTCCCGATGGCAGCCTATCTGCCCGCGCTCATCACCGAGAAACCATTGATTTTGCCGTTCAGCAGAGCGGGGCTACGGTCGGCCTCTTTGACCTTTGGGCCGTGGTCAAGAGGCGGTTCTGGTTTCTTGCATCAATCATCATCGGCTGCACATTGCTGTCTGCAGTTGCTTCTTTTTCGCTCCCCAAAACTTATACCGCTAGCTCGGAAGTGGTGCTGGAGCGCAAAGATGTCCGGCCATTTGCCACCGATGCAGCTCTGACATCCATCGACCGCGACCGTTCGGCGGCGGAAACCGAGATGGACGTGTTGCAGTCGCGCAAGTTCGCCGGCCGCATCGTGGACCGGTTGAACCTCATCGGTGATCCCAGTTTCAATCCTTATGCGCCGGGCGGGGACAAGTCGGGCGACCAGGGCCTGGTTGACGACATCAAGGAATTCATCGGTATTGGCAGTTCTTCGACAACCGTTCGGGTCGTACCGGATGTGAGGACGCAACGGGATCACGCGATCTCCGCGCTGTTGTCCCAGTTCGAGGTGAGCCGGACCGGCGAAAGCCTCGCCGTGCGGCTTGTCGTAACCAACCAGAATCCGAAACTCGCCCAGGAAATCGCAAACACGATCGCCACCCTCTATGTCGAAGCTTCGCTCGAATTCAAGCAGGACGAGCGGGTCGCGGACAAGGAACGCGCACTCAACACCGGCGGTGCAGTGGCTTTTCTTCGGCAGAGCATGACGCAGCCGCTTCTTATCACGTTGCGGAACGAAGAGGCCCGGTTGCTGCAGAGCAAGGCCGAACTCGCTGCCAAATACGGCAAGAATCATCCTCAGATGATCGATGCGGATTCGCAGATAGCAGGCATCCGCAGCATGATCGAGGATGAAGTTCAGCGTATTCTGTCCGATCTCGAAGCCGAGTCCCTGAAACCCAGCGCACGAATTGTATCGACAGCGGAACTCCCCAATTCACCGTCGTTTCCTAAGCCCGGACTTATCATTCCGGCCGCATTCGCCGGCTCCACGCTGCTGGCCTGCGTGCTCGCGCTCCTGCTGGAAACGACCGACACCCGTGTCCGTAGCGGACAGCGCGCGGCGCAACTGCTGCGGATCCCGAATCTTGGCTATGTACCGAAGATTCCGAAGCATCTCACCTCTCCGGGCGCGAAGCGATCCTCGTGCATTCCGGACTGGAGCAATTTCACGTCCGCCGAAGCGGAGCGGGCGGTCTATATGGCCGGTCGCTATTCCGACGCAAAGCAACTGCGGCGCATCGTGATGGTCACCTCCTGCGTTCACAACATCGCAAACGCGTCGACAGCTTGGGGCATCGCGACAGCCGCAGCAGCGGATGGCCGCCCTACCGCCTTCGTCAATCTCGATTTCAATCGCCACAACGTTCCCTATCTGAAAAGCATCGAACGTTCACCGGAACCAATCGAACGCTATCTCAGAAATCAAGCGGTCATTGGCGAGATCGTGCAGTCCATCCCGACCTTGCCCGGTTTCGGGTTCATCGACGCGACGCATGTGATGATGGAGCCATTCAGATCGCTGGACTCTGACAAGCTCTGCGAACTCATCATGGACCTCAAGCAAAGTGGATACGACTTCATCGTGCTGCATGCTCCGCCTGTGCTCGCCTCCGGCGATGCGACTTGGCTGGCACCCTTTGTCGATGGCGTGGTCCTTATAGCCAATTGGGGTAAAACGACTGAAGAGCAGTTGCTGGAAGCCGCTGCACAGCTCCGGATGAACCATGCGCATCTGATCGGCACAGTGATCAATCAGGTCAATCCGGAAATCCACAGGCGCCACCACTATGGCGGCTTCGTCATCACGTCCAAGCGCATCCCGGCTGGCCGCTGGCATCGCGTCCGCGGCAATGGAGCATTCCCCGAACGGGCGGACGCGGACGTCAACACGCTTCATGCTCCCGCGGCGAGACCTTCGATCACGCGCCCGTCGAATGTCGCTTAGAACACCATAGGGTGAAAGAAACTCTTCCCGCGCCGCAGACGCGGCGCTGCTGGATCTCTGTGACAAACGGACTTGGTCTGGCCGGATACCTGTGACGAGCACAGGGATGAGGAAGTCAAGCAAGCCGCGGCGGATATCCAAATCTCAACGGGACTTAATCCGCGGTATCGCCCGCCATGAAATGGAGAAACGCTTCGAGATTTGTCCATCCGTCGCCATCCAAGTCCTGTCGCCCATCGCTGGCATCTGCCGGATCGGTGCCGCTTTCGACCTCCCAGTCATCCGAGATACCGTCCATGTCGCTGTCCGGGTACGGCACCCCGGCATCGAGTTGCGGCCAACCGCCGACGTCCTGCGGATCGTTCACGAGCAGCCGTCCGCTGCGATTTCTGACCGCCTCGGTGATGCGGCGATCGACGGCGTCGCGCCGAGGCTTCGTCGCACCCGCACCTGCCAGGACGTCCTCGTAAGCAATTTCGGGCGCAGAAGCGCGGACCGCCGGTGCATCGAATGCCGACACTGAAACGAACCTTCTTTGTTTCTCGGCCAGAACGAGGGTGTCATCCTCGCTGGCGCCAGTGCGATATGGTTCGTCGTAATTGTCCTTCAAATAGATCGCGTGCCCGCGTCCGCTTTCTTCGAAGAGATGAACCAAATGGTCGTTTCGCAGCTTTTCCCCCGCGATCTTGTAGTTGCCGACCACATTAGCCTGGATCCGCGCCCATTCATCGCCGAAGCTTAGGACATATTGCCACTTCGGCGAGAAAAACACGTTGTTCACGACATCGGCGACGGCGCCGGGAATCTTCATCTTTATCAGCGGATTTCTGAACTGGCCGAAAGCGAAGAGAGAGTGATGCACGGAGACGTTGCCGCCCTTCGTGAACAACATGTTGCGCGCACGCTTGTCTTTCCCGGGGCCGCCCCGCAGCAGCGGTTCGCTCGTAATACCCCACTGCCAGGTGAAGTTGCTCGCGTCTTCCGAATCGATCGTCTCGTCTGATCCCCAGCTGGCGGAGATATGATCGAGCATGATGTCCTTCGCCGAGCTGGAGTACATTCCGAGGCCTCCGGAACAACAAGCCTTCACGGCATGCGGACCGGGGCGAAGACGAATGTGCCTGATGATCACGTCATTGGTCACGATTTCGATCGAAGGGCGAGTTTGCGTCTCACCGTTCCGGATGGCAATCCCGCCGCCCGGCGCCGTCTCTCCGGCAATCGTCAGGAATGGATGTCGAACGACCAGCGATCTTTCGCGAAGAACAATGGTGCCGCCCGTGCGGAAAATACAAATGCGCGGTCCGGATGCCTCGATGCACGCACGCAAGGAGCCCTGCCCTGACTCGTCCGTGTTGACGACATAGATCACCTTACCCCCCCGGCCTCCAAGAGAGCCGGCGCCGAAGCCTTCGGCCGTGGGAAAGGCGCGTTGTCTGCCGTCTGGAAGCTTGGGTGAAAGAGGCTCGGCCAGTGCTGCCTGCGCCAGAGCTTGCCGCGAGAGGCCGACCCATGATCCGCAGACCAACCCCGCCAATATCAGGCAACGCGCTATCGTGAAACCAAATGCCCTCACATCACGCGAGTGGTAGATTACCGTCATGCTCTTGTGCCGCCATCCTGCAGAAATATGACACCGACCTTCACAGATAGCCGTAGCGTCGGAGCATCCAGCCGCCCAGCCGCTGGAAGGAAACCTGCTGACGGGCCGGCATCCGTGTTCGCCACGTTTCGTCCTTGTTGAGCGCGATCGATGCGTTCATGCGCAGCCGATTGCCAGCCACCTGATGTCCCGGCCCCATGGCCTCGCCATTCTGCAGCGATGTACCCACCTGACTCAGGTCAAGCTCGAGGAACGTCCCGATTTGCTGCATAACGGCAACAGGGTCAGAGGCGAAATCCTCGTATCTGACACGCATGACCTTTTCAGAGCCCAATTTTCGCGAGAGATATTCAACCGCAAGATTGACCATGCTCCAGCGCAAGGCTGTCCTGAATACCGATTTCGGCTTGATTTCCTTCTGCAAGCCCGATTTGGCATCGCGCTCGTAACCCTTCAGCAACGACCAGGCTACACCGCGCCCGTCACGCACCAGATGAATGACGCGCATGTCGATCCCGGGGATCTGCGCAACGGCCATCGCTCTCCCCGGCAGCTTCGAGGAATCGACGATCACCTGCCGGCCCGAACATGACTGCATTGCGCTGAACAGGCGCTTCGTATGAAGTATATACAGAGAAAATTGTTTTCCGAGACCCATGCCGCTGAGCAGTCTCGTCATCATCGACAGCCCTTCGAACTTTTGCTGAAGGGCGCAATACTCCTCCATCAGCCCGGGATCCTGGCCGTCGGACCACTCCCTGCGGACCGAGCTCCAGAAGGAGCAGTCGCGAATTGCATTGCCGCATGCACAATATTCGTTGTGACGCCAGACGTGACGTGTGAGCGACGTTATCTCTCCGGCTCCCACCACGGCAGCATGCTGCCCCAGCGCAATGTCGAGTATGGTCGACCCGCTGCGTCCGTAACCTGCGATATAAGCGATGCGAACTGGTTGCGAGGGCATCATGAAGCCTTCCATTCTCTAGAAGTTTGATTTCCGCTTCGGGAGACCGCGACGTTCCATTCCGGCCGTGTATGGCTCCGCCTCACGATGCACGGAAATCCAGCAGAAGCTTTTCGATCTCCGATCCGCCCCCGACGCGCTCCAGCGCGGCGAACGAACCATCCTCCTTGAGTTCGAACAAGGTTCCGGCGTTTTCCTGCGCGCGGTTCGTACGGGTCACCACGACCAAGGCGCCCGGGCCGCGGAGATAGGAGTGGATGTTTTCGATTGCGATCCGGATCTGGTCCAGCGAGAAGTAGTTCGTATTTAAAATGTTTGCGGCTCTCACGAGATCGAACCGGCCGGCCAGGTGCTGCGACCGGCTCATAATATCGTCTTCGACGAAGTTTATTTTGCCGTTCTCGGGTAAGGATCGCGTGATCATCTGCACCTGCCTGCTCTTGCCTGCCCGTACACGGGCGCGCAGGCGCGGTTGCAACAGGACACGCGCCAACACGAGCGGGGCAAATGCGAGCGTCACATAGTCCAGCCTTCTGATCCAAGGACGAACAGCGACGCCGCGCAGATCATATTGTAGCGGCCAGCCTTCCGGATCGCAAAAGACCGTGACCCCGGGAGCAAATTCGACGATGTGGGCCTCTACAAAGAGATCGGTCGCTGTAATGTGGACCGTGGCGCCGCAACTTTCGAGGAACTTGGACAGTTCCACCGTCGTCAATCCGGTGGAGACGCCCACATCCAGGATGTCATGGAGCGATGTCGCGCGCTTCGCGATGAACGGCCGGAACGCGACCTCCAACTCCCGAAATCGGGACGGCTGAGTCAGTTTGAAGGTGCCATTGCGCATCTTCAACCGGGCGAAAAAAGCTGATTCCGATACCAGGTCAATCGTGTTTGAATTCAATGAATAAAATTTCTTGGCACTTACGGTCATGGCGTGAGAATCCGTATCCATTCAACCAAAAGCGAATATTTTTCAGAACTTGAAATACCGTTCCGTTGCAGGGCGGGAGTCGCCCTCTTAAAAAATTGCCACGACGTGGCGTCTTAATATGCGTTGTTACTATTCAAAAATCTAATCTAATGACTGGCGGCATCATCCGCTCAGGCAAGACCTATCATAATTTCCGAGGCGCATCAATTTGCAACGTTAGCTGGTGGTGCCGTATTTTCGGCGTTAGATCACGATGATTTTAGGTCGGGTCGGCCCTAAAACACGACGTGACCGGAATGCGGCCCGGAAATCCCACGCAGTTTTCCTCATCCCGCACTGGACTTCCGCACCTTAGTTGTGTTCGATAGGCTGATACTGTTCTTGCATTTATATGCCGTCGGCTCGCCGGCAGTCACTCATTTCACATTCAGCTTTATGGTGTGACCATGCGCATCGTATTCGTCGGCGCCGTCGAGAGTTCCAAAATCGCCTTGAACGCGCTGATAAGGGCAAAGCGCACTCCGGTGCTTGTAATAACGCTGCCGCCCGAAGCAGCCGGGCGCCATTCCGATTTCGTGGGCCTCGGGGAAATAGGCCGGGCGGCCGGAAGCGCGATCCATTACACGACGGACATAAATTCCCAGGCGACGCTGGAGGCCGTTGCAGCAGCCGCCCCGGATTTGTCACTCGTCATAGGCTGGTCGCAGGTCTGCCGGCAGGCGTTCCGGGAGATCGCGCGCGCGGGCACCGTTGGTTTTCATCCGGCAGCCTTGCCGCGTCTGCGGGGCCGCGGCGTCATCCCCTGGACCATCCTCCGGGGTGAGGAACGAACTGGCTCGACCCTTTTCTGGCTGGACGACGGCATCGACTCGGGACCGATCCTGTTACAGCGGCAATTTCCCGTTGCCCCGGACGAGACAGCGCGCAGTCTTTATACAAAGCACACCGAAAACCTAGCTGAGATGGTTGTCGAGGCGGCGGCACAGGTCGAAGCCGGAAACGCGGCGCGTACGGAACAGAACGAGGCGGAGGCGAGCTATTGCGCGAAGCGCACCGCGGAGGACGGCCGGATCGATTGGCATGACCCGGCCGCATCCATCTTGCGGCTGATCCGCGCGGTCGGAGATCCCTATCCGGGCGCCTTTACATTCTACAAAGGCCAGAAAATACGCATTGATGCGGCAACCCCGGTCGAAAATTCCAGGCAATATATCGGCCTGAAAGGGCAGATTCAGGCGCATACTGAGCGCGGGTTCATCGTGCTTTGCGGTGACGGGGAATGCATCGAGGCATACGCATGGGCATGGGCCTCTGACAGGCGGCCTCCGAATCACGGCAAGCTCGGCGGGTCTGACCTGGTTCAGGCTTCTACGCAAAATACATAAGAACAGTAGAAAACTATAATTGGGCCAATACTGGAAAACTGTTTACAACCCACTAAAGACGTGCTTTTTTATTACGGTATTCGAATATGCCAAGGAATTTTGCGTTGCGGTTGGAATGATCGCGAACGCCTATTTTTGTTGAATTCATTTTATCTAGCCTTTCGAGCAGGTCGAATAGACACACAACAGACGCACTGTTCTTAGCCACCATAAGAGTCGGACTCGAAAAGGTTTCAACGATATCCATATCTTGCAAGGCGTCTGGTGAGCATGCGGATGTGAGCGATGGTGATCCACGCTTCTGCTGAAGCGACGGATTTTTCGAAGTCCTTGGCCAGTCTGCGGCATCGACCCAGCCAGGCGAAGGTCCGCTCGACGACCCAGCGGCGCGGCAGGATTTCAAAACCCTTGGCCTTGTCGGAACGTTTGATGATTTCGAGTGTCCATTTCCCGATTTTCTGCAGCCGCTTTTTGAGCTTGTCGCCCGCATAGCCGCCATCAGCGAAGACATGAAGCAACCACGGCCACCGGTTTTTGATGGATTTCAGGAGATCGGGAGCGCCGTCGCGATCCTGAATATCGGCGCTGTGCACCATGAGGCCGACCATCAGCCCGAGCGTGTCGACAATGATGTGGCGCTTGCGGCCCTTAATCTTCTTGCCTGCATCAAAGCCACGGATACCGCCGCTTTCCGTCGTTTTAACGCTTTGGCTGTCGATCGCGCCCGCTGTCGGCGAGGCTTCTTTCCCCTCCAATTCCCGCGCCTCCATGACGAGGTGATGGTTGATCCGTGGCCAAAGACCCATTGCCCGCCATTCATAGAAATATCGCTGCACCGTCGAACAGGGCGGAAAGTCCTTCGGCAGCATCCGCCACTGGCAGCCTGTCGAAGCGATATAGAGAAGGGCGTTTAAAACATCGCGCAAATCAGTCTTGCGCGGACGACCCAGACGCCGTGGCGCAGGCATGAACGGTGCAACAAAATCCCATTCGCGATCCGTGACATCGCTTGCATATCCGCTCGTCCGCCGGACATAATTGCGCCGGGTGGTTTCAGTCCAGGCCATCGTGATCTCCATCGAATCTTTGCAAATCCGACGGAATCACAACTGGCTGAAATCACTCAATTCTTTTTGAGGCAGCCTCTAAGAGCTTTGGGGGGTCGTGCGTTCGTCGTTCGGCGGAGCTGTAGGGCTTAAAAGTATTGGAAGGGGCCGTCATGCAGCGTATACACGCCGCCGCGAAGGCAGTTCGTAATCATTTCCTGGCGTTACCGACTATTTTGGGAAGAGAGGGGGGCAGCAGAGCACCGGCCAGAATGTTCTGGGCGATCTGCGGAGCCGCCCTCGATATCGGCTTCAGGCGGATAAGGGGAGCGGTCCGCAGCGTTCAGAAATATCCTGCCCTCTATCTCACCGACCTGGCATCGGTCGGCGTCGCGCTCGCGATGGCATTATTGCTACGCTACGGCGTCGAAGAACTTTCCGCACGACCAGAGACCGCCTCGGTGCTGCTATGGTCGGGTGCGCAATACCTCACCATATGCGCACTCGTTTTCCCCCTCTCCGGCCTCTACAGCCGAAATTGGAAATATGGGTCCATTTCCGACCTTTTCATCATTTTGCGGGCGGTGTTGCTGACCTCGCTGCTGCTCGTCTCGCTGCTGTTTTTCTCGACCAGGCTCACCGACATCCCGCGCACCGTCGTCCCGATGCAGTCGCTCCTGCTCATCGCCTTCCTGGCAGCTGCGCGGCTGAGCTTCCGTGCTGAGGAACTCGCTCTGAGGCGGCCCGTTTTCAAGTCCGGGCGCAGCAAGGACGCACAGGACGATAAGCGAATTCCGCTGCTGCTCATCGGCGCGAGCGATGCCGCCGACCTTTACCTTCGGGCTCTCGCACGCGATCCCAACGCGACCTATACGCCCGTCGCATGCCTCGACAGGAGTGAGGATCAAACCGGCATGAGCCTGCGCGGCGTGCCGATCGCCGGCCGTATTCAAGACTTCGAGCGGGTGGTTGCAGAGTTGCAGCAACAGGGCAAGCAGCCGCGTCACATCGTCTTCACCGAGGCCCCCGCGGCCTTTGGAGAGGAGGCATCCGACGGCCTTTTGAGATCGGCCGAAAGACTAGGCATTGCCGTTTCGCGCCTGTCGCAGATGACGGAGCTGAAGCGCGCCAAGGGTGACAACCCGTACGAGCTGCGCTCGATCGAATTGACCGACCTCCTGGAACGGCCGCAGGCAGCGCTCGACCGGGAGGCGATCGGTCGCCTCGTTCGCGGGCGCCGGGTGCTCATCACCGGAGCCGGCGGCTCGATCGGCAGCGAGTTGACGGCCCAGGTCGCCGCCTGCGAACCGGCGGAGATCGTCCTGATCGACAACACGGAATACAATCTCTACGCAATCGACATGACGCTCACGGAAAGCTTCCCCGAACTTCCGCGGTGGAGCTATCTTTGCAGCGTCCGCCGCAGTCAGCGGGTCGAGGAGATATTCGAGCGGCACCGGCCTGAGCTCGTCTTTCACGCCGCGGCTTTGAAACATGTGCCGATGGTCCAGATGAATCCTTGCGAGGGCGTACTCACCAATGTCGTCGGCACCATGAATGTCGCCAACGCCGCCAAGAAATACGGCACGCTCGCGATGGTCCAGGTGTCGACCGACAAGGTCGTCAACTCGACGAGCGTCATGGGCGCGACGAAGCGTCTTGCCGAGCTCTACTGTCAGGCGCTCGACCTGAACGGGCTCGAAACAGGCCTCGGCCCGCGCTTCATGACCGTCCGCTTCGGCAACGTGCTGGGTTCCAGCGGTTCGCTGATTCCGCTCTTCAAGCGTCAATTGGCCCGGGGCGGCCCCCTGACCGTGACCGACGCGAATATGACTCGGTTCTTCATGACGATCCGCGAGGCGGTGGAACTCACCCTGCAGGCTTCCGCCTACGGCTTCGAAAAGCAGCTCGGCCAGGGCGAGATCTTCGTGCTGGACATGGGTGAACCGATCAAGATCATCGATATCGCCCGCCGGATGATCCGGCTTGCCGGCTTCACGCCGGACCAGGAGATCGAAATCAAGATCATCGGCTGCCGGCCGGGCGAAAAGCTCTTCGAGGAGCTTTTCGACGAGACCGACAAGCGCACGAGCTCGCCGGTCCCAGGCGTCCTCGGAGCGGTCCCCGAACCCATTCCGCTGCCGACGCTGAGGGACGCTTTCGCGCGCCTGCAGCGCCATTCGGAACGGGGGAACGAGGCCAGCGTCGTGGCGGTCATGCGCGAATTGCTTCCTCGATATGAGCACGAGGCGGATCGCAAGATGGCGGCCGCGAGCAAACGCACACCGTTGCGGCCGAAGAGCCGGATCAAGGCCAAGGAAGCGAAATCACCACGCGGCTACCGCGCGGAGTTCCGCCTGCCCGGAAGGTGACGACCTACACGATCGGTGCGGCCGCCTGCGAAAGCCCGCCGATCGGAAGCCGTGCCGCGCGCCGATATTGCAGCAGACCAGTCGGCGCCCCCCGCGCGGCCCGCGTATACAGCCGACGCAGTGAGAAATTGAACGTTGAATACCACCGCTCGACGGTGGAGCCGATCCCGGGAGACGAGCAGTGAATCTTGTTGAAAAGGTTTCTCGCACCGAAGCCGAGCACTTTACGGACCATTTGGCAAAACACGGCGGAGTGGCGCGCCCGTCTCGGCAGAAGCGCGTTATTGCCGTCGTCGCCAGCCTAACGGCATCTCTCGTGATCTTTCGGCTCGAGCTGCTGAAGCGGTTGGTCGCCGCCGGGCACGATGTCATAGCCTTCGCACCCGAACACGACGCCCGGGTCGAGCAGGAGCTTGCATGCATCGGCGTGCGCTTCATCCAGATCCCCATGGCGCGCACCGGGCTCAACCCGCTGGAGGATCTGCGGACCTTGTGCACGCTGCGGCGACACTTCGCACGGCTGCAGCCTGACGTCGTCCTTCCCTATACCATGAAGCCGATCATCTATGCCGGGATCGCGGCCAGGACGCTCGGGATAAAGGAGCGCTGCTTTCTCGTCACGGGGCTCGGCCATATATTCTCGGAGGCCGCCGGTGCTTCGCTCAAGGCGCGGGCAATCCGCCACCTGTGCGTCCGCCTATACCGTACTGCGCTGCGGGGCGCCCGCGTCGTCTTCGTCTACAACGACGCGGACGACGACGACATTCGCCGCTACCGAATGTTGCAGGCCGGCCTCTCGCCTACGATGATCTCCGGATCGGGCGTCGATCTCGACCATTTCGAATTCTCGAAGCCGCCTCGCGGCGGGCCGACTTTCCTGATGGTCGCCCGGCTGCTGCGCGACAAGGGCGTCGTCGAATATGTCGAAGCCGCACGGATCGTGCGTCGCTCTTTCCCGCATGCCAGATTTCAGCTGCTCGGCCATTTCGACAGCAACCCGACGGCGATTTCCCGCGAGGAAATCGACGGCTGGGTACGCGAGGGAATACTCGACTACCTTGGCACGACAGTGGACGTGCGGCCTTATCTCGCGGCGTGTAGTGTTTTCGTTCTGCCTTCCTATTACCGCGAAGGAATTCCGCGGAGCATTCTCGAGGCCCTGGCGACGGGACGGCCAGTGATCACGACGGATTTGCCGGGCTGCCGAGACACCGTGCAGCCGGGAACCAATGGTATGGTCGTGAAGCCGCGCGACGTCGCCGCGCTCGCCGACGCCATGGTCGCCTTTGCGCAGGACCCGGACCTGTCAGAGAAAATGGGAACGCGGTCGCGAGAGCTCGCGGAAACCAAGTTTGACGTCCACATGATCAACAGGATGCTGTTTGCCGGCATGCACCTGGCCGAGTGAGGGATTTTCATCGTGCCGCAGATCAGCCACCGAGAACGTCGCCGGAGCGGCAGACATGGGTCGCTGCGATGATAATGCATGTCATCACCAATTTCACCGCGAGCGCCGGCGCCGAAACGATGCTGGCGCGGCTGCTGCGCGGTGCGACGGACGAGCGCATCGTCGTGGTCTCTCTCATCGGCGTTTCCGAGCGGAACCGTCGCCTCGCCGACAATCCGAGGGTCGCCTATGTCCCGTTAGGAGCGGCTTCGCTCGCGGCGCTTCCCGGCGCGATCCTGCGGCTTGCCCGACTGATCCGGAAGGAGCAGCCTGACGTGATCCTCTGCTGGATGTACCACGCGATGGTCGCCGGCACCCTGGCGGCGGGCATGGCGCGGCATCGGGCGCCGGTTTTCTGGAACGTGCGCCAGTCTCTGGACGATCCCGCTTCCCTTACGCGCAGTTCCCGCGTCGCGATTGCGGCCGCGAAACTGTTGTCGCAGCGGCCGAGCGGCATCATCTACAACAGCGCCCGCGCGCTCGATCTGCATCGCGCGTACGGCTATGCAAACCGGAACGCGGTCGTCATTCCCAATGGCTTTGACCTTCCGCAGCTCGCGGCTCCCGAACCGCGAACGGCTCGGCGAATAGGTATTGTGGGCCGCTTCCACCCGCAGAAAGATCACGGAACTTTCTTCAAGGCGGCCGCTCAGGTGGTGAAGACCCACCCGCAGGCGGTCTTTTCCGCAGCCGGCAACGGACTCGTCCGTGACAACCCGGCGGTCATCGAGCTGATGGCACAAGCCGGTCTTCCGGCCCACGCCGTCGATCTCCGGGGGGAGGTCAGCGACATGCCTGAATTCTATCAAGGCATCGATCTCTTGGTCCTCTCATCGCGGACCGAAGGTTTCCCGAACGTCATCGCGGAGGCCATGAGTTTCGGCAAGCCGATCGTCACGACGGATGTCGGTGACGCAGCCGCGGTCGCCGGAAAGGCCGGTATCGCCGTACCGGCGCGCGATCCCCAAGCGCTCGCCGATGCAATGCGCGCCTTTCTCGACCTGCCGGAGGCGGAGTATGCGCGCTATGCGCGCACGGCGCGGGAACGCATCGAGAATGAGTATGCGATTGCTGCAGTGACCACCAAATATTCGGAATTCCTAATGGCTTAAATGAATGAATTGCCCACAACTAATTGATGCAACCCTGTCCAACATATGGTGCTTTTCGGTTGCATCATACAACCACATGTGACTTTCCCAAACTTTCCTGTTCAGTTGAAAGTAATTGATGGTTTCTAAGATAAGTAGTATATATAGTTTTTATTTGAAAGTGAATTAATTCCTGGTGGCGGCAAGCGACTATAGGCTGAGGATCACTTTGCGCCCTATTCTCAATTTACCCGCCCTCCGGCCTACAGCTAGAGGAAATCAAAATGATTCTGAAGGGAACCAATCTTTCCGACACGATCCGCGGCGCTCTGAGCGACGATGAGCTCTGGGGCTACGCGGGCGACGACTATCTCGATGGCGCCGAGGGCAATGACAAGCTTTTTGGCGGCGATGGCAATGACTTCATCGTCGGCGGGCTCGGCGACGACTATGCCGAAGGTGGCGCGGGTAACGACCGGTTCGACGGCGGCCTTGGCCATGACACGCTGAAGGGCGGACTAGGGAACGACATCTTAGACGGCGGTGACGGCAGCGACATTCTCGATGGCGGCGACGGCCATGACCAGATCCTGGGCGGCCGGGGCCACGACAAGATTTTTGGCGGCGCAGGCGAAGAATACATCGACGCAGGGGATGGCGACGACATCATCTATGCCGGTTCGGGAGACGACGGCTTCAACAACCGGGTAAATCCCGCAACCGGGCAGGTCACGCAGCAAGCGGTCGCCGGCGGCGCCGGCCACGACAGGATATATGGTGAAGACGGCAATGACGCTCTCAAGGGCCAATCCGGCAATGATTGGGTTTATGGCGGCATCGGCAACGACATCGTCGATGGCGGCGACGGGAACAACTATCTCGACGGTGGCGACGGTAATGACGTGCTGGATTCCGAGGGCGGCATCGACGAGGCCCACGGCGGCATCGGCAATGACAAGATCGTCGTCGGTGCCGGCGACGATCGGGTCTTCGGGGATGACGGTGACGACATGCTGTACGGCGAAGCCGGCAACGATTCCTTGAGCGGCGGCAACAACTACGATCGCATTTTCGGCGGCGACGGCAACGATACCCTGCGCGGCGACGCCGGCCGGGATGTCCTCATCGGCGAGGCGGGAACCGATATTCTATGGGGCGGAGCCGATTCCGATCGTTTCGTCTTCAAAGGTGCCCCGGTGCTCAGTGGTCAGGATACCGTCATGGATTTCCAGGATGGCGTCGATTTCCTCGTCATAGAGAAGCTCGGGATTAAGCAATACTCCAGCTCAGGCGCTGCAGGCACCGTCTACGCCTATGATGCCACGGGCGGCGACGTGCTGGTAAAAGGCTACGACTCCTCCGGCAAAGCCTTCTCCATTCTGCTGGACGATCCCAACGGCACCCTTAGCGCCGCGAACTTTTCGAGCAGCGATTTCCTTTTCGCCTGATCGGTGAAGGAAGCGTCGGCGCAGCGCAGCGCGTCTATGGACGCGCGTCGCTGCGCTTCGAACCAATTGCCTGTTTCGAAGCCTACTACGCGTTCACGCTCCCGTCCTGAAAATCCGTCAGGCCCGTCATCGATTTCCATGCTTCGATCCCTTCCCGGAAGGAGAGCGGCGCGTAGCTCAGTTCGTTTGCGGCCTTGGAAACGTTGAGGACCCTGAAACCGCGCGGCGCCGCATCGGTGCTGTCGCCCTCCACGGCAATGAGGTGCCGTTCTGCCCCGACTGCATCGGCGACGATCTGGGCGGCTTCCAGCGACGTGCAAGCACGCCCGCTCCCCGCATTGAATACGCCGCCTTCGGCTGTCTCCACCGCCTGCAGCGCCAGCGTCACGACATCGTCGACATAGACTAGGTCGACACTGTATCGCCCCCCGTCCTGAATGACGAGGGAACGCCCGCTTCCGAGTGTTCGTACGAAGGTGGGCACCATTCCGGTATCGTGCATGCCGGGACCGTACACCGATGCGAGGCGGAGCACCGTGACCGGCATGGCGCTGGATTTGCCGAAGGCCAGCACACAGATTTCGGCCGCGAGCTTGCTCGCCAGATAGTAGCTCGCCCGGTGCACGGGATAGGCCGGGCTCGCTTCCGAAGCGGGCTCCGTGCCGGGAGCATAGACCTGCGCGGATCCGAACAGGACAAAACGCTTCACGCCCTGCGATGCCGCTTCCATCGCGATCTGGATGGCCCCGTTCGTGTTGATCTCGAAGCATCGGGCGGCCTGACGCGCATCGCTGAGATCGGCGGGAATGTAGGCGGCAAGATGAAGAACGGCATCGGATTGACCTAGCGGCGGGAGAGGATCGCCGATCGACCATTTCTCGACGCCGAGACGCGCGCCGATTCTGGCTGCGGCCCGCTCCGGATCGCGCGCAAGTGCAGTGACCTCGTACCCTCTCGACAGGGCACGATCGATCAATCTGGCACCGATGAAGCCGGTCGCGCCGGTAACCACCAGCCGCATCTTCCTCACACCGTCTCGTCGAGTTTCGCGGGCGCAGTGACCAGGTCGCCGGGGCTCACCACGGTTTCAGACCAGTGCCGCAATATCGTCACCGGCGTGATCTGCGGCTGCTCGATCGGCTCGTCGAAGAGAAGATGGCGGATGCACATCTCCACCTCGTTGAAGCCCGCATGGATCCTGACCGCCGTGGTTCCGGAGAACCGCGCATTGATCTCGAAGATGCGGGGGACACCGTCGTCCAGACGGAACTGGAAGTTCGCCGGACCATAGGCACCGAGGGCATCGGCAGCTTCTGCCATGGCCTTGTTCAGTGCGGGGAAAGGCTCTGCAAATGCCCTGTAGGTATTGCCGTCCCGAAGGTCCCGGCGCATGACGATCGTCGCACGGCACTTCCCGTTGAAGGTCAGCGTGCCGGCGGTGTACTCGCTCGTTTCGGAGCCGACATGTTTCTGGATCACGATCCCGGGCTGCTCCTCAATTGCGCGCGCCAACTGCTCGCGGTTGCGAACGACGCTGAAGCCGATCGAACGTGCCCCGACTCTCGGTTTGATGACGAGCGGAAATCCGCATTCCTGAATCAGAGCGTCTTCATCGCCCGGCAGACAGGAGGGAACATATCCCAGGCCGCGCTCGCGAAAGAACTCGGAGGTCAGCCACTTGTCGTTGGCGATCGACACCACCCGCGGCGAACTGATGATCACCTTGGTTCCGTAGGTTCTCTCGATCGCGTTCCTGTTCGCCGCGAGGATCGGAAGTTCCACGTCGGTTCCCGGAATGAGGATGTCGGGCCGTTCGGCATGCAGGAGTTCGCCAAGCCGGTCCAGATATGAAGGGTCCTTGGCCATCGGCACGAGATAGGCGGCATCCCCCCAGTAAAGCCCGGCCGAGAGCGGACTTGGGTCTCCCACGATTATCCTCGCGTTCAAGGTCGAGCGCCGTAGAGCGCGAATGATGCCTTGCCCGAGCAGGGCACCTGCCCCGGTGATAAAGACCTTCATGACCGCCCTGCTCCCAATTCGATTAGCTGATCTCTGCAATGGCCCAGTTCGCTCAACCGGTGCGCATCGGAACCGATCGAAACGAACGGATTGACCTCCTCGCACAGGGCCAGAAACGCCGGCATGTCGACGAGGTAGGAGGAGTTGATCTCGATCGCGATCCGCCGTTCGACGGTCGCTCTCATCAAGTCCCTGAAATAGGTTTCCGGAAAACGCCCGTGCCGCCTCAGGCTCATGCCGCCCGGATGCGCCAGGACGTCGATGGGCGCGTTTTTGACCATTCCCATCGACAGGCGAAACTCGATCCCGGCGGTCTCTTCATAGGAAAGCCGCTTGAAATCCAGATAGCCGCCGCGTCCGTCCGGGAGCCTGTGAACGACGCCGAGAACGATATCGCATCCGTCCAGCACGTCCTGCGACACATCCAGCCTGCCGTCGTCATCCATCGCTTTCGTCTCGCAGCCGACATAGACGCTCATATGATCAAAACCACGCGCAGCGGAGCGGATCTCGTCTCTGAACTCAGGAAACCATGACGTGTCTTCGCGTACGTGCTCCGTGAAAGCCAGCTCTGCGAGACCGCGTTCACTGGCCGTTTGCAGGATTTCAAGCGCAGTCGCCTGCCCGTCGGTCCAACTCGTGTGAACCTGGAACTCCACGTTCAGTTGCTCTCGGCTGATGTCCCGATAGCGGCAGAACACAGGCCTGCCAGCACGTATCTTCTCCTGTCCATTCATGCGTCACTCGGCCCTTTGACAAAAGCTGCGGCGGACATCTCACTGTTCACGACAGCGCGTAAGCAGGCTGAAGACCCTCGGCGCCGGACAGGTGGAGCGAGGACATATCCGCCCAGGCGATGAAGTGCGGGTTTGCGAAGGCGCTGTCCTCCTCCTGCACCGTCTTGCCGTAGAGGAGGCGCGAGCCGTCCAAGCGGACGACCGATCCGCCGGCAGCTTTCAGCACCGCGTCGCCGGCGGCCGTATCCCACTCCATCGTGCGGCCGAACCGCGGATAGACGTCCGCCTTGCCCTCAGCCAGCAGGCAGAATTTCAGCGACGAGCCCACGGAAGCGTAGTTCATGACGCCGTGGCCGTTGAGGAAGGCCTCGGTCTCGGAACTGTTGTGCGAGCGGCTGGCAACCGCCGTCAGTTCCACACCCCGCATCCTCACGCGGATCGACTGCCGGTGTTCGAGTGCCCATGCCGGATCGAGCAGAAGCTTTTCCGCCCTGCCGCCGTCGGCGACATAGGCGCAGCGCTGCGCGGGTGCATAGACGATGCCGGCAACCGGCACATTGCCCTCGATGAGGGCAATGTTGACGGTGAAGTCGTTTCGGCGATTGATGAATTCCTTCGTGCCGTCGAGCGGATCGACGAGAAAGAACGTGCCGCCGCTGATATCCGGAACGCGGCCCGAGGAAACAGACTCCTCGGCAACCACGGGGATGTGCGGAAACGCCGCCGCAAGTCTCTCGAGAATGATCGCTTCGGCCCGCTCGTCGGCTTCGGTGACGGGCGAGTGATCGTCCTTGTAGCAGACTTGGGGACCGGCGTCGTAGACCTCGAGAATTGCCGCTCCCGCATCGAGCGCTATGCGCTCCAGCATTTTGCAAAGGGGCGTCATTTGTCCTCCATCCTGCGGTCAAGGAATTCCTCGATCGCGAGCGCCAGGTCGGTCGGTTCATGGCCGACGGTGCGTATATGGAGTTCCGGATTTTCCGGGGCCTCATAGGGCGAGGATACGCCGGTGAAGTTCGCGATCTTGCCGGCGAGCGCCTTCTCGTAGAGCCCCTTCGGATCGCGGCGCGCACACTCGTCGAGCGGCGTGTCGACGAATATCTCGATGAACTCGCCCTCCGCCATCAATTCCCGCGCCATCCGCCGCTCGTCTCGGAACGGCGAGATGAAGGAGACGAGAACGATCAGACCGGCATCGGCCATGAGCTTGGCCACCTCCGCCACGCGGCGGATGTTCTCTACCCGGTCCTCCTCGGTAAAGCCGAGGTCCCGGTTAAGGCCGTGACGCACATTGTCGCCGTCGAGCAGGTAGGTATGCTTGCCCTGAGCGTGGAGGATCCTGTCGAGCTCGTTCGCGATGGTCGATTTTCCGGAGCCGGAAAGCCCGGTGAACCAGAGAACTGCAGGGAGCTGATTTTTCATGGCGCTGCGCGCGCTCTTGTTAACCTCGAGCGCATGCCAGTGGACGTTGTCTGCGCGCCGGAGCGGAAAATCGATCAACCCCGCACCAACCGTGGCATTCGTCACCCGGTCGACGATGATGAAATTGCCCGTCGCCCGGTTGTCCTTGTAGGCGTCGAAGGCGATCGGCGCCTGTGTCGAGATGTTGCAGACACCCACTTCATTCATCTGCAGCGACTTCGCCGCCTCACGGATGAAGCTGTTGATGTTGACCTGGTGCTTGAGCGTGGTGACCGTCGCGCTGACGCTGTCGGTCTCCGTGCGCAGGATATAGCTTCGTCCCGGCATCATCGGGTTCGCATCGAACCAGATCACATGCGCCTGGAACTGGTCCGCCACGAAGGGCCGGGCACCGGGGGCGACGAGCATATTGCCGCGGGACGCATCCACCTCGTCAGAGAGGACCAGTGTCACCGCTTCGCCTTCCTCTGCCGTCGCAAGCTCCCCGTCAAAGGTCACGATCGCCTTGACCGATGTGCGCTGCCCGGTCTTCGCGACGGCGACCGGATCGCCCACGGAAATCCTCCCGCAGGAGATCTGCCCGGCATAGCCGCGAAAATCCGCGTTCGGCCGCATGACCATCTGAACCGGGAAGCGGAAAGGCCTTGCCTCGTCCGTTGGCTCGAGTTCGACCGTTTCCAGATATTCGAGCAGCGCCGCCCCTCTGTACCAGGGCGTATTGGTGGAAGCCGAGATGACGTTGTCGCCGTCTCGCGCCGAGATCGGGATTGGCCGTATGCTGGCAAAACCGAGCTCTTTGGCGAAAGCCATGTAGTCGGCGACGATTTCCTCGTACACCTGTTGTTGATAATCAACCAGATCGATCTTGTTGACGGCCAGCACGACATGGCGGATGCCGAGGAGTGAGGCGATATAGGAGTGGCGCCGGGTCTGCTGGAGAATGCCCTGCCGGCTGTCGATGAGGATGATGGCGAGATCCGCCGTAGAAGCGCCGGTCACCATGTTGCGCGTATATTCCTCGTGGCCGGGCGTATCGGCGACGATGAACTTGCGTTTGGACGTGGCGAAGTAGCGATAGGCCACGTCGATGGTGATGCCCTGCTCGCGCTCGGCCTCAAGCCCGTCGAGAAGCAAGGCGAGATCGATCTCCTTACCGTTGGCGGTGCCGGGAGAGCCGACCCGCCCGAGGTTTGCGAGCTGGTCTTCGAAGACCAGCTTCGCATCGTAAAGCAGTCGCCCGATCAGGGTCGATTTGCCGTCGTCGACCGAGCCGCAAGTGATGAATCTCAGGATCGACTTGTTGTCGTGCTCGGCCAGATGCGCTTCAATGTCATGCGGTGGTATGGATTGAACATACGACATCAGAAGTAGCCCTCCCGCTTCTTTTTCTCCATCGCCCCGACCTCATCCGTGTCGATCAGCCGGCTCTGCCGTTCGGACGTGCGCACCGTCAGCATTTCCCGCAATATCTCGGGAACGGTGACAGCGTCGGACTCGACCGCCCCGGTCAGCGGATAGCAGCCAAGCGTGCGGAAACGCACGAGCTGTTCGGTAACCTCCTCTTCGGGTTGGATGGGCATGCGGTCGTCGTCGACCATGATCAGCATACCCTCTCGCTTCACGACCGGGCGCCTGGCCGCGAAATAAAGCGGCACGATCGGAATTTCCTCGCGCAGGATGTACTGCCAGATGTCGAATTCGGTCCAGTTGGAAAGCGGGAAGACTCGCATCGTCTCGCCTTGTCCGACCCGCGTATTGTAAGTCTTCCACATCTCGGGCCGCTGGCGCTGCGGATCCCAGCCGTGCTGGGCGCTGCGAATCGAGAAGATGCGTTCCTTGGCGCGCGACTTCTCCTCGTCGCGCCGCGCGCCTGCGAGCGCCGCGTCGAAACCGTATTTCTCGAGCGCCTGCCGGAGCCCCATCGTCTTCATGACATGGGTGTGCACGTTGGAACCGTGCGTGAATGGCCCGATGCCCTGCTCGACCCCGTCCTGATTGACGTGGACGAGGAGATCGAAGCCGAGCTCTCGCGCCATCCGGTCGCGAAACTCGATCATCTCCCGGAACTTCCATTTGGTATCTACATGCAGGAATGGAAATGGCGGCTTGGCGGGGTAGAACGCCTTCATCGCCAGGTGCAGCAGTACCGAGGAGTCTTTGCCGATCGAGTAAAGCACGACCGGATTGGAGAATGTCGCAACAACTTCTCGAATGACATGGATCGCTTCGGCTTCAAGCCGCCGAAGATGGGGAAGAGACATATCGCAATCCCTCTGATTTTAGATAATAAAAATGGTATGCAAATAAAAATGTAGCCGCCTGCGAAATGTTGCAGACGCAATCAAATAATCATGCAGCAGTTAAATGTGATCCCGCCGACTGGTGCGCATTTAAGCGCTATATCGGCAATATTTCAAGTAAGAATAACAATCCGTATTTTCGCGAGCGATTCGCCACGCCGTTAGCGCTCAGGGCGGCCCCGCGGCCCGCGTCTTTAGGATCGCTGAAAAGCGCGGATCGAAGGTCCGGCTGATCGGCTCGGCCGCGGCACCGATCGCAACCGCCCACGGGTCCGTGAAACCCAGTTGCAGCCGCGGCGCGCTGCGTTGCCGCCGCTCGGCGATCGACGGCAGCAGCGGGTGGAGAGCGTCCATGAGAAGGCGAGCGAGCCCGGATGGCATGCCGCCGCATAGAATGATCATCTGCGGATCGAAAACCGTTTCGAGCAACTGGATCGTCGCCCGCAATTCGAACGCCGCCTCTGCGATCCAGGCAGCTACGCGACGATCCTTCAAGTGAGCGACGGCGTCGATGCGGCCGTAGAGATCGCCATCGGCGGGATCGATCTCGAGAATCTTGCACAGAGAGGCGATCGATATCCGGTGCTCCAGCGGTGCCCTCCCGTCGTCGGCGCCGCCACGCGGCCTGCTCAAAATCATGCCGATCTCGCCGGCATTGCCATGCGCGCCACGATAGAGTTCGCCATTGAGGATCAGTCCCGCTCCAAGACCGTAACCGAGATAGACGCAGAGGGCGTGGTCGACTCCATGGGCAGCGCCGACCATCTTTTCCGCGGTCGCGGCCGCCGCCGCGTCGTTCTGGAGGCGCACGTCGAGACCAGTCCCGGCCGCGAGCCTTTCAAGCAAGGGAAAGCTCTGCCAGGCAGCCATCATCCAGGGATCGTCGGCGTCGGCGTCGACGCCGAACGGGCCCGGCATCGCCACACCCAGACCCACCAGACGGTCCCTGGATTGCGGTGCCATGGCCGAAAGTTCCTGCCGTGTTTCGTCGATCAGGGTGAGTATGGCCTCGACACCCGTCTCAGGACCGCCGGCCGGCAGGATCACCTCGTTGCGGGCGAGGACTGTGCCGATCAGGTCGACGGCGACCGTGCGCGTCACGTGCCGGTCGATCTGAAGGCCGATGGCAAAGGCGCCTTCCGGTACCAGCCGATAGGGCGTCGATGGCTGTCCCCGCCCCTTGCGCACCGCGGCAAGCGACGCCACGAGCCCGTCGTTCTCGAGCTCCTCGATGATGTTGGAAACGGCCTGCTTGGTGAGTGCGGTCGCACGCGCCAGATCGGCCCGGGACAGATGCCCGTTCAGCCGCAGAGCGTCGATCATGACACGGCGGTTGTGTGCGCTCGCGCCCTCCTGATTGGTGCCGCTCTTGGCCCGGATCGGGCGGATCTCGTTCATGAACAAACCCTCTTGACACATCTGGACTATTGAACAAGAAATAAGTCAAGACAATTGACTTAATAAGAGGTCGAAGAACCTCGGGGGAACGAAAGCGGCCCGAAAATGCCCGCGAACGCTCCGGTTTGATTTGTCGAAGGCGGCCGCGAGAAGCGGCGGAATTCCTGTTCGGCGCGCGCCAGGCGCGCCGCGAAGACTGCAACGGTCAGCTACTGGAGGCGACAATGTTGAAATCCACCCGCAACGCTTTGATCGGCGCGACGCTCATCGGGGCCGGCTTCACCGGTCATGCTCAGGCTGAAACGACGCTGAATGCGCTGTTCATGGCGCAGGCCGCCTATAGCGAGGCCGATGTCCGCGCTATGACGGATGCTTTCGCCAAGGCCAACCCGGACATCAAGGTCAATCTCGAATTCGTTCCCTATGAGGGACTGCACGACAAGACGGTGCTCGCCCAGGGTTCCGGCGGCGGCTATGACGTCGTCCTCTTCGACGTGATCTGGCCTGCCGAATACGCGGCCAACAACGTTCTCCTAGACGTGACCGACCGCGTCACGGACGAGATGAACAAAGGCGTCCTGCCGGGAGCATGGACGACCGTGGAATATGACGGCAAACGTTACGGAATGCCGTGGATCCTCGACACGAAGTATCTCTTCTACAACAAGGAAATCCTTGAGAAAGCCGGTATCAAGCAACCGCCGAAGACCTGGGAGGAACTTGCCGAGCAGGCCAAGGCGATCAAGGACAAGGGGTTGCTCGAAAGCCCGATCGCCTGGAGCTGGTCTCAGGCGGAAGCGGCGATCTGCGACTACACGACGCTGGTCAGCGCCTATGGCGGCAAATTCCTCGACGGCGGCAAGCCGGCCTTCACGACCGGCGGCGGGCTCGATGCGCTGAACTACATGGTGACGAGCTACACGTCGGGGCTCACCAACCCGAACTCGAAGGAATTCCTCGAAGAGGATGTACGGAAGGTTTTCCAGAACGGCGAAGCCGCCTTCGCGCTCAACTGGACCTACATGTACAATCTCGCCAACGATCCCAAGGAGAGCAAGGTGGCCGGCAAGGTCGGCGTCGTTCCGGCTCCGGGCGCTGCCGGCAAGAGCGAGGTTTCGGCCGTCAACGGCTCCATGGGGCTCGGCATCACCGCGACCAGCAAGCACCCTGAAGAGGCCTGGAAATATATCGTCCATATGACCTCGCAGGAGACGCAGAACGCCTATGCCAAGCTGAGCCTCCCGATCTGGGCCTCTTCCTATGAGGACCCGAATGTGACGAAGGGCCAGGAGGAGCTGATCGCCGCCGCCAAGCGTGGACTTGCCGCCATGTATCCGCGCCCGACGACGCCGAAATATCAGGAGCTTTCGACCGCCCTGCAGCAGGCGATCCAGGAAGCACTGCTCGGCCAGTCTTCTGCGGAAGATGCCTTGAAGAGTGCCGCCGAGAATAGCGGTCTCTAAGACGGGTCGGGTCCGTACCGGACGGGCTCACCGTCCGGCACTGCGTCCCCGCGCTTGGTCGGTGCGGCGCGTTCCCTCCCTCATCCCTGTGCTTGTCACAGGGATCCAGCAGCGCCGCGTCTGCGGCGCGGAAGGGAGCTTTCCAGCCCAAGGACTTGGGCTGGCTGGTTTCCTGTGACAGGCACAGGAATGAGGATCCTTGAGTGAGTATTGCCGGCCGCTACCGAAGAAGAGGTTTCCATTCATGACCGGCACCTGGATTTCGACCCGCGCGTGGCTTCTGATGTTGCCGCTCCTCGTGGTGATGACCGCCGTCATCGGCTGGCCGCTGGTCGACACCGTTCGGCTCTCCTTCACCGATGCGAAGCTCGTCGGCACCGAGGGCGGTTTCGTGGGAACGGCCAACTACATCAAGATGCTGGGCGGATCGAATTTTCAGAGGGCACTTGTCACCACGACCTGGTTCGCAGTCATTTCGGTTGCCGCCGAAATGGTGCTCGGGGTCCTTGCCGCGCTCCTTCTCAACCAGCAATTCCGCGGGCGAGCGGCGCTTCGTGCATTGATGATCCTGCCGTGGGCGCTGCCGACGGTGGTCAACGCGACGCTCTGGCGCCTCATCTACAATCCGGAATACGGCGCGCTCAATGCCGCGCTGACGCAGCTTGGCCTCCTTGACAGCTATCGCTCCTGGCTCGGCGAGCCGGGAACGGCGCTTGCCGCGCTGATCGTCGCGGATTGCTGGAAGAACTTCCCGCTGGTGGCGCTGATCGCACTCGCCGCGCTCCAGGCCGTGCCGCGCGACATCACTGCTGCATCGCTCGTCGATGGGGCCGGTCCGTTCAACCGTTTCCGCTTCGTCATTATGCCCTATCTCGCCGGCCCGCTGCTGGTGGCGCTGGTACTGCGTACCATCGAAGCATTCAAGGTCTTCGACATCATCTGGGTGATGACGCGCGGCGGACCGGCGAACAGCACGCGCACGCTCTCGATCCTCGTCTATCAGGAAGCGTTTTCCTTCCAGCGAGCTGGTTCCGGCGCGTCGCTGGCACTCATCGTCACCCTGCTCGTGACAATTCTTGCCGCCGCATACGCGGCGCTCCTCCGAAAGGCCGCCGGAGCTTCGTGATGGAACGCCAAAGCCCCCTCTTCTCCGTCTTCATCCATGCGAGTGCCCTGCTTCTCGCCGTCGTCATCCTCGCGCCTGTCGCCTGGCTGTTGATCATGAGCATTTCGCCTGCCGCGGACCTCAGTGCCAAGCCGCTTGCCTGGTGGCCGAGCGACATCGACCTCTCGCGGTACCGGACCCTTTTGTCGGCTATCGAGAACAGTGCCGGTGCGGCCTTCATCGCCTCGCTCCTGAACAGCATCAAAGTCGCCGGAATGGCGACGCTTGCCGCTGTGGTGGTCGCCGTTCCGGCCGCCTGGGCCGTGTCGCGCACGCCGGCCGTCGCCTGGTCGCTCTACGCGGTAATCGCCACCTATATGCTGCCGCCTGTCGCCCTGGCCGTGCCACTCTATATGGGTCTTGCCTATTTCGGCCTGCTCAATTCCGTCTTCGGCCTGGCGCTCGTCTATCTCACCATTCTCGCCCCTTTCACGACCTGGCTCCTGAAATCGGGCTTCGATTCGATACCGCGGGAGATCGAGAGCGCGGCGATGATCGACGGCGCGCGGCTGGACCAGATCCTGAGGATACTGACGCTGCCGCTTGCCGCCCCTGTCATGGCAACCTCGGCGCTCTTCGCCTTCCTGCTCGCCTGGGACGAATTCTTCTACGCGCTGCTCTTCACCTCCGACCAGCGCGCCAAGACCCTCACGGTCGCCATCGCCGACCTCGCCGGCGGCCGTGTTTCCGACTACGGACTGATCGCAACCGCCGGGGTCCTTGCCGCCCTGCCCCCGGTGCTGATCGGCCTTATCATGCAGAGAGCCCTGATTTCCGGGCTCACCAGCGGCGGCGTCAAGGGATGACCATGAGCATATCGAAGGACCGCCCGGCGGGGCTCATTGCAATCGACCGGGAGATGGCGCGCCAGCATGCCGACGCGATCGCTTCCTACGAGGGAGCGACGGCCACGGCGCAGCGGATCGCCGCATCGCTGAAGTCGACGGGCCGGCTTCTGCTTCTCGGCATGGGCGGCTCGCACGCCGTCGGCCGCGCCGTCGAACCGCTCTATCGCGCCCTTGGCATCGAGGCGGTCGCCGTGCCGCTTTCCGAACAACTCGGTGAGCCGCTTTCGATCGAAGGCAAGACCATCCTCGTCACTTCGCAATCAGGCGAAAGCGCGGAAGTGCTGCGCTGGTTCCGCGAAACGGACGGCGGTACAAGCGAGACATTCGGGCTGACGCTCGAGGAAGACGCATTCCTGGCCAAGGCCGTGCCTTCGCTCGTCGGATCAGGCGGGAGGGAGCGGGCATTTGCGGCCACGCGCAGCCTGACGGTCACCTTTGCGCTGCACCTGGCGGTCCTCGCCGCCCTCGGCGCCGACTCGGCCGACGCACTTCGCGCCCTCAGGGATCCCGAAGCGCCGGTAATCGATGGGGCACTTGCAGCTCTCGCCGATGTCGGCGCGATCGTCACCTCCGGCCGCAAACTGCAGGGTCTCGCCGAAGCGATCGCCCTTGGGCTTACGGAACTCTCCCGTCTTCCCTGCTTTTCGCTAGAGGGCGGGCAGTTGCGCCACGGCCCAATGGAAATGCTGGGGGCTTCTGTCGGCGTCGTCCTGTTCCGCGCCGCCGATCCGACCGCCAAGCTCGTCGGAGCCATGGCAACCTCCGCAGCCGAAGCCCGCTCGCCGGTTATCGTCTTCGACGCATCGGACGAGCCTGCGGCCGCGGGTGCCACGACGATCCGCTTCAAGCCGGCGGCGGGCATGGCCGCGATCCTCGCTATGCTTCCGGTCGCGCAATCCCTGATGATCGCCTTTGCCGACGCCCGCGTCGAAAACGCCGGCACGCCGGTGCGATCCACCAAGGTCACCCGGAGCGAATGACGATGCGTCCGCTCGCAGCCATCGGCAACGTCAACGTCGATCTCATACTCGGCCCGGCCGAACCCTGGCCGAAACCCGGCACCGAGGCCATCGTCGACCATGACGAACTGCGCGTCGGCGGCTGCGCCGGCAACAACGCTCTTGCCTGGGATTCGCTCGGCGTGGACTATGTGATTGCCGCCAATGTTGGCAACGATCAGTTCGGCACCTGGCTGAAGGAGGCTTTCGGGGAGCGTTCCCGTAACTGGCCGGTGGAAGCGGCCGGCACGACGCTTTCGGTGGGCATCACCCACCCGGATGGCGAACGCACCTTCTTCACCACGCGCGGCCATCTGCCGCTGTTCAGCTTCCCGGAAGTGCACTCGATGCTCGACGGCAACCGACTTCGAGGCGGCTATGCGCTGCTTTCCGGTTCCTTCCTGACCGATGCCCTTACCCTTGCCTATGACGCGCTTTTCGACTGGGCGGACGCCTACGAGATCGCCGTGGCACTCGACACCGGGTGGCCGCTCGATGGCTGGACGGAGACCAACAGGCTCAGGACGCTCGGCTGGCTGAAACGCTGTCATTGCGCCCTTTTCAACGAGGTAGAGACGACCACGCTGACGGGTCTGTCCGATCCGGCAGAAGCCGCGCTGAGTCTGAAGGACGAAATGCCTGCCGATGCCATCGTCGTCGTCAAGCGCGGGCCCCATGGAGCGCTCGCCATCGATCGGGACGGCGGAACTTTTTCCGTGCCGGCGCCGCAGGTTCAGGTCGTCGACACGATCGGTGCAGGCGACGTCTTCAATGCGGGCTTCCTGGCGGCACTCGCCGCCGAAATGCCGCTCGAAGCCTGCCTCAAGACCGGGGTCATGATCGCCTCGGAGGCGATCTCCACCCTTCCGCGCCGCTACGGCAAGCCCCTTTCGGCCTTCCTCGAGGAATCCAGGCGATGAGCGCTCTCGAAATCCGCAACGTCCACAAGCGCTACGGCGAAGTGGAAACGCTGAAGGGAATCGACATCGCGCTCGAAGGCGGCGAGTTCCTCGTGCTGCTCGGTTCTTCCGGCTGCGGCAAGTCCACGCTGCTCAACATCATTGCCGGGCTTGCCGAACCGAGCAGCGGCGACATCCTGATCGGCGAGCGTTCGGTCCTGGGGGTCCATCCCAAGGACCGCGACATCGCGATGGTGTTTCAGTCCTATGCGCTCTATCCGAACCTGAGCGTCGCCCGAAACATCGGCTTCGGCCTCGAAATGCGCCGGGTGTCGCCGGCGGAGCGCGACAAGGCGGTGCGCGATACCGCAAGGCTGCTGCAGATCGAGAACCTGCTCGACCGGAAGCCGAGCCAGCTTTCCGGCGGCCAGCGTCAGCGCGTCGCGATCGGCAGGGCCCTGGTGCGCAACCCCCAGGTGTTCCTCTTCGACGAGCCGCTGTCGAACCTCGACGCCAAGCTCCGGATGGAAATGCGCACCGAACTCAAACGCCTGCACCAGATGCTGAGAACGACGGTCGTCTATGTGACCCATGACCAGATCGAGGCGATGACGCTCGCAAGCCGCATCGCCGTGATGCGCGACGGCCGCATCGAGCAGCTCGCCACGCCGGAAGAGGTCTACGATCGCCCCGCGACGCTCTATGTCGCCGGCTTCGTCGGCTCGCCGCCGATGAACATTCTCGATGCCGAGATGACCGCAAGCGGCCTGAAGCTCGAGGGCTGCGAGGAGGTGCTTCCCCTGCCGGCAGCCTTCAACGGGGCCGCCTCGGCGGGACGGCGCGTGAAGGTCGGCATTCGGCCGGAGGCATTGCGGCTCGCAGCCGGGTCAGAGGGCCAGCGATTGACTGCGCATGTCGAGGTGGTGGAACTCACAGGGCCGGAACTCGTGACCACGGCCACGGTCGGCAGCCAGCGCATCACTGCCTGCCTGCCGCCGCGCACGGCAGTTGGAATGGGATCGGCTCAAGCCTTCACCTTCGACGAGACGGCCCTGCATCTGTTCGATCCGGAAAGCGGCCGCTCGCTTAGAATGGAATAGAGAGAAGGACGATCTACCACCACCAGAAGCGGAGGCGCCTGTCACCGGCCGGCAGCCGCCCGTGCCGAAGCCTTCCGGTCGCTGCGATAGCCAAGCTTCTCGGAAAGCTCGCCAGCTCCCTCGATCAGCACGCGAAGATAGGCGTCTCGATTGCGCAGACCGTCCTCTTTCGGGGCAACGAGGCAGAGCGTCGCGATGCAGATCGCTTCGGCGTCGTAGACCGGCACGGCGAAGCAATGGGTGAAGCTGTCGACGATGCTGTTGAAGGTGAAATAGCCTTCCTTCTTGGCATTGCGGACCTGGGCGATGAATTCGGAGGGCTCGAGACGCGTGCCATCCGGCAGGACGAAATCCTCCTGCGGTATGAATGCCAGTATTTCCTCGTCGCTCATGTGATCGACGAGGAGACGGCCGGACGCGGTCCACGGAATGGCGACGGGCTCGCCGATATTGGTGGAGATGCGGAACGGACGGCTCCCCTCGTTCATCAGAACGACGGCATATTTGTTGCCTTCGAGCTGGCACATCTGCGCCGTCTCGCGCGTCTCCTCGGCGATGCGCGCCAGAAGATGCTCGCTTTCGCGCATCAGGTCGAACTGTTCGGCATAGGCCGCGCCGAGGAAATAGAGCTTGCGCCCGAGAAAGACGCGGCCGTCATCGCCGCGATATTCGATGATCCCCTGGCGGACGAGCAGGTTGACGAGCTCATAGATCGACGACCGCGGCGCGCCGATCCCTTGCGCGATTTCGTTGGGGCGCAAGGGTTGACGCTGCAAACGCAGGAAATCGAGGATCTCGAAGGCCCGGTCGAGACCCCTTGCCCTGCGATTGATCGTGTCTTCCGCCTCCGCCACCGCGCCCTCCTTGCCGCTTCCGTTCCGGTCCTTGAGAATTGACCTCATTTAGCCTTGTAGGCGACGCAGTCAACTTCGACCTTGCAGTCGACCATCATGCGTGACTGGACGCAGGCGCGGGCCGGCGGGTTGGCGCCGAAATACTCCGCATAGACGCCGTTGAAGGTCCAGAAGTCACGCGGGTCGTCGAGCCAGACGCCGACACGCACCACATCTTCGAGCCCATAGCCGGCTTCGTGCAGGATTGCGATCATGTTCTCGATCGCCTTGCGGCTTTCCGCGACGATCCCGCCGCCGACGATCTCGCCCGCCTCCATGGCGACCTGACCGGAAAGATAGAGCCACCCGTTCGCCTCCACGGCGCGTGCAAATGGAAGGTGCTGCTTGCCCGCACCGGTTTCGCCCGTTCCATAACGCTTGATCGTCACGCTTCACTCCACTTCTTCTTCAAATTCATTGGTTGCTCAGTTGAACGTCGAGGTCTTCAGAAACTCCGCCAGGCGTTCGGTCCTCGGTTTCAGGAACATCTCGCGCGGATCCCCCTCCTCGCCGATGCGCCCCTGGTTCATGAAGATCACCCGGGACGAGACCTCGTAGGCGAAGCGCATCTCGTGGGTGACGATCAGCATGCTCATCCCATCCTCGGCGAGCCCCTTGATGACCTGCAGTACCTCGTTGACGAGCTCCGGATCGAGCGCCGAAGTGACCTCGTCAAAGAGCATGAGCTTCGGATTCATGGCGATGGCACGGGCGATCGCCACGCGTTGCTGCTGGCCGCCGGAAAGCTGCCCCGGATAATGATCTTTGCGCGAGAGCAGGCCGACCCGATCGAGCCATTTCTCGGCAAGCACCATCGCCTCGTCGCGGCTCATCTTTTTCACCTTGACGAGCCCGAGCATGACATTGGCGGCGGCGGTCATGTGCGGAAACAGGTTGAACTGCTGGAAGGCCATGCCGGTCAGCGCGCGCTGGCGGGCGATCTCCCGCTCAGGCTTGCGCCGGCGAGCGCCTCCTGCAGTCTCGTAGCCGATCTCCTGGCCGTCGATGGCGATCGTGCCGCCCTGAAACTCCTCCAGCATGTTGATGCAGCGAAGCATCGTCGTCTTGCCGGAGCCGCTGGAGCCGATGATGCTGATCACCTCCCCCTGGCGCATCGAGCAATCGACCCCCTTCAGCACCTCGACCGTGCCGTAGCGTTTGTGAAGATCGCGGATTTCGAGAAGATTGGTCATCGGATTGCGAAGCCTCACGATGGAACGGCGGTCTTGCGCTCGACGTAACGGCCGAAGCGCTCGATGCCGTAATTGATGACGAAATAGAGAAAGCCCGCGAAGAAATAGAATTCGAGGCTCATGAAGGTGCGGGAGATCACCTCCTGCGTCCGCAGCAGCAACTCGCTCACGCCGATGATCGAAAGTAGCGTCGATGCCTTGACCATCTCGGCCGCAGTGTTGACCCAGGCAGGAAGTGCCTGCCGCAACGCCTGCGGGCCGAGCACATAGGTGAAGGTTTGCGCGAAGGTCAAACCGATCGCCTTGGCGGCTTCGGTCTGTCCCTTGGGGATCGATTGCAGCGCGCCGCGCACCAGTTCGCCTACATGCGAGCTGCAGAAGACGGCAAGCGCCAGAACACCGGCCTGGAACGGCCCGAGATCGATGCCGATTGTGCTCAGGACGTAGTAGCTCGCGAGCACCAGGACGAGCACCGGCGTGCCGCGGATAAAATCGGTGTAACCGCGCACGATCCACCTGACGGGACGAAATCCGTAGACGAGCGCCAGACCGACGAAAACGCCCAGCACGGTGCCGAGGACGATCGAGAGAAGCGATATCGAGACGGAGACGCCGAGCCCCTTTAGGAGCGGAATGCGGGCAAGCCAGAGCTGATCGAGAAAAGAGAAATCCATGACGGTCACCTCGGCACTGCAAGACGCCGCTCGGCGGCGCGCATCAGCGCGGCCAGCAGCGAACAGGTTGCGACATAGAGGCAGCTCGCAACGATCCAGGTCTCGATGACGCGGAAGGTCTCGACGTTGATCTTGCGTGCCTCGAAGGTGAGTTCCGGAACGGCGATCGCGGCGGCGAGCGAGGTATCCTTGAAAAGCGAGATCATCGTACTGCCGAGCGACGGCAGGACGCTGCGCAGCATCAGCGGAATGATGATCGACGTGCGGATCTGCATCTCCGTAAGCCCGATCGCGAGCCCCGCCTCCCGCTGTCCCGGCGGTATGGCGATGAGACCGCCGCGAAACACTTCGGCAAGATAGGCCCCCGAATACATTGCAAGCGTCGCCACGAAGCTCTCGATCTTGCCGAGCCGGACCCCGAGCTCTGGGAGCGCGAAATAGCTGAAGAGGACGAGGACAAGGACCGGCGTGTTGCGGATCACGGTGACGTAGAGCCCGGCAGGCTTGCGCAGCAACGCCCTCCTGGAAACGAGCCCAAAAGCCGTGATCAGCCCGATCACGCAACCGGCGAGGATCGCGACAAATGCCAGGCCGAGGCTGAGCGCCAGGCCTTCGAGAAGTAGGTCGAACGAGCGCCACACAGCCGCGAAGTTCAAGGAATATGTCATGGAAGCAGCCGTTTCATGGTACAGGCAGCTCCGCCAACAGGCGGAGCCGCCATTGGCAGGGCTCACTTGTACTCGATGGGGAAACCGATCTGCGGCGGGGTGAGGTCCTTGCCGAACCAGGTCTTGAACGACTTGGCATAGAAATCGAATTCGACACCGGTCATGGCTTCGTGCAGCGCCGTGTTGACGAAGTTCAGCCAGTCCTGATCACCGCGCCGGACGCCGCAAGCATAGGTCTGCGGATTCCAGCCATAGCCTGCGTCCTTGTAGCGCCCGGAGTTCTGGGTCATGTACCAGGCGAGCGAGGACTGGTCGGTGGCGGCGGCATCGGCGCGTCCGGATTCGAGCGCCTGATAGATCAGGTCGACGGATTCGTACTGGTCGACCGTCGCCTCCGGCAAGGCCGCATGGACCATGTCCTCGGCATAGACGTTCTGCAGCACGGAAATCTTTACCGACGAGCCGGCAGCTTTCAGCCCGTCATAATCGGCATACTTGCCGTCCGCCTTCAGCATTAGGCCGACGCCTTCACGGTAATAGGGAATTGTGAAGGCGATCTGCTGAGCGCGTTCCCCGGTAACCGTCATGAATTGGCAGGTGATATCCACCTTGCCGGTGGTGATGTTCGGAATACGGGCATCGGACGACTGGTTGACGAACTCGATCTTCTCCGGATCGCCGAACAGCGCCTTTGCGATGATACGGCCCATGTCGACGTCGAAACCCTGGAGCTTGTCTTCGGCGCTCTTGAAGTGCCACGGCGCGTTTGTGCTGCCGGTACCGAGTATCAGATGGCCGCGGCTCAGAACTTCGTCGAGCTTGCTCGATGCCTGTTGCGCTTGCGCCGGCATTGCCGCCAGCACGGCGGCGACGAAGCTCGCGGCGACCGTGAATTTGCTGATCATCGAAAGATCTCCCCTTTTGTTCCCACGCATAGATTTCCGGTATATTGGACATGCGTCCTGAATAACGGATTGACCCATCAAATGCCTTGGGCCATTACTTGTCAAGCAGGATCGGCTACATTCGCCGCCGATCCAATTCGCATTGAGGAAACGCCCGCATGACCCTGCCGATCGAAACTCCCGCCGTGCTGGTCGATCTCGATATCGCCCGTCGCAATGTCGTTGCGTTTCAGGCCTATGCCGACCGGCACGGCATCCGCGTGCGCCCGCACATAAAGACCCACAAGCTTCCGCAGATGGCGGAGCTGCAGCTCGATGCAGGGGCGATCGGCATCACCTGCCAGAAGGTGACGGAGGCGGAGGCGATGGTCGACGGCAGCGCCCGGATCAAGGACGTGCTGATCACCTACAACCTCCTCGGCGAGGAGAAGCTCGCGCGGCTGGCGCGGCTCAACGAGAGGGTGACGGTCAGCGTCGTTGGGGACAATGCGACCGTCGTCGACGGGCTCGCAGCTTTCTTCGCCGATGCCGGTAAGCCCTTGACCGTGCTCGTCGAATGCAACACCGGGGCAGATCGCTGCGGCGTCGGGACTCCGTCCGAGGCGGCGCGCCTTGCCCGGCGCATCGCCGAGGCACCGGGACTGCGCTTCGGCGGATTGATGACCTATCCGCCGGCCGATGGCGCCGCACGCGTCCAGGCCTTCATGAGCGAGGCGAAGCGGCTGATCGAGGCAGAGGGGCTCGAAGTTCCGTGCATTACATCAGGGGGCACGCCCGGTATGATGCAGGCAGCCGAAGCGCCGATAGCAAGCGAGCACAGGCCGGGCACGTACATCTACAACGATCGGTCGCTGGTTGCCCGTGGCGTGGCATCATGGGAAGACTGTGCCCTCACAGTGCTCGCGACCGTGGTCTCGGTTCCCAGCGAAAACCGGGCGATCATCGACGCCGGCAGCAAGGTCCTGACATCCGACCTGCTAGGTCTCACCGGCTACGGCCACGTGCTCGGCCGCGACGACATACGTATCGACCAGCTCTCCGAGGAGCATGGCCGCCTTGTCTCGGACGGTCCGATCGGTCTCCATGTCGGCGAACTGGTCCGCATCGTTCCGAACCATGCCTGCGTCGTGACCAACATGGTCGACGCAGTCCACGTCATCGAGAGCGGGGGGCCAAAAGGGACATGGCCGGTTGTCGCCCGCGGCCGCGTCCTCTGATCGGCGCCCGGTCACGACGCCGCAAAGGGAGAGCTCAGGGCCTGTCGTCAGCCGAAAACTATTAGTCCACTATTTCAGTGCATTTCTAAAATGTCGTGCTATCTTATCGGCGATGTGGCCCAAGACCGATGACAGGCACGGCATTCTTTCAGCAGCTCGCATATTGATAGGACTTTTCAAGAATCCACCTCGAAGCATCATAAGTTTGCGTTGCCGTAGTCTACCAAATCGGTAGCTTTATCTGGCAAAAGATGGAGGTCGAAATGAGCTCGAATAGTCTTGCCGGAATAGTGAAATTGGCGCTTATCGTCGGAAGCCTGCAACTTGGCTCGATTAGCCTCGCGCATGCGGACACGACAATTCTGAACGTGTCCTACGACCCGACTCGGGAGCTTTACAAGGAATTCAATGCGGCCTTTGCCGAAAAATGGCAGGCCGACACCGGCGAAACCGTGACGATCCAGACATCGCATGGCGGTTCCGGCAAGCAGGCCCGTTCGGTCATCGACGGCCTGGAGGCGGACGTCGTGACGCTGGCACTCGAAGCGGATATCGACGCGATCGCCAAGGAAAGCGGCAAGATCCCCGTCGATTGGAAGTCCCGCTTCGATAACAACAGCGCGCCCTACACCTCGACCATCGTCTTCCTCGTCCGCAAGGGCAACCCCAAAGGCATCAAGGATTGGGGCGATCTCGTCAGGGAGGATGTGCAGGTGATCACGCCCAACCCGAAGACTTCGGGCGGCGCTCGCTGGAATTTCCTGGCCGCCTGGGCCTGGGCACGTGCCGCCAATAACGGAGACGATGCGAAGGCGCAAGAATATGTGGCGCAGCTCTTCAAGCATGTGCCGGTTCTCGACACCGGCGCGCGCGGCGCGACGACCACCTTCGTCCAGCGCGGCCTTGGCGATGTGTTGCTGGCCTGGGAGAACGAAGCCTATCTGTCACTGGAAGAGCTGGGCCCCGATAATTTCGACATCGTCACGCCGTCGATCTCGATCAAGGCCGAGCCCCCCGTTGCGCTGGTCGATGGCAACGTCGACAGCAAGGGCACGCGCAAGGTCGCCGAGGCCTATCTCGACTATCTCTACAGCGATGTCGGGCAGAAGATCGCGGCCAAGCACTACTACCGGCCGTTCAAGCCTGAACTGGCGGATCCCAAGGACACCGCGCGCTTCACCGAATTGAAGCTCGTATCGATCGACGATTTCGGCGGCTGGAAGGAAGCTCAGCCGAAATTCTTCGGCGATGGCGGGGTCTTCGACCAGATCTACAGACCGGGGCAATGATATCCATGGCCGCTCGCAGCAGCACGCGATGGCGGTTCCGGCAGCCGAGCGTCATTCCGGGTTTCGGATTGGCGCTCGGCGTCACGCTGGCATGGCTCACCATCATCGTCCTCATTCCTCTCTCCGGTCTGCTGTGGCGCTCCAGTGGCCTCGGATGGTCGAAATTCATGGAGCTGGCGCTTGACGAGCGCACGGTCAACGCATTGACGATCAGCTTCGGCACGGCCTTCATCGCAGCCGTCGTCAACCTCGTCTTCGGCGTGCTCCTCGCCTGGGTTCTCGTGCGCTATCGCTTCCCCGGCAAGCGCGTGATCGACGCCATGGTCGATCTGCCCTTCGCCCTGCCGACAGCGGTCGCCGGCATTGCACTGACGACGCTTTATGCGCCGAACGGCTGGATCGGCTCGCTGCTCGCTCCGCTCGGCATCAAGATCGCCTTCACCCCTGCCGGGATCGTCGTGGCGCTGATCTTCGTCGGCTTGCCCTTCGTCGTGCGTACCGTGCAGCCGATCATGGAAGAGATCGACAAGGAAGTCGAAGAGGCGGCTGCGACCCTCGGCGCCACCCGCTTCCAGACGATCAGCCGGGTCTTGTTGCCCGGTCTCCTGCCTGCCGGGTTGACCGGCTTCGCACTCGCCTTTGCCCGCGGCGTCGGCGAATATGGTTCGGTGATCTTCATCGCCGGCAACCTACCCTATGTCTCGGAGATCGCGCCGCTTCTGATCGTCATCCGCCTGGAGGAGTTCAACTATCCGGCAGCAACTGCGATCGCCGCGGTGATGCTCCTGCTTTCCTTCATGATGCTGCTGGTCATCAATGTGATCCAGGCGTGGAGCAGACGGAGATATGGTTATGGCGCATGATGCCGGCTACGCCTCTAATACGCTTGTGACGGCCGCAACGTCGGAAACGCGGCTTTCGCGCGTGGTCCTGACCATCGTAGCGCTCGGTTTCGTCGCGCTCTTCCTGCTTCTGCCGCTCGCCACGGTGTTCATCGAGGCGTTCCGCAAAGGAGCGATGGAGTTCGTCACGGCGCTTGGCGATCCCGAGACCTTTTCCGCAATCCGGTTGACACTGCTCGTCGCGGGGATCGCCGTGCCGCTCAATCTCGTCTTCGGGGTGGCGGCTGCCTGGGCCATCGCGAAATTCGAGTTCAAGGGCAAGGCGTTCCTGACGACGCTGATCGACCTTCCCTTCTCCGTTTCGCCTGTGATCTCCGGCCTCGTTTTCGTGCTGCTTTTCAGCTCCCACAGCGTGCTCGGACCGATCCTGCAGAGCTACGGCATCCAGATCCTCTTTGCCGTTCCCGGCCTCGTGCTCGCCACCGTCTTCGTGACCTTCCCCTTCGTCGCGCGTGAATTGATTCCGCTGATGCAGGAACAGGGAACGGCCGACGAGGAAGCGGCACTCTCGCTCGGGGCCACCGGCTGGCAGACCTTCTGGCATGTGACGCTTCCCAATATAAAATGGGGCCTGCTCTACGGCGTGCTTCTTTGCAATGCCCGCGCCATGGGCGAGTTCGGTGCGGTCTCGGTCGTGTCCGGCCATATTCGCGGCCAAACGAACACCATGCCGTTGCAGGTCGAAATCCTCTATAATGAATATAATTTCGTCGCCGCATTTGCGGTGGCAGCGCTCCTCGCGCTCCTGGCGCTGGTAACGCTCGTTTTGAAGACTGCTCTTGAACTTCGCTACAGCGACGAGATCGCTGCCAGCCGCAGGCACTGAAAGGTCCAGACCTCCATGGAAGTCCGCGTCCAGAACATACGCAAGGAATTCGGCCGCTTTCCCGCACTCGAAGACGTTTCCCTCGACATCCGGTCGGGTGAACTGATCGCGCTCCTCGGCCCCTCCGGCTCCGGCAAGACCACGCTGCTGAGGCTGGTCGCCGGGCTCGAAAGCCCGACCGAAGGTACGATTTTCTTCGGCGACGAGGATGCGTCGAAAAAGACCGTGCAGGAACGCAACATCGGCTTCGTTTTCCAGCATTACGCGCTTTTCCGCCACATGACGGTGCTCGACAACGTCGCCTTCGGTCTGAAGGTGCGGCCCGCCAAACTGCGGCCGGCGGCTGCCGACATCCGCCGCAGGGCGCTCGACCTGCTGGAACTGGTGCAGCTCTCCGGGCTGGAGAAACGCTACCCGGCCCAGCTTTCCGGCGGGCAGCGCCAACGCGTCGCACTCGCCCGCGCCATGGCCGTCGAACCCAACGTTCTGCTCCTCGACGAGCCTTTCGGCGCGCTCGATGCGCAGGTGCGCAAGGAGCTGAGGCGGTGGCTGCGCGAAATCCACGACCGCACCGGCCACACGACGATCTTCGTCACCCACGACCAGGAGGAAGCACTCGAGCTTGCCGACCGCGTCGTCGTGATGAGCAAGGGCGCGATCGAGCAGGTCGGCACGCCCGACGAGATCTATGACCATCCGGTCTCGCCCTTCGTCTACGGCTTCATCGGCCAGTCGAACTGCCTCGACGTCACCCTCGCCAATGGTGAAATCTGGCACGAGGACCGCCCGATCGGCCTTCGTGCCGGGAACGAGCCGGACGGCCCCGCAACCCTCTATTTCCGCCCGCACGACGTGGAACTCATCGACGGCTGCGGCGGTTGCCTCGCCGGCCTGGTCACGGCCAGCCGGCGCGTGGCTGGCACCCGGCATCTGGAACTCGATCTCGGACGTACCCACCCTCCGGTCGAGATCGAACTCCCGCCGGAACGCGCCGCCTCCACCGACCACACGCGCATCGCCTTCCGGCCGACGCGATGGAAGCTATTCCGCAAGGGGGGACAGAAGGCGGCGGCACCGCCGATAGAGGCGGAGGCGCCCGTGCTCGCAGCCACCGGCACGTGAGGCGGTGAACCTGGGCTGCGGAAGCGCGGTTACGCGCGGTCTACACGCCGGGCTTTGATCTGCCGAATTAATCGGTTCCGATCAAATGAATCCTGCGGTAGAAACCGTTCCATGTCTGTTATCGATGATCTCACGAGCGCACTCGGCGATGCCGTGCTCACCGGCGACCGGATCGCCGAACGTCACCGCGGTGATGCGAGCCTCACGGGCCGGATTCTCCCTTTGGCGGTCGTTCGCCCGGCGAGCGTTGCCGAGGTCGCCGACGCGCTGAGGATCTGCAACGCGCATCGCCAGGCCGTGGTGCCGCAGGGCGGCTTGACCGGGCTCGCCGGCGGCGCCAATCCGTGCGCTGGCGACGTTGCCATTTCGCTGGAGAGACTTTCCGGCATCGAGGAGATCGATGCTGCGGCGGGTACGATGACGGTTCTCGCCGGAACACCTCTCGAAGTCGCCCAGCGCGCGGCCGAGGATGCGGGTTTCCTGTTGCCGATCGATCTAGGGGCCCGCGGCTCCTGCCAGGTCGGCGGCAATCTGGCCACGAATGCCGGCGGCATCCGGGTCATCCGCAACGGTGTGGCGCGCGACAATGTGCTGGGGCTCGAGGCCGTTCTTGCCGACGGAACCGTGCTTTCGTCGATGAACAAGATGATCAAGAACAACACCGGCTACGACCTGCGGCAGCTCTTCATCGGTTCGGAAGGCACGCTCGGCATTATCACGCGGGCGGTGCTGCGCCTGCGCCCGCTACCGGCCGGGCGGCTGACGGCGCTCTGCGCGCTCGACAGCTATGAGAATGTCGTCGCCCTGCTCAAGCGGGCACAGAAGGAACTCGCCGGCCTCTCCGCATATGAGGCAATATGGGAGAGCTATTTCCGTTTCAATTGTGTGGCCGAAGGGCTCAGGCTCTTCGAAGCCACTCCCGCTTTCGCAGTCATCGTGGAAGAGGACCTGCAAGGCCATGAAGCGGAACGCGAACGGTTCGAAGCGTTTCTCGGGCGAGCCCTGGAGGACGGCGTGATCGACGACGCGCTGATCGCGCAATCGCAAAAGGAGGTTCAAACCTTCTGGCGTATCCGCGAGGGCCACGCGCTGGACCGGCTGCCCCTGCTCCTCAACTTCGATGTCAGCCTGCCGATCGGCGAAATCGGCCGCTTCGCCGACGAATGCGGCAAGGCGCTTCGGGCCAAGTTCCCCGAAGCGCACGTGTCGTTCTTCGGCCATGTCGGCGACAGCAACCTTCACATCGCCTTTTCCGTTCCGGGCGCAACCGAGGAAACGGCGCACGCGGTCGACGCCGTCGTCTACGGACTGGTCGGCATCTATAGCGGCTCGGTATCGGCCGAGCACGGGATCGGCCTCGTGAAGCGCGACTTTCTCGATCGCTCCCGCAGTCCGGCGGAACTCGAACTCATGCGGCGCATCAAGAATGCGCTCGACCCGAACGGCATTCTCAATCCCGGCAAGGTGCTGGGCTCGATTTAGCGTGGAAATTTGCCCCTCACCCTAACCCTCTCCCCGTCGAACGGGGAGAGGGGACGAAGTCGGCGCTGCTAGTCCCCTTCGCCCCGCCTGCGGGGAGAAGGTGGCCGGCAGGCCGGATGAGGGCACTTTTTGGGCTCAAACCCATGAGGCGGGCGATTTCGGCAGCCGGCCATCGGGATCGATGACGTCGAGACGCGGTTCTTCCGCACCGTTCCAGCGCCAGAGCGCGACGCAGGTGCCGCCGGGCGACATGAAGGATGGATAGATCACCCCGTGATAGTCGCGCGCCAGAAGCTCCGACTGCAGCCTGTGGGTCTCCGGCACCGCGCCTTTGTCGAGCGCATCACGCCATTCGCAGCGATGGATCGCCTCATCCACACCAAGCTCCAGAAGAACGCTGGCATCCGTGAGGTCCGCGAGCCTCGCCCCGCGCAACTCGAGCTGCACGATGAGCGCCGGATGCTGGACGAAACCCTGATTATATTCAGCCCAGGCAGTGGAAAGCTCGCGCGCAGCATAAATCGCAGGCATGCCGATCGGGTTCCAGCGGCCACCGAAGCGAGCGGCACCCGCGCCGGATAGCGGCATATGTGCCCAGCGCGGAACGAAGGCGCGCCAGAGCGTTATCGGCTCGACCGGCGACGTCGGTTCCGAATCGGGTCGCGATGCGGGCGGAATGTGTTTCCTCATCCCGTCTTAAGCGTAGACGCCGGCACGTACCGATTCGAGATAGGCGAGCACCTTGTCGGCCTTGCCCTCGCCGACCAGATCGAACGCCGTCTTGCCGCCCCAGCCGGGGATAGGCTGGTGCTTGAACCAGATGACGGCGCGGGCTTCGTCGCCCGCCATTTCGGAAGCCATGGCGAGGATGCGGACGACCTTGCTCAAGGCGCTGTCGACCTTCCGGGCGCCGGATTTCGCCGTCAGCGTATTGCGGGCGACACCGATCAGCTTGGCGAGTTCGGCGAGCGTGACGCCTAACCAGTCGGCGACAAGGCGGGCCGAGAGAAACGGGGAATGATCGTCCCCGAAACGGGCTGCAGCTATCTGGAAATCAACGGCCATCATGAGAAATCGATCCTGGTTTGATCGGGTCCCTGTAAAAATAGGGTCGATTTCCCATCAATTCAAGCGCAATCTCGGCTCATTGCCGCCAGGAGGGATTGCGCCGTTCGAAGAAGGCCGACACGCCCTCCCGTGCTTCGTCCGTTTCCCAGGTATCGGCAAGCTGCTCTATCGTTGCGGCGATGACGGCGTCGGTGATGGGAAGGCCCAGCGACCGCGCAAGCCGCTTCGCCCGCCCGGCAGCGCCCGGAGCCGCGACGAGATAGGCCGTCACCGCGGCTTCGACCGCCCCGTCCAGCATGGTGCCGTCGACGACCGTCGTCACGAAGCCCGCGACCTTCGCCTCCTCCGCACCGAACACCCGCGCCGACATGAACAGCGGCCGCGCCCTCGCCTCGCCTGTCCGGGCAATGACATATGGGCTGATCGTCGCCGGGATCAGCCCGAGGCGCGTTTCGGTCAGGCCGAATTGAGCACCGGAAGCGGCGATCACCGTGTCGCAGACGCTGATCAGCCCGACGCCGCCGCCGAAGGCGTTCCCATGCACGCGTGCGATGAGCGGCTTCGGCAGATCGTTCAGCGCCTTCAACATCATCGCAAGCCGCGTCGCCTCGGCAATCCGCGTCGGCCGGTCGGCGGAAAACTGCTGACGCATCCAGTCGAGATCGCCGCCGGCACAGAAACTCTTGCCTTCCGCGTCGAGAATGACGGCCCTGATCGATGCATCGGTTGCGAGCCGGCCTGCGACGGCCGTCAATTCGCCGATCATGGTGGCGGAAAGCGCATTGTGCTTTTCCGAACGGGCAAGCGTCACCCGGGCGACCCCGCGCTGGTCGATGGCACAACGGATCGTATCGAAGGTCATGCTGTGCTCCTCAGCGATCGTGCAAAAGCAGCGGCGCGGTCGAGTTTTTCCGAGTTGAGGCCGGTGGCAAAACCCTGCGCCTCGAGAAAGGCGTTCACGGCAAGCGTATCGACATTGCCGGCCGCTCCCGGCGCATAAGGACAGCCGCCGAGCCCGCCGGCGGAGGCGTCGAAAACCCTGATACCGCGCTCCAGTGCCACCGCGATATTCTCCAGTGCCCGGCCGGACGTATCGTGGAAATGTCCGGCGAGTTTCGGTGCATCGATCTCGCGGAGCGCCGCGGCCAGCATCGCATCAACCGCTTCCGGCGTGCCGCGCCCGATCGTGTCGCCGAGACTGATCTCGTAGCAGCCGAGGTCGGCAAGCAGCCGCGCGACGCGGGCGGTCTCCGCCGGCACGATCGCGCCCTCATAGGGACATTCGACGACACAGCTCACATAGCCCCGCAGGGGAACGCCTCGATGCCGGCTTGCCTCGGCGACCGGCCGAAAACGCTCGATGCTTTCGGCAATCGAGCAGTTGATGTTCTTTTCGGAGAAGCTTTCCGACGCCGAGGCAAAGATCGCCACCTCGTCGGCGCTAGCCGCAAGCGCCGCCTCGAAGCCGCGCATATTGGGCGTCAGTGCCGCGTAACGCGTGCCCGGCCGCCGGACGATACCAGCCATGACAGCCGGCGCGTCGGCCAATTGCGGTACCCAGCGGGGACTGACGAAGCTCGTTACTTCGATGCGCTCGTAACCGCAGTCGGAGAGCAGATCGACGAGCCCGACCTTGTCCTCGGTAGCAACGAGCCGCGACTCGTTTTGAAGACCGTCGCGCGGCGCCACCTCGACAATCGTGACGCGCTCCTTTGCCGGCGACGTCATTGCGCAGCCTCCTCCATCAGCGTCACGAGCACTGTGCCCTCGCTGACCTGAGCGCCTTCCGCCACATGCACATTGGCGATCGTGCCCTCGCGTGAGGCCGAGAGCGTCAGTTCCATCTTCATCGCCTCCATCACGACAAGCGCCTGTCCCTTTGTCACTGCGTCGCCGGCGCCGACCCGCACCAGCTTCACGAGACCCGGCATCGGCGCGACCAACTCGTCGTCGGCGATCTCGCTGCTCTGCCCGCCGGTCAATCCGTCCGGCACATGGAACACCAGGTTGCGCCCGCCATGGAAGAGCGTCAACGCCTCGCGATCCCGTGAGAAACGGATCAGGCGCTTCTGCCCGGCCACCTCGAGCCGGGCACCGCCCTCGAAGCGGTCGAGCACGAGGACGGGCAGCGTGCTCGCACCGGCACGCACGGCGAACTGGTCACGGCCGCGCGAAGCCAAGGTGACGGTTGCGCGCACGTCCGCATGGGCGATCACCACCATGCGGTGCGCGTCGCCCCAGATCTGCCAGGAGCCGAGCGACGACCATGGATCGGTCGACCTATTCGGGTCGAGCGCGCCGATCGAAACTATCGCCGCCAGCGCCAGCGCCTCGTCACCAGGTGCGACCGGAGCGGTCAGTCGCTCGATCTCCCGGTCGATCAGCCCCGTATCCGGGTGGCCAGAGCGGAAATCATGCTCTTCCGTCAGGCGGATGAGAAAGTCGCGGTTCGTGACCGTGCCGCCTATGCGGCATTCCTTGAGAGCATCCTGCAACCGGCCGAGCGCCGCCGAACGGTTCTGGCCATGTACGATCAACTTGGCAATCAGCGGATCGTAATAGGGCGTGATCGTATCCCCCTGCCGGACGCCGGAATCGACCCGCGAAGTCCCCTCGGGAAAGCTCAATTCCGTCAGCCGGCCGGTCGCCGGCAGGAAGCCCCGGGCCGGATCCTCCGCATAGAGGCGCGCCTCGAAGGCCCAGCCGTTCATTGAAATATCGGCCTGTTTCTTCGGCAGCGGCTCGCCGCTAGCGACCCGCAACTGCCATTCCACGAGATCGATGCCGGTGATCGCTTCCGTGACGGGATGCTCCACCTGCAGCCGCGTGTTCATCTCCATGAAATAGAAGTGATCCGGCCAGAGGCCGTTGGTCACGTCGGCGATGAACTCCACGGTGCCTGCACCGACATAGCCGATCGCCTGGGCGGCCCTGACCGCGGCATCCCCCATCGCACGGCGGACCTCGGCCGTCATGCCGGGCGCCGGCGCCTCCTCTATCACCTTCTGATGCCGGCGTTGCAGCGAGCAGTCGCGCTCGAAGAGGTGGACGATATTGCCGTGCCGGTCGCCGAAGACCTGCATCTCGATGTGACGCGGCTTCGTCAGATAGCGTTCGAGAAGCACCGAACCGTCGCCGAAGGCGGATTCGGCCTCCCGCCGTGCGGCCTCCAGCGCGGGGCCGAAATCCTCCTGCCGCTCGACCCGGCGCATGCCTTTGCCGCCGCCGCCCGCCCGCGCCTTGATCAGCACCGGATAGCCGATTTCCCGTGCCCTGTCGGCAAGAAAGGGTGCATCCTGCTCTTCGCCGTGGTAGCCGGGCACGACCGGTACGCCGGATCGTTCCATGAGAGCCTTGGCCGCGTCCTTGAGACCCATGGCGCGGATTGCGGCCGGCGGCGGCCCGACGAATATCATGCCTGCTTCTGCGACAGCCTCCGCGAAATCGGCGTTCTCCGACAGGAAACCATAGCCCGGATGAATGGCTTGTGCGCCGACGCTTCTTGCCGCTTGAACGATAGGAGCGCTCGCCAGATAGCTTTCGGCGGCGGGCGCCCCCCCGATCCGGATCGCCTCGTCGGCGAGCGCCACGTGCAGCGCGTCTCCGTCAGCGTCGGAATAGACGGCGACGGTGCGGATGCCGAGCCGTCGCGCGGTGCGGAGGATGCGGCAGGCGATTTCACCGCGATTGGCAATCAGGAGCTTCGAAAACATACGCCTCTTTTCCAATCTATTGCGCCGCGACCACTTCGACTTCCATGAGCCAGGCCGAATCGAAAATGCCGGTGATCACCACCGTCATTGCCGGAGCCAACGAGCCGAGATAGTCGTTGCGGATCTCGCGGTTCTCCATGACGTGCTGCCTGTCGGCGAGATAGGTCGTGACCTTGACGATGTCGGTTTTCGACATGCCGGCCGCCTTGAGCTGCGCATCGACGTTCAGCCAGACCTGGCGCGCCTGCGCCTCGAAGCCCTCCGGCACGACGTCGTCCGACGTTACCGGAATTTGGCCGCTGACGAAAAGCACGCGCCGGAAATCCTCGATGCTGACAGCCTGTGAATACCCCCCGCGCGGCTGCGGTGCATTCAGGGCATTGATGTTGTCGCGTTTCATCTCGGGACCTCTCGTCACATTCTGAACAGTCCGAAGCGCGTCTCCTCGATCGGCGCGTTCAAGGCCGCCGACAGAGACAGCGCCAGCACGTCGCGGCTCTTGCGCGGATCGATCACGCCGTCATCCCAAAGCCTTGCCGACGCATAGAGCGGGTGGCTCTGACGTTCGAATAGATCGAGCACCGGTTGGCGGAAGCGGGCCTCCTCCTCTTCACTCCATGGTTTTCCTGACCGCTTCAAGGCTTCGCCGCGCACCGAGGAGAGCACGCCTGCCGCCTGTTCGCCGCCCATGACCGAAATGCGGCTGTTCGGCCAGGTCCAGAGAAAGCGCGGCGAGAAGGCGCGCCCGCACATCCCGTAATTGCCTGCCCCGAACGATCCGCCGACCAGCATGGTGATCTTTGGCACCTTCACGGTCGCGACTGCGGTCACCAGCTTGGCGCCGTGCTTGGCAATTCCCTCTGTCTCGTATTTGCGGCCGACCATGAAGCCGGTGATGTTCTGCAGAAAGACGAGCGGAATCCTGCGCTGCGCGCAGAGCTCCACGAAATGCGCTCCCTTGACGGCCGATTCCGAGAAGAGCACGCCATTGTTGGCGACGATGCCGACTGGAATGCCGTGGAGATGGGCGAAACCGCAGACGAGCGTGGTGCCGAACCGCGCCTTGAACTCGTCGAAGCGGGAACCGTCGACAAGCCGGGCGATCACCTCGCGGATCTCATAGGGTGTCTTGAGGTCGGCCGGGACGATGCCGGCGATTTCCTCCGGATCGTAGAGTGGCGGCTCCGGCTCGATGCGCTCGACCGTCCAGGGCTTCTCACGGTTCAAGGCCGAAACGGCGCGGCGCGCCAATGCCAACGCATGCGCATCGTCGCGCGCAAGGTGATCGGCAACGCCCGAAAGGCGCGTGTGGACGTCGGCGCCGCCAAGGTCCTCGGCCGAGACGACCTCTCCGGTCGCCGCGCGAACGAGCGGCGGGCCTGCGAGAAAAATAGTGCCCTGCTTTTCGACGATGATCGCTTCGTCGGACATGGCCGGCACATAGGCGCCGCCCGCCGTGCAGGATCCCATGACCACCGCGATCTGAGGGATGCCAGCCGCCGACATGTTGGCCTGGTTGTAGAAGATGCGGCCGAAATGGTCCCGATCCGGAAAGACCTCGTCCTGGTTCGGCAGGTTCGCGCCGCCGGAATCGACAAGATAGACGCAGGGGAGCCGGTTCTCCGCCGCGATCTCCTGCGCGCGCAAATGCTTCTTGACCGTCAGCGGATAGTAGGTGCCGCCTTTGACCGTCGGATCGTTGCAGACGATCATGCACTCGCGCCCGGAAATCCGGCCGATGCCGGTGATCAGGCCCGCGCCCGGCGCATCGTCGTTGTACATCCCATATGCGGCGGTGGCTCCGACCTCCAGAAAAGGCGTGCCCGGATCGATGAGAGTAGCAAGCCGGTCCCGCGGCAGGAGCTTGCCGCGGCTGACGTGGCGCTCGCGCGCCGTCTCGCCGCCGCCGGCTGCGGCCAGGCGCACCGCGTCCTCGATCGTCGCGATGGCCTCCGTCATGGCCGCGCGGTTCGCCTTGAACTCCTCCGAGGATGGCGAAATGTGCGAACGCAATACTGTCATGCTCCCCCCAAGCGTTACCTATTCGGCCTATTTCGTTTCGGCAAAGAGCTCCCGTCCGATCAGCATGCGACGGATCTCGCTCGTGCCCGCGCCGATCTCGTACAGCTTGGCGTCGCGCAGCAGCCGGCCTGCCGGATAATCGTTGGTGTAGCCATTGCCGCCCAGCGCCTGTATCGCCTCCAGCGCCATGGCGGTCGCCTTTTCCGCCGCATAGAGAATACAGCCGGCCGCGTCCTTACGCGCAGTCTCGCCACGGTCGCAGGCGGCCGCCACGGCATAGACATAGGCCCGCGCGGCATTCATCGTCACATACATGTCGGCAAGCTTTCCCTGCATCAACTGGAACTCGCCGATCGGTTGCCCGAACTGCTTGCGCTCATGGAGATAGGGGACGACGACATCGAGGCAAGCGGCCATGATCCCGAGCGGTCCGGCAGAAAGCACGACCCGCTCATAATCGAGGCCGGACATAAGCACCTTGACGCCCTCACCCACGCCGCCGAGCACGTTTTCCTCCGGCACCTCGCAATCCGTGAAGATGAGTTCCGACGTGTTCGATCCGCGCATGCCGAGCTTGTCGAGCTTTTGGCCGGCCGAGAAGCCGGGAAATGCCTTTTCCACCAGGAAAGCGGTGATGCCGCGCGGTCCGGCTGCCGGATCGGTCTTGGCGTAGACGACCAGGACATCTGCGTCCGGGCCGTTGGTGATCCACATCTTGCTGCCGTTCAGGACATAACGGTCGCCGCGCTTGTCTGCCTTGAGTTTCATCGAAACAACATCGGAGCCGGCGCCGGGCTCGGACATGGCAAGCGCCCCGACATGCTCGCCCGAAATCAGCTTCGGCAGATATCTGCTCTTCTGTGCCGGTTTGCCGTTGCGGTTGATCTGATTGACGCAGAGATTGGAGTGGGCGCCGTAGCTCAAGCCCACCGAAGCGGATGCGCGGCTTATCTCTTCCATCGCCACGCAATGGGCGAGATAGCCGAGTCCCGCACCGCCATGTGCCTCGTCGGCAGTGATGCCGAGCAGGCCGAGTTCTCCCATCTCCCGCCAGAGCGACATGGGAAAGGCATTGCTGCGGTCGGCATCGTCGGCAAGCGGCGCGATTCGCTCGGAAGCGAAGCGGCGCACACTCGCGCGCAGCGCATCGATCTCCTCGCCGAGCGCGAAGTTCAATCCGGCTTCAAACATTTCCATCTCCTCCCGACGCCCGCTCCACGATCTCCCCATCGCCAAGCAGAGGCGAGCCGCTGCGATCTGTCGCCGCCGCACGCCTATCGTCGTGAACGATAACATCGCCGTCGGCTAATTTCCTTCCAAAGAGCTGGCGTGCCAAGCACGATGTGCAAAGACGGCGGCAGGCATTGCGAAACGCAACCTTACAGACGGGCGAGACCTGCAAGCGCCTCGCGGACGATCTCCGCCAGCGGCTGGGCGACGTCTACGGCGACCGTCCTTACCTCCCCCCTCGGGTCCTCGAGCGCCTCAAGCTGCGTCTGCAGCAATGAGGACGGCATGAAATGCCCTGTGCGGTGGTGCATCCGCTCCGCAAGCACGGACTCGCTGCCGTGGAGAAAGACGAAGGCCAGGCCACCGGGAGCACTTTCTCGAAGCTTGTCCCTGTAGCTGCGCTTAAGGGCGGAGCAGGAAACGACGACCGGCTCCCGGCTCGCCAGCCGCTCTCCGATCGCAGCGAGCCACGGCCAGCGGTCGTCGTCGGTGAGCGGAATCCCCTCGGACATTCTCCTGATGTTTTCCGGAGGATGGAGCGCGTCGCCTTCGATGAAGGGATAGCCGCAAGCCTCGGCGATCGCCTCCCCCACCGACGATTTGCCGCTGCCCGAGACGCCCATGACGACGATCGAGCCGGGAAAGCGCCGTGCCGCGGTTGCTTCTGATTTGTACTCAACACTCATTGTCTCAGGCTTTCACTCCCTACTGATGTTCCCTTGGATCCTATCCGATTCGACGACAACGTCTCGATACATGAATGCTGCGCCTTGCCCCCGGTGCGGCACTGCCGGCCGGCGTTTCGAACTCGGCAATCATTGGAAAGTTGAGTTTTGCCACAGAAAGCGGCGCGTGCTGATTGCATCGCGGCGTCCATTCAAGCAAACTTATATGCCATAAGCTGAATCGAACTCGCGAGGAGACTACCAGATGAACAAAAAGGATCCTAACCCGATCGATGCCTTTGTCGGCTCGCGTGTTCGCATGCGCAGGCTGATGATAGGTCTGAGCCAGGAAAAGCTCGCCGACGGGCTCGGCATCACCTTTCAGCAAGTCCAGAAATACGAAAAAGGCACCAACCGCATCGGCGCCAGCCGGTTGCAGGCAATCGCCGACATACTCGGCGTCCATCCGAGCTTTTTCTTCCAGCAGGACGAAGGCAGTGTCCACTCGGGCAAGCCCGCTGCCGATGTTCACGAGTCCCAGGAGATTTCATCCTTCGTCGCCTCGAAGGAGGGTATCGCTCTAAACCGGGCCTTCCTGAAGATCACTGACCCGGTGCTTCGCAAGAAGATCATCTCCCTCGTCGCGGCTATGGCGCAAACGCCCGAGGCGGATCAGGCCCCGGCCCAATCCGGAACTCGCCACGCGGAATCACTCCATGGCTGACGATCGCCATGAACATAGCTGTCCGTGACGACGATTGGCGGCGGACAGGCTGCCTCCGCCGTTTTCAAATCCACTGAGGCGGAATGAAAGTCGCATTCGTTGGCCCGACCGTTCCCGATGCAGTGCGGTTGGCCGGCGACACACTCACGATCCGCCCGCCTGCCAGGCAGGGCGATGTTCTCCGGGCGGTGCGCGACGGCGCTGCGGCGATCGGCCTTATCGACGGCAACTTCGAATATGTCGCCCCCGTCTGGCACAAGGAAATTCTCTTCGCCCTTTCCGAGGGCGTGGCCGTCTTCGGCGCAGCGAGCATGGGTGCTCTACGCGCGGCCGAGTGCGCAGATTTCGGAATGGCCGGCATCGGCGAGATCTTTCGCCAATATGTAACTGGCGAGGCCGAGGACGATTCCGACGTGGCACTGCTCCACGCTCCCGAGGAACTCGGCTACGCGCCGCTGACCATTCCCCTCGTCAATGTCAGGGCCACCCTCCGCCGGCTCCTGGAACTGCGATCGCTGTCCGTCGAAGATGCCGCTTGCGTCGAAGAAGCCGTCTCCTCCTTGTTCTACAAGGAACGGACCTGGGGTGCGATCGCTGCGCGCGCGCGACTGATGACGAGCGGCGATGCGCTGATCGGGAAACTGCGGTCAGGCTATGTCGATCAGAAGCGGGCCGACGGCCTTGAACTTCTGGAAGCCCTGCGCAGCCACACAGGCGAACGGGAGCACGTGAAATGCCAATGGACGTTCCATGCGACCAGCCTCTGGGAGAGAGCACGTGACCCGTTGCCGTCTTCCACAAGTGAACCTGCCTGAATTTGCGCCAAGCGGGTCCCCATTAGCCTAACATTTAGTCATTACAGTATTTCGCAAAATATTTAGGCAAATCTATATTGCGGAAATTGCTGCATCGCATCATGATACGGCATGACCCATCGCGACCTCACCATTCTTGTGATTGACGAGAACGCCATCCGCGCGTCTATCATCGAGGAAGGACTGCGCGAAGCAGGACACGGCAAGGTCACCGTGATCCATGAGGTTCACGGTGTCGCCCGGGTCATCGAGACGCTCCGGCCCGACGTGATCGTCATAGACATCGAAAACCCTAACCGGGACATGATGGAGCATCTTTTCCAGCTGACCCGCACGGTGGGTCGGCCGATCGCCATGTTCGTGGACCGCTCCGACACGGCCTCTATCGAGGCGGCGGTCGAGGCAGGCGTCTCGGCCTACATCGTTGACGGCCTGAAGAAGGAGCGCGTCAAGCCGATCCTTGACATGGCTGTCAGCCGCTTCAAGGCCTTCAGCCGGCTTCAGCGCGAACTGGCGGAGGCCAAATCCGCGCTCGAGGAGCGCAAGCTCGTCGAGCGCGCCAAAGGTATTCTCATGAAAATGCGCGGTCTTTCCGAAGACGAGGCATTCGCGCTGCTGCGCCAGACGGCGATGAACGAGAAGAAAAAGATTTCGGAGATCGCGCAAAGCGTCGTGACCGCCGCCGGATTGCTGATCCGGTGACCGGCCGCTCTTTTGCTGCGGTACCTCGGGAGACACCGGAGTGAACATATTGACGAACAAAAGTGAATTCAGCGGCGAGAACCTCTCCGCCGGCGGCGCCCTGCCCGCGCCGGGAAGCATCCGCCACGAGGGTTCGCGCACCGTCCGCGCCGGATTCATCCCCCTCGTGGATGCGGCCGTGCTGATCGCCGCCGCCGAATTCGGCTTTGCGCAGCGCGAAGGCATCACCCTCGAACTCGTCAAGGACGTCTCCTGGGCGAATGTGCGCGACAGGCTTGCCTTTCGTCAGTTCGACGTGGCCCACATGCTTTCACCCATGCCGGTTGCCGCCATGCTCGGTCTCGGCTCCAATCCGTCGCCGACGATTGCGCCCTTTTCCCTGGGGCGCGGCGGCAACGCCATCACGCTCTCGACACGGCTCTACGGGCTCATGCAGCAGGCAGGAGGGCTCGGTGGAGGCGAGGATGCGTTGAAGAATGCCAAGGCCCTGGCGGCGGTCATCCGCAGCGCGGGGGCAGCCGGCAAGCCGCCGCTGACGCTCGGCGTCACCTACCCCTTCTCGTCCCATAACTACGAGTTCCGCTACTGGCTCGCGGCCGGCGGCATCGATCCCGACCGCGACGTCAAGCTCGTCGTGGTGCCGCCGCCAATGACCTCCGACGCGCTGGCGGCGGGCGCGATCGACGGCTTTTGCGTCGGTGCGCCCTGGAACATGGTCGCATCCGAACGCGGCGTCGGCCGCATCGTCGCGACCAAGCAGGACATCTGGCCCTCGGCACCGGAAAAGGTCATCGGCATGCGTCCCGAATGGGCGGAGGCCAATAGGGATACGGTCTCGCGCCTGATCGTCGCGCTCGACCGCGCCGCCCGCTGGTCGGACGAACCGGCCAACCGCGGCCGCCTTGCGGAAGTCCTGGCAGAGGAGCGCCACGTGGCCGCGCCGGCCAACATCATCCGCCGGGTACTTGCGGGCGAATTCGCAATCGACCCGGAGGGAAACCGCCGCGTCGTCGAGAACTATCTCGTCTTCCATGCAGACTTTGCCAACTTCCCGCGTCCCAGTCAGGCGCTCTGGACCTACAGCCAGATGGTGCGCTGGGGACAGACATCCTTGTCGAGGCAGCGAGTTGACGCGGCCATCTCGGCCTATCGTCCGGATCTCTATCGCGAGGCGCTCGGCAAGGATGCCTTGCCGGCCGACGCGGACGGCGGCAGGCTCGAAGGAGCAACGGACGGCGATCGCTTCATGGACGGCCACGTCTTCGATCCGGGCAGGATCGAGGACTATATCAAGTCCTTTGGGGCTCCTTCCGTCGTCAATTCTCGAGTCGGTCGTCATCCTCGGGCCTGACTCGAGGATCCACACACGAGCCTCACAAGGTCGGAGCGCTCACATCAGCCGTCAAACCTGTAGTCCTCGATCGATTGTTGCTTCATTTCGATCGAGAAGCCAGGCCGCTCGGGCGGCATGTAAGCGGCGTTGCGGATCACGCACGGGTCCAGGAAGTGTTCGTGCAGGTGGTCGACATATTCGATCACCCGCCCGTCCTTCGTGCCGGAAACGGCAACGTAATCGATCATGGAAAGGTGCTGCACATATTCGCAGAGGCCGACGCCGCCGGCGTGCGGCCAGACGGGCAGCCCGTATTTGGCGGCGATCAGCAGCACCGCCAGCACCTCGTTCAGTCCGCCCATGCGGCAGGAATCGATCTGCACGATATCGATCGCACCCTCGGCGATGAACTGCTTGAACATGATGCGGTTCTGGCACATCTCGCCGGTCGCGACCTTGACTGGTCCGATCGCTTCGCGGATCTTTCGGTGCCCGGCGACATCGTCCGGGCTCGTCGGCTCCTCGATGAAGAAGGGCTTGGCAAAGGCGAGCTTTTGCACCCATTCGATCGCCTCGCCCACTTCCCAGACCTGGTTCGCGTCGATCATCAGGTACCTGTCGGGGCCGATCACTTCACGGGCGATCCTCAGCCGGCGGATATCGTCGTCGAGGTCACGCCCGACCTTCATCTTGATGTGATCGAAGCCTGCGTCGACCGCCTCCTGCGCAAGCCGCCGGAGCTTTGCGTCGTCATAGCCGAGCCAGCCGGCAGAAGTCGTGTAGCAGGGGTAGCCCTCCTTCTCGAGCGTCGCGATCCGCTCGGCCTTGCCGGGTTCGGCACGCCGCAGGATCTCGACCGCGTCGTCGCGGGTGAGAACATCCGTCAAGTAGCGGTAGTCGACGATGTCGGCGATCTCTTCCGCCGGCATGTCGGCGACGAGACGCCACACCGGCTTGCCGGCGTGCTTTGCGAGGAGGTCCCAGACGGCGTTGACTATGGCGCCGGTCGCAAGATGGATCGCGCCCTTTTCCGGGCCGATCCAGCGCAGCTGGCTGTCGCTCGTCAGGTGCCGCCAGAAGCGGCCGGGATGCTTCAAAATGTTGCTGATGTCCTGGCCGACCACGAGATGCCGCATGGCCTCGATCGCCATGCAGCATATGTCGTTGCCGCGCCCTATGGTGAAGGTGAGGCCGTGACCCGCCAGCCCCGGCCGATCCGTGTCGAGGATGACGTAAGCCGCCGAATAGTCCGGATCCGGGTTCATGGCGTCCGAACCGTCGAGGCTCGCCGAGGTCGGAAAGCGAAGGTCGAAGACGCGAAGGTCGGTGATGCGGGTCATGTTTGCTCCAATAGACCTGCAGCGCCGCGCGCCTTTTCGGGCGCGCGGAGATCACTGCGGCACTTTGATGCTGCCTGTTCGTGTCCTTCAGTCGAATAGGACCGAAGGAAACATTCGATTAGCTCAGGCGTCGGCGCGAACGCGCTGCTTCTGGCTGCCGAGGCCCTCTATGCCGAGTTCGACGACGTCGCCGGCCTTCAGATAGCGCGGCGGCTTCATGCCCATGCCGACGCCCGGCGGCGTGCCCGTCGAGATGATATCACCGGGGCGCAGCGACATGAACTGCGACAGATAAGAGACGAGATAGGCGGCGCCGTAGACCATCGTCTTGGTCGAGCCGTCCTGCATCGTCTCGCCGTTGACCTTCAGCCACATTGCGAGATCCTGCGGGTCCGCCACCTCGTCCTTGGTGACAAGCCACGGTCCGGTCGGCCCGAAGGTGTCGCAGGATTTGCCCTTCGTCCACTGACCGTGACGTTCCGTCTGGAAAGCGCGTTCGGAGACATCGTGGACCGTGCAATAGCCGGCGACGTAGTCGAGTGCCTCGGCTTCGCTCACATATTTCGCCGTCTTTCCGATCACGATGCCGAGTTCCACTTCCCAGTCGGTCTTTTCCGAACCACGCGGCAGGACCAGATCGTCGTTCGGCCCGACGATCGCGGAGGTCGCCTTCATGAAGATGATCGGCTCCGGCGGCACGGTCGCGCCCGTCTCGGCGGCGTGATCGGAATAGTTGAGGCCGATGCAGATGAACTTTCCCGTACCTGCGACGCAGGGACCAAGCCTCGGATTGCCGGACACGGCGGGCAGCGTCTCGACATCGAGATTCGCGAGTTCGTCAAGCTTGCTGGGGTCGAGCGCCCCGGCGGCGAGATCGGATACGTGGCCGGAAAGATCGCGGATGATGCCGTCGGAACCGAGAAGACCCGGCTTTTCCTGGCCCGGGTCGCCATAACGAAGAAGTTTCATGTGCTTTTCCCTGATTGAGCGTTCAAATGGTCCAGCCGCCGTCGATGGCGTAGGCCTGGCCGGAGGTGTAGGTGGCGCCGGCGAGATAGACGGCAAGGTCGGCGATCTCTTCGGGCGTGCCGAGGCGGCCCATCGGCTGGCGGGAGATAAAGGCCGCACGCGCCGTTTCGTAGTCTCCCTGTGCCCGCATGCGGCTTTCGAGCGACGGGCTTTCGACCGTTCCCGGGCAGATCGCATTGCAGCGAATGCCGTCGCCTACATAATCCGCCGCAACGGCTTTCGTCAGCCCGATGACGGCTGCTTTGGTCACGCCATAGGCGAAGCGGTTCGGCACGCCTTTAATGCTGGAGGCCACCGAGGCCATATTGACGATCGACCCGTCCTTGCGTGCGATCATGCCGGGCAGCACCGCACGGATGGTGCGGATCATCGACTTCACGTTCAGATCGAAGGCGAAATCGAGGTTCTCGTCCTTCATCGTGAGCACCGAGCCTGCATGGACGAAACCGGCGCAGTTGAAAAGCACGTCCACGGCCCCGATCTCCGCGACCAGCGCTTCGACCGCAGCGGTGTCGAGGACGTCCAGCCGGTGGGTGCTGATGCCCGCCTCACCTTCAAGGCTACCAACGGCGTCCGCGTTGATATCGGTCGCATGGACCTTGGCACCGGCCTTGGCGAAGGCAAGTGCGGTTGCGCGTCCTATGCCCTGCGCCGCAGCTGTTACGAGGACGACCTTTCCGGCAAGGTTCGCTGTCATTGGATAGTTCCCTCAGGTTTGCGTTCGACGATCAGAATGTGATCCGCGGCAAGAACGACCTCGCCGCGCTGGTTGATGACCTCGCACCGCTCGACGACCCGGCCGGCCCTCGGGCGCTTCGGATCGTCTTCCTTGGCGGCGATGGTGACGCGGGTGCGGATCGTATCGCCGATATGGACAGGGCGGACGAATCGCAGACGGTCGTAACCGTAAGAGAAGGCGACCGGGTTGATCAAGGAGGCGGTGAGCCCGACACCGATCGAGAAGATCATCGTGCCGTGGGCAATGCGCTGACCGCCGGGGAGCGTTTTGGCAAACTCCGCGTCCATGTGATGGGGGAAGAAATCACCCGTGTGCCCGGCATGGACCACGAAGTCCGTTTCCGTGATCGTGCGTCCGCTCGTCAGCCGCACATGGCCCTGTTCGTAGTCCTCGTAATAGATCGTCTGCTCGCTCATTTTAATTTTCCAATGGAAGCGCAGCGATCGGCGTTGCCGGGCGCGCGCTCGATTGATAGGCGGCCTCCACCAGGGCCATGGTCCGCCATGCGTCCTCGACGGACCCTATGAGTTCATCATCCTCGCCGCCGGCATGGCGTTGCAGATTGGCCATGCGGTTGGCGAAGGCATCGGGGAACCAGGAACCTTCAAGCGGCACCTGAATCCAGTCGGCACCTCCGGCTGGGCGAATCCACAGCTCGTCCGGCTCGCCACGCGGGTAGTCGAGATTGACGCCGAGTTTGACATAGGCGGCACCCCTCGTCCCACAGATGCGGAATTCACAGGCCTGGAACCTCCGCCCGAAATCGTGGTCGTGATTGACGGAAAGCACGCAGCGCACGGCATCGCCGTAATCGAGGATCGCGGCGGTGCGGGTCTGGGCCACATCGTGGTTCGGATGGCCGATGGTCTTGGCGTGAACACCCTGCGGATCGCCGAGGAGACTGCGCACGAGATCCAGGTAGTGGATGGAATGCATCGCGATCTCGATGCGCGGCAGCCCCTTCAGGAACGGCCAGAGCCCCCAGGGCGTGGCAAGCGCCAGCCAGGCATCGAAATCGACCACCTCGCCGAGATAGCCCCTGGCGACGGCATCCCTGAGCGCCAGCATCATCGGCGCGAAGCGAAGCTGAAAGTTCACCGCCGCCCTGATGTTCCGCTCGCGGCAGATTTCGAGAATCCCGGTCGCCGCCGCAAGATCGCTGCCCATCGGCTTCTGGATCAGCGCAAAGGAGCCTTTCGGCAGTTTCGAGAGGATCGAGGCGTGCGCGGCCGGCGGCGTCGCGAGATCGAAGATCGCGTTCTCCGCCGAAAGAGCTTCCCCTTCGCTCGTAAACGCCCTGACATCCCACTGTTGCGCGAGCGCCGTCGCCTTCCCGGCGTCCGGATCGAAGATGCCGGCTACCGGGAAGCCTGCGTTCCTATAGGCGGGAAGATGAGCGTCGCCGACGATGCTGCCCGCACCGAAGATGACGATGGGGCGTGGCGTAACCGGCTTCGGCCACCATTGCCGCAGCGACGAGGGATCGAATGTCTCAGTCATGGTGGAAGACTTCCTCCATCATCGCCCACCACTCGCCTTGCCTGCGGCTTTCGAGCGGCATCTGGCAGGGCATGCACACCGACCACCATTCCTGGTTCTTCGGATGCGCCGCCATTTTCGCCATGTCGGCTTCGAAGTCCTCCCCGACATATTCCCAGTAGCCGAAGAGTAGATTTTCCGGCTCCTTCAGGAAGATCGAATAATTGGTGATGTTGCACTCGCTGATCAGCGCCAGGATCTCCGGCCAGACGGCCGCATGCAGCCGCTTGTATTCAGCAATTTTCGAAGGCTCGAGCCCGATCACCATTCCCATTCTCTGCATGACCGTCCCCTTCTACCGGCGGAACTCGCGGGTGAACTCGACGACCGAGCGCGCCTTGACCGCTTCCCAGTCCCAGGCGATGCCGATGCCGGGATCGGAGGGCGCGATCGCCCTGCCCTCCCGGATCTCCATTCCCTTTTGCGTCAGATCGTCGAGCTGCGGAATGTATTCGACATACTTCCCATTGGGCACCGCGCAAACGAGGCTCACATGCAGTTCCATCAGGAAATGCGGGCAGACGGGAATGTCGAAGGCTTCCGCCGCATGGGCCACTTTCAGCCAGGGGGTGATGCCGCCGATCCGCGCCACGTCCACCTGGACGATCGAGCAGGCGCCCTTCTGCATATATTCGCGGAAATGGCGGATCGAATAGATGGATTCGCCGACGGCGATCGGCGTCGGCGTCGACCGCGTCAGACGGATGTGGCCGTCGAGATCGTCCGCCGGCAACGGTTCCTCGATCCAGGCGAGATCGAGCTCGCGGAGCCGGGCGGCGCGGCGGATCGCCTCGTCGACGGTGAAGCCCTGATTGCAATCAGTCATGATTTCAAAGCCGTCGCCAAGGGCTGCGCGCATGGCTGAGAGCCTGTCGTAATCCTCCGCCCCGCGCGGCTTGCCGATCTTCACCTTCGATCCGGAGAAGCCCTTGGCCTTCGCCTGCAATGCGTCGTCTACGAGGGCCTGCTGTCCGATATGCAGCCAGCCGCCCTCGGTGGTGTAGAGCGGGCAGCTTTCCTTCGCCCCGCCGGCCAGTTTCCAGAGCGGCAGCTTCTGCTTCTTCGCCCGCAGGTCCCATAGCGCGGTATCCACGGCGGCTAGCGCCAAGGCCGTGATGGCGCCGATGGTTGTCGCATGCGTCGCAAACTCCATCTTGTGCCAAAGTGCCTCGATACAGTCCGCATCTTCCCCGAGCAGGATTGGCACCAGATGATCGGAGAGCAGCCGCATGACGGAGGATCCGCCGGTGCCGATCGTGTAGCTGTAACCGGTGCCGGTCGCGCCGTCGGCATCCGTGATCGTGACGATTGGCGTTTCCTGGCTCACGAAGCTCTGGATGGCGTCGGTCCGCTTGACCTTCGGCGGAAGATCCACCATCCGCAGTTCTATTTTCTCGATCCTTGCCATGTCAGCCTGCCAAAGCCTTTCCGGTCTCGCCGTCGAAGAGATGCGCCCGGGACAGATCGAAGCTCATGGGCACTGCCTCGCCGGGGCGCAGCGGCCGCGGGTTGAGCATGCGCGAGACCCAATCCCGCCCGTTGAACTGGGTGAAAACCAGGGTTTCGTTGCCGAGCGGCTCGGTGATCGTGACCGGAAGCTCGATCTCGTGGACGGCATCCGCATCGCCGGCATGGAGGCCATGCCCAGAAGGATAGACATCGTCCGGCCTGAGCCCGAAGGTCACTTTCTGGCCCTCGCGAACCGAGGAACGGAAGCGTGGCGGAAGCGGCAGGGTCGCGCCGCTTGCAAACGCCAGCTTTCCGCCCGTCAGGACCGCCTCCTCCATGTTCATCGGCGGCGAGCCGATGAAGCCGGCGACGAACTTGGTCGCCGGGCGGCGGAAGACATCCTCCGGCGTGCCCACCTGCTCGATATGCCCGTCGCGCATGATGACGATGCGGTCGGAGAGCGTCATCGCCTCCACCTGGTCGTGAGTGACGTAGATCATCGTCGCCTGCATACGCGCGTGCAGTTTCTTGATCTCGGTGCGCACCTGGGTCCTGAGCTTCGCATCGAGATTAGATAGAGGCTCATCGAAGAGAAAGACGTCCGGTTGGCGGACGATCGCGCGTCCCATGGCGACGCGCTGGCGCTGGCCGCCCGACAGTTGCGAAGGGCGGCGTTCGAGAAGATGGCCGAGATCGAGGATCGCCGCTGCCTCGGCAACGCGCGTCTTGATCTCTTCCGCCGGACGCCCGGCGATTTTCAGCGAGAAGCCCATATTCTCGGCAACCGTCATATGCGGGTAGAGTGCATAGGACTGAAAGACCATCGAGATGTTGCGCGCCCGCGGCGGCAGGTCATTGACCTTCCGCCCGCCGATCTCGATCGCGCCGCCGCTGACCTCTTCGAGCCCGGCGATCATGCGCAGCGTCGTCGACTTGCCGCAGCCCGAAGGTCCGACGAGCGCGATGAATTCGCGATCCTTCACTTCGAGATCGATGCCGTGCACGACTTCCAGAGCGCCGTAGCGCTTGACGAGTTTCTTGAGCGTAACGGGCGCCATGAACGATTATCCTTTCACCGCGCCGAAGGTCAGGCCCGAGACGAGGTGCTTCTGAATGATGAAGGTGAGGGTCAACGCCGGAACGATCATGACGACCGCAAGCGCGCACATGCCGCGCCAGTCGATGGTGAATTCGGCGGTGTAGTCGAGGAGCCCCACGGGCAAGGTCTTGGAGTTGACGGAGCGGGTAATCTGCGAAGCGAGCGCATATTCGCTCCAGGAGGTCAAGAAAGCGAAGATACCGGCCGACGCAATGCCCGGGCCGGCGAGCGGAAACTCCACCTGCCAGAAGGCCTGCCAGGGCGTGCAGCCGTCGATCTGCGCGGCTTCCGCGAGGTCTTTCGGCACCTGGCGGAAGAATCCGTCGATCAGCCAGATCGTGAAGGGAACGTTGAGCGCGACATAGGTGAGGATCAGCGAGAAATGCGTATCGATGATGCCGGTGCGGGCATAGAGCATGAAGAGCGGCAGCGACAGCGCGATGCCCGGCACCGCGCGCGTCAGCATGAAGCCGAGGAAGATCGCCGACTTCGCCTTGAACCGGTAGCGCGCAAAGGCATAGCCGCCGGCAAGGCCGATCGCCAGCGCGATGACGGTAGAGGTGACCGATACGATCAGCGAGTTGCGGAAATAGTCCCAGACCGGCACGCCGCCCTGGCCTGCGCCCGAGAACATCGCCCGGTAGGCGTCGAGCGAGAGGGTCTCCGGAATCCAGACCGGCGGCTTGGCCATGATCTCGACCGTCGGCCGTAGCGACGAAAGCACGATCCAGAGGCCCGGCAGGCAGATGACCAGCATGGCGAGAAAGAGCCCCGCCAGGTGCGCGACCTTCAGCAACCGCCGCCTGAGGCGATGAGACGCGTTCGTATCCATTACCACTCGGCTCCGATCTGCTGGCGCGCCGCGGCGAGCTTGCGGAAGAAATAGACGGTGAAGACGATCGACAGCAGGATGGCGACATAGGCCATCGCATTGGCCATCCCCATGCGGGCGTCGCCATAGGCGGTGCGTCCGATAAGCGTCCAGAGCAGTTCGGTGCGCTTTGCCGGTCCGCCATCCGTCATGATCTTGACGATGTCGTAGGCGCGCGCGACATCGAGCGAGCGGATCGTCATCGCGATAAAGGCGAAGGGCATCAGATAGGGCCAGGTGACGTAACGGAAGGTCTGCCACGGGGTGCAGCCGTCGACATGGGCCGCTTCGACCGGATCCTTGGGCATGGCAAGCAGCCCGGCGAGAATGAGGATCGCAAAAACCGCGGTCGACGACCAGACCTCGGCGACGATGATCGAGAAGAGCGCGAGATTGCCGTCGATCAGCCAGGGGATCGCACGGTCGGTGAGGCCCAGCGACTGCAGCGCGTTGTTGACGAAGCCGATATTGTCGTTGAACAGGAACTTGAACTGGAAGCCCACCAGTACGGGCGAGAACATCATCGGAAACATCATCGCGGTCCGCAGCGCCCGCTGGCCGTAAGTCGCCTTGTTGACGAGCAGCGCCAGGCCAAGACCAAGGAACATCTCGGCGTTGAGCGCGACGGTGAGCAGGAGCACCGTCCGGCCGAATGCCACCCAGAATTCGGCATTGGTGAGGACGTTCACATAGTTGCGAAAGCCGATGAAGACCCAAAGCGAGTCCGGCTTCGTCAGACGGAACGGCGTGAAACTGGAATAAAGCGAGAAGATGAGCGGCAGCACGATGAAGACTGCCAGGACGATGAAGGCCGGAAGCAGCAGAAGCGTGGGTGCTGACAGTTTCGAGAGCTTCATCGGAGATCCTGGGAAGAGTTCACATGCGCGGCGGCGCCGAAACGGTCCGGCGCCGCCTTTCAATCGGGATCAGAGTTTGCCGGCGTCTTCGAGGATGCCGGTCGCCTTTTCGGCGGCGGCGTCGAGAGCTTCCTTCGACGTCTTGTCGCCGAGGATCGCTGCCTGCAGCTCCGGATAGACCGCGTTGGAGATCTCGATCCACTCAGCCGTCTGCGGCACCGGGAAGGCATGCTTTGCCGCTTCCTGGAAGGCCTGCAGGACCTCGGTCTTGTAGGCGTCGCCTTCAGCGGCCTTGATGTTGAAGTCCCAGACCGCGCTTCGGGTCGGCAGCGGGCCGGCGGCGGATTCGAGCTTCTGGCTGTCCTCGTTGGTCAGCCACCAGACGAGCGAGGCGGCTGCCTCTTTGTCGGCGCAGGACTCGGTCACCGAGAAGCCGTGATGCCCGGACCAGCCGGTGCGCTTGCCGGAGGAGCCGGCCGGCTGAACCTTGACGCCGACATTGCCGGCGACTTTCGACGATTTCGGATCGTTGAAGAAGGATGCCCAGCCGGGCCAGTCGAGATTGACCGCGATCGAGCCCGAGGCGAAGCCCTGTCCGAGATCGTCCCAGAGATAGTTGGTGGTGCCCGGCGGTACCGCCTTGTCCTTGTAGAGCTTGACGAACCATTCGAGGGCACGCACGCCCGCTTCCGAATTGAAGGCTGGGCGGCCGTCCTTGTCGAGATATTCACCACCCTCGGCGACCAGCATTTCGTAGAAGCGGCCGTTGATCGCTTCCTCCTTGCCGGCGAACTGGGTGCCGTAGAAATTCGGCGGAGCGGCGAAGAATTCCGCCTGGTCGCTCACCTGAGCCCAGGTGTCCGGCGGCGCGAGGTCATAGCCGTATTTGGCCTTGAATTCGGTCTTCTTCGCCTCGTCCTGATAGAGGCTCTTCTGGAAATATAGGGCGGAGACGTCGAACTGTGCCCGCGGCAGCATGACGAGCTTGCCGTCGAGCGTCGAGGCGTCGATTACGGCCGGCACGAATTTGGCTACTTCCTCGGAAGGGATAAGGCCGAAAAGGTCGGCGTAGATGTCCGGGTATTGCGGCGCGAAGGAGGAATGATTCGAACCGACGCACCAGGTAAGGCCGCCGGTGGCGATATCGGACTTGATCTCTTTGTCCAGTTCGAAGTGGTTCTTCTTCGACAGGATATTGACCTTGGCGCCGGTCGCCTTCTCCCATTCGCCGATGCGCTCATAGAGCCTTTCGTACTGCTGTCCACCGATCAGCTTGGCGTCGATGGTCACGCCCTCGAACTTGCCGGGCAGGTCCGCGGCCTTGGCCGCCCCCATTGCGCAAGCAAGCATGATCACTCCGGCCGATACGCCGGAAAGCAGCCTGTTCATTGTATTTCCTCCGCTGAACACGCCCTTCTCCAGGAGCATGAGTCCTCATCTGTGAGAAACTGATTTATATACAAACGATAAATTTATGGATGGTCAAGGGCCATTCCCTTCCGTCTTCCGCTTTTCATGCGTATATGGAGAGGAATATTCATCTGGGAGAGACGCGGATGGACAATGAAGAGTCCGACAAGTATCGTGCGCCGGCACTCGACAAGGGCCTGGACATACTGGAGCTGCTTGCCAGCGTCGACGGCGGCCTCACGCAGGCGGAGATTTCGAAGAGGCTGAACCGCAGTCCGAACGAATTCTACCGCATGCTCGACAGGCTCGTACGCCGCGGCTACGTGACCCGTATCGACGGCGATCTCTATTCGCTGACCCTGAAGCTCTTCGGATTGGCGCAGTTGCACGCGCCCGTGCGCCGGCTCGCTTCTTTCGCGACGCCGCTGATGCGTGAGCTCGCCCAGCGATCGAAACAGGCCAACCAACTTGCCGTATTCGACCGCGGCTCCGCCGTCGTGATCGCCCAACAGGAGGCGCCGGATTATTGGGGTATTTCGATCCGGGTGGGCTCGCATATCAGCCTGTTCGACACCGGATCGGGCCACGTGCTGCTTGCATTCCGTTCGCCGGAGGAACGGGAAATGATGATCTCCGAGCATGTGCGCAGCAGGGACGAGATCAACCTCACCCCGGAATTCTACGCCCGTCTCGACCAGATCCGCGAGCGCGGCTACGAGATGATGGCAAGTGCCCAGACCGCCGGTGTCTACAACCTCTCGGCCCCGATCCTGGGGCCAGACGGGCGCAGCATCGCAGCGCTCACCTGCCCCTATATCTCCCTGGTCAACAATCCTTCGGCCCCTGACATCACCGAGACCATATCGCTCCTGCTCAAGACCGCATCGCAGCTTTCGGCGCTCGCCGGTGCCGATGTCGCGCAGGGCTGATCCGCGCCGAAAAGATCAACTTCTTGTTTGAACGAAGAGGAGGAGCAGCCTTGATCATCGACACGCATCTGCATCTGATCGACAAATCCGCGCTCAACTATCCGTGGCTAGCCGGCGTTCCTGCGCTCGATCGCGATTTTCTCTATGCCACCTATGCGGCGGAGGCAAAGCGCGTCGGCATTGCCGCCTCGCTGCATATGGAAGTGGACGTCGACCCGGCTGAGATCGAACTCGAAACGCGCGAGGTCGCGCGTCTTGCGGGTGAGCCCGGAAGCCTCCTCAAAGGCGCGATCGCGGCTTGCCGCCCGGAAGAGGAAGGCTTCGCCGCCTATCTCGAGCGGCAGGAGGAGAACGCTTTCGTCAAAGGTTTCAGGCGGGTGCTGCACGTGGTTACCGACGACCTCTCGGAGCAGCCTCTTTTCCACGAAAACGTCAAGCGGCTCTCGGGCACCCGCTTCACCTTCGATCTTTGCGTCCTGCCGCATCAGATTCCGAAAGCTATTGCGCTCGCCGACCTTGCGCCCGAAGTTCAGTTCATTCTCGATCATTGCGGCGTTCCGGACATAAAGGGTCACGGGGAGCACCCCTGGCGCGACCATATGACCGAGATCGCCCGCCGCCCGAATGTCGTCGCCAAGATCTCCGGAGTGATCGCCTATGCGGAGGAAGACTGGGCGCTCGATTCCATCCGCCCCTATGTCGAGCACACGATCTCGGTTTTCGGATGGGACCGGGTGGTCTGGGGCAGCGACTGGCCGGTCTGCACCCTCGGCGGCAACCTCTCGACCTGGGTCGCGGCCACCCAGGCCCTCATCGAAGGCTGCAGTCCCCAAGAACGGACGAAGCTGCTCTCCGGCAATGCGCGACGGATCTGGAATCTGGTCTGATAGATTCTTGCATCCAATCGGGGCGGTTCGAGGCCAGCCGGGGCCGTCATGATGCGCCGCGTTGCCGTTCCAGCGTCTCGAAATGGTCGGCGATCTCCTTGCCGGTTGCGATCCACACGTCGCCTTTTGCCTGAACATGGCGCAGGAAGTCGCGAAGGAGGTGCCAGCGCATCGGACGGCCGGACACTTGCGGGTGCAGGACGAGCGTCGTGACGCCGCCCCAGGCATGGGTGGCCTCGAATTCGTCGATCCAGAGGGCGAGGACGGCTTCGCGGCCGAAGAGCGGCCGCGCGCTCGAGCGGCTGGACATGCCGAAATTCCAGTCGTCGAATGCGAAATTGACCGGAATCTCCACCGGGCCCGGCACGCCGTTCGCCGACGCGTGCCGGTAGGGCAGGATGTCGTCGCGAAACGAGCTGGAATAGCGGATGCCCGATTTGGCAAGATAGGCGATGAGCTCGGGAAAGTTCTCTCCCGATGGCGCGCGGTAGCCGACGGGACGGATTCCGAATGCCCGCTGCAGCGCCTCGAAGCCGCGGTCGATCTCCTCGAATGTCTCCTCCAGCCGGTCGCGATCCGGCATCTTGTGAAGATAGCCATGGTGACCGATCTCGTGTCCGGCCGCGGCAATCTTCTCGCAGGCCGCGGGATGGGCAAGCGCCGTCCATCCGGGCGTGAAGAATGTCGCCTTCATCGCCAGTTCCGCCATCAGTTCGATGATCCTGGCGATGCCGACGCGCGCATCGTAGCCGCCATGGGAGGTGGTCACCATCCGGTCCACATTCGAAGGGTTGTTGCCGATCCATGCGGTTTCGGCGTCCACGTCGAAGCCGATGAAGACGGCGCTCTTCGCGCCGTTCGGCCAAGTCATCGCCGGCGTTTGGGGCGCCGGATTGAGCGGACGCGGCGTCAGGTCGTAGGTCATGGCGAAATCCTCAGCAAAAGACGGGACGCTTGTCGCCGTCGCCGGCGAGCAGGGACTCCAGAGCGCGGCAATCCTCGAGGTGTTCGAGCTCGGCGAGCATCCGCCAGAGCCGATCCGCCTGCTCCGTTTCGATGCCCATCGCGGCGAGCTCTCCGAACTTGGCGCGGATGGCGGCGGGGCGCATCGGCCTTTCGGCGGAGCCGGTCGCGCGGGGCACCATTCGCGACAGGCGGGCGCCGTCCTTGAAGAGAAGCGTGACGAGCGGCTCGTCGAGCGGCTGCATCCCATCGTCTACCGCCAGCAGCATGCGGTCCATGACGGCCCGCAGGCGGGGATCGGCACGCCGGTCGGCGGCATAGGCCTGGAGTCCGGCCGTCAGGAACACGCAGCGTGCCGCAAGCGCATAGGGCAGGCTCATCTGCGTGGGCGCCATGGCGCCGCTCTCCCGGGCGCCGCACATGCCCATCAGCATGGCGCTCAACCGCAACTCGATCCTGTCGATCTCAGCTGCATCGCGGCCCGTTTCCGAAAGCAGGTCGCCCAGCGCATCGATCGACGAATGGGCGCCCCGGCAGGAGGCGTAAGGCTTGAGGACCGCGCGTCTCACTTTCCAGTCTTCGCCGAGTCTTTCGCATAGCTTCTGCGGCTCGCAGACATCCTTGTTGAACGCCCGAAAAAAGCCGCCCCAGACGTCGTCGAAGACCTTGGAGGGGCCGGCAAGCCCGTCCCCTGCCAACCGCGCCGCGAGCAGGCCGCCTTCGGCCGCGCGGCCGGCATGGATCTTCTTCGCCTGCGATCCGTCGTGGATGAAGGCCCAGAGGCCGGAGGAGAAGCTGGTGGCGAGCGTGATCGCATGGCCCGTGGCAAGATCGTCGAAACCGGAAAGCCTGGCAACGGCCGCCGCAGCCGCAAGCGTGCCGCAGGTGCCCGTGGAATGCCAGCCGAGCCCGTTGTGACTGTCGTATCCGCCCGCCGCTTCGAGGACGCGCCGGCCGGTCTCGTAGCCCGCAACCACGCTGGCGATGAGCTCCCTGCCCGTCACCGGCTGCTTGGCTTCGGCAACCGCAGCCAGAACGGCGGGAATGACGACGGCGCCCGAATGGTCGCAGCCGCCGGAATCGTCGAGTTCTAAAGCATGGGCCGCCACCCCGTTTATGAGCGCGGCCTCACGCGCTGCTGCCCGATCGCCGGTGCCCCATATCAGCGCACTACCGGGCGCGCAGGCGGCCCGGCGGGCGATGCGGGCTTCCGCCGAACGGACCCCCGCCAGGGCCGCGCCGATCGTGTCGGCGATGTGGACTTTCGTCTTTTCGACGACATCGGCGGGAAGCGCTTCGAAGCTGAGGGTTGAAAGAAAGGATGCCAGCCTGTCGACCGGCGCGTCGGCAGCAACGCGGGGCATGGAACTGCTCATGGTTTGTCGAGAATCGGTCGGCGACGGCGCATATTGCGGCCCGGCCTCTTCGGCGGGGCCGCAGCGCGGCGAATTACTTCACCGCTTCGCCATTGATGTGAATGCCATCGAGCAAGGTGCCCTCGAGGCCGTATTTGGCGAAAATCGCCTTGTATTCGCCTGATTCCATCAGGGCCTTCAGCGCTGCGGCATAGGCATCGCGCAGTTCCGTGTCCTTCTTGGCGAAACCAATGCCCTGATAGACCACGGTGAAGGGCTCGCCCACGACAGCGTAGGTATCCTTCTCGAGATCCATCAGATAGGGCAGTGTTTCGGAACCCTGGACCGCAGCGTCGAGCCGGCCTTGCTTCAGCTGGGCGCGGGCATCGGCGGAGCCTTCCGTGCCGACGACCTTAATGGCCGGCAGCCCCTTGGCTTCGCAATTGGCAGCACTCCATTTCGCCGTCTCGTCCGGGAAGGAGGTGCGGCGGCTCATGCCGACGGTCTTGCCGCAGAAATCGGTGAGCGTCTTGAACTCGCCCTTGCGGGCAAAGGACGTGTAGAACTGCGCGCCGGATTTCATGTAATCGATGAAGTCGAGCGTATCGCGCCGCTTTGGAAGATCGCTCATGCCGCTATGGATAAGGTCGACGCGACCGGTCTGAAGCGACGAGATCATCTGCTCGAAGCCGATATTCGACCATTCGACCGTGGTGCCGAGCTCCTTGGCAAGCGCAACGCCGAGATCGATGTCGACACCCTTAAGTTCGTTGGTCGCCGGATCGACATATTCCATCGGCGGATAGTTCGGCTGGTTGGCGACGACGACCTTGCCGGCCGACTTCACCCGCTCGGGCAGGCCGGCGGCATTGGCGGAGGTTGCGGCGAGGCATGCGAGCGTGAGCGCTGCGATGTGCTTGTTCATGTGGTTCCCCATTTTGTCCTCGTTGTAGCCGGCGGCTTCGTCTGCCGCCGTCATGCTGTTCCTCAGCTGTGGACGGCTTTGATGAACTCCGCCGTTCGGGCACTTTTCGGGGTGCTGAGAACCTCCGATGCCGAGCCTGTTTCAACCACCTTGCCGGTCTCCATGAAGGTTACGGTATTCGCCACATTGCGGGCGAAGCCGAGCTCATGGGTGACGACGATCATTGTCATCCCGGAAGCGGCAAGGTCCCGCATCACGTCGAGCACTTCCGACACCAGTTCGGGGTCGAGCGCCGACGTGGGTTCGTCGAAGAGAATGAGATCCGGCCGCATGCCCATGGCCCGGGCGATCGCGACGCGCTGCTGCTGGCCCCCGGAAAGTTCCGAAGGGTAATGGTTCGCCTTGTCCGCGAGCCCCACCCGCTCCAGCAATGCCGAGCCCCTATCGCGCGCTTCCTTCACCGGCTCGCCAAGCACCTGCACCGGGCCCTCGATGAGGTTTTCCAGCGCGGTCTTGTGCGGGAACAGGTTGAAACGCTGGAAAACCATGCCGATCCGCCGCCGCTGGCGCGAGATCTCCGCATCGCTGATCTCGTGGAGATTGTTGCCGTCGCGGCGGTAGCCGATCAGTTCGTCCTTGACCCAGATCGCTCCGCCGTCCATCCGCTCCAGAAGGTTGATGCAGCGCAGAAGCGTGCTCTTGCCCGAGCCCGAGGGACCGATGATGCAGCTCACCTCTCCGCGGGCGACCTCCAGGCTGACCCTGTTGAGAGCGCGGAACGTGCCGTAGTTCTTCGTGACGTCGATAGCCTTGACGAGAATATCCTGGTTCATGACCGACCTCACATGGACGAGCGGATGGATTTCGAACCGCGGCCGAAATAGCGCTCGATATAGTGCTGCCCTATCGAGAGCACGGAGACGACGAGCAGGTACCAGAAGCTCGCGACCAGCAGCAGTTCGAGTACGCGCGTGTTGGCGAAGTAGATGATCTGCGCGTTGTGGAGAATCTCGGAATACTGGATGACGCTGGCGAGCGACGTCAGCTTCACCATGCCGATCACCTCGTTGCCGACCGGCGGCACCATGACGCGCATGGCCTGCGGAAGGACGATTCGGCGCAGCATCATCATCTGCGTCATGCCGATCGTGCGCGCAGCCTCGTACTGGCCGCTGTCGACGGACAGAAGCCCGCTTCGCACGACCTCCGAAGTATAGGCGCCCTGGGATATGCCAAGCCCGAGTACAGCCGCGACGAAGGGCGTCATGACGTCGACCGTCCTGAACTCGAACAGTCCCGGAATGCCGAGCGTCGGGAAGATGAGCGCCAGGTTGAACCACAGCATCAACTGCAGCAGCGCCGGGGCCCCGCGAAAGACCCAGATATAGCCGATGGCGATCGACGACAGCACCGGATTGCCTGATATCCGCATGATGGCGATGACGACGCCGAGCACGATGCCGAGCCCCATGGCAGCAACTGTCATCAGCAGGGTGTTGTAGAGGCCGACGAGTATGGCGGGTGCGAAGAGAAAGTCGCGGACATAGCTCCACTCGATCTGGCCGACGCTGAAGGCCCGCACCAGGCCTGCAAACAGAAGGAGCACGCCCCCCGCGACGATCATCCGTCCGATATGGCGTTTCGGCACCAGTTTCAGATGGGCGATCTCGTATTTGGAATCCACGGGCGGGGTTGCGAGGCTTGCCACATTCATCGGCGTCGCGCCTCCGCTGCGCCGTTCTTCGCTCCCGCAAAGGCCGCGCCGCCGGTCGGGCCGCCGGCAAAGGCGCGGCATTCGGCGAGCGCCGTTTCGAAGCGGGCGATCTGCTCGCGAACCCGCTCCGGCGCCGTTGCACCGTAGCCGTTTCTGCTGGCAAGCGCCTTCTCGAGGGCGAGTGCCGCGAGCATCTCCGGCTGAAGCCGCGGATCGATCCCCGGGAGGTCCTCCGCCGTCAGACCGGCAAGGTCGTGTCCCCGCTCCTCACAATA
>NZ_JAGIOS010000001.1:3670000-3905231 GCF_017876815.1 Sinorhizobium meliloti | reverse complement strand
CGATCCAGAAGGAGGGCCGGCCGGAAGTCATGATCCATGCGGAGGATGCGGCCGAACTCGGTATCGCCGAGGGCGACGTCGTCAGGCTCGGCAACGGGCGTGGTGAAATCCGCCTGCACGCGAAGATCGGAGGGGGCACCCGTCGCGGCGTCGTCATCGCCGAAGGGCTTTGGCCCAATGGGGCCCACCTGGACGGGGAGGGGATCAACGTTTTGACCGGTGCCGATGCCGTGGCACCCTATGGCGGAGCCGCATTCCACGACAACCGCGTCTGGATGCGCCGGGCCTGACCGCGCCCGCTCTCGAGTTCACGATGATTTTAGTCGGGTCGACCTAAAACCATCGTGAACGATTCTAATAAATTCAGACGCGGCATAGGAAACGTGTCGGAAGACGGCAATCTCTCCGCCCCCTCATTCCTGTGACAAGCACAGGGATGAGGGAGGAAACAAGTCCCGGCGAACATCCCGAATTTCAACAGGCCTAAAGGACTTCCCATGACCAAAAACGCAGACGCGCGCTTCCGGATCATCGATCGCAAGACGGTCTGGGATGGCTTCATCAATCTCGAGCAGATCACGATCGAGCAGGAAATGTCCGACGGCAGAACCGCGCGCCTCGTGCGTGAAGTGCACGACCACGGCCGAGCCGCAACGATCCTCCTCTTCGATCCGGAGCGGCAGGTGGTGGTTCTCGTCCGCCAGCTGCGCCTGCCGGTTTTCCTGCAGGGGGAAACGGGATATCTCCTCGAAGCGCCGGCGGGCCTCCTCGACGGCGAAGCCCCGGAAGTCGCGATCTGCCGCGAGGCGATGGAGGAAACCGGCTACCGCATCGAGACGGCCATGCATCTCTTCGATGCCTATATGAGCCCCGGCTCCATTACGGAGCGCACGAGCTTCTTCCTCGGTCTCATCGATATATCAAAGAAGGTCGCGGCGGGCGGCGGACTTGCGCATGAGGGCGAGGACATCGAGGTGTTGGAAATTTCCTTCGACGAAGCCGTCGCGAGGATAGGCACCGGCGAGATCTGCGATGCGAAAACCATCATGCTTCTGCAGTGGGCTATGCTCAACCGTGCCTCGCTCGCCAAGTAACCGCCTGATACTCCATAGTATTCTACATTACCGATATTTCACTGTTTGATCGCGCTGCGCTGCGGTAAGCCATTGTCGTCTCCTTCAACGCACGGGCGAACCAATGGCTTCCTCCACGGAAGAGTTTGAAGCGGAAGACCAACAGGACCGCGGTGCATGGCGGCTCTTTCTGAGACGCAACCAGCGTTACCTCTCCGCGATAGGCACACTCCTCGTGATCGCGCTCTTCGGCGCGGCGATCTTTCACCTGACGGCCGAGGTGCGATATGACGACGTCGTGTCGGCGCTGGCGGATACGAGCCGGCGATCGGTGGCAACGGCGATCCTGTTCACGGGCCTGAGCTTCCTCGCACTCACCTTCTACGACGTCAGCGCGCTCGATTACATCGAACGGAAGCTTCCCTATCCCGCCGTCGCGCTCACGGCCGCCTGCGCCTATGCCGTCGGCAACACGGCGGGCTTCGGTCCGCTGAGCGGCGGTGCAATCCGCTATCGGTCCTATTCGCGCCTCGGGCTGAAGCCGGAGGAGATCGCCCGTCTCATTGCCTTCGTCACACTCGCCTTCGGGTTGGGTCTCGCGGTGGTCACCTGCTTGAGCCTGCTTGCCGTTGGCGAATACGTGGCGCCGCTGACCGGGATCGATGCGGCATGGCTGCGGGCAATCGCCGTCTTCGTCCTTGCCGGTTTGCTGGTGGTGCTGATCGCCGCTCGCAGCGGTCGCGAGGTCCGCATCGGCCGCCTCGTCTTGCGTCTGCCGGACTCACAAACATGTTCGCGCCAGTTCCTCGTCACGGCGCTCGATCTCGCGGCGTCGGCGACCGTCCTCTATGTCCTTTTGCCCGCCGGAACGGTGGGCTGGCCGGCCTTCCTGGCGATCTATGCCGTGGCGGTCGGCCTCGGCGTGCTCAGCCATGTGCCGGCGGGGCTCGGCGTTTTCGAAGCGGTGATCGTTGCGAGCCTGGGCCGCGCAGCCGGCGTCGATGCGGTGCTCGGTGCACTCGTCCTCTACCGCGTCATCTACCACCTGTTGCCCTTGCTCATCGCCATCGTCGTGATGATCGGCATCGAACTCCGCCAGCTGGCGGGCCACCCGGCAGCCTCCAGCCTTCGCCGCGCCGGCGGCCGGATGACGCCGCTATTGCTTGCCACGCTGGCGCTCGTCCTCGCCCTGATGCTGGTTCTCTCGGGCGTGACGCCGACGCCGGACGAGAACCTGGCCTTTCTTGCGAATTACGTGCCCCTACCGATCATCGAAGGCGCGCATTTCCTTGCGAGCCTTTTGGGTCTGGCGCTGTTCATCGTCGCGCGGGGGCTGGCGCTGCGCCTCGATGGCGCCTGGTGGGCATCGGTCGCGATCGCGTTGGCCGCAATCCTGCTTTCGTTGGTGAAGGCGGTGGCGCTCGGGGAAGCCGGCATGCTCGCCTTCCTTCTTGTCGGGCTTCTCGCAAGTCGGCGGCTCTTCAATCGTCCCGCCTCGCTTTTCGGACAGGCGCTGACGCTGCCGTGGCTTACCGCGCTCGGCGTCATCTGTTTCGGCGCATTCGTCGTCCTGCTCTTTGTCTATCGCGACGTCGCATACAGCCATGAGCTCTGGTGGCAGTTCGAATTCTCGGCGGAAGCGCCGCGCGGGCTCCGCGCCTTCCTGGGAGTGACGATCGGCGCAAGTGCTGTAGCGATCTGGAGCCTGATGCGCCCGGCCGCTGCGGCCGTTGCCCCCGCCTGCGGACAGGAGATGGAGCGGGCGGTCGCCGTCGTCGACGCGCAGGACATGTCCGACGCCAACCTCGTGCGCATGGGTGACAAGAGCATCATGTTCTCCGCCGACGGCCGGGCCTTCATCATGTATGGCCGCTGGGCGCGTTCCTGGATTGCGTTGTTCGATCCGGTCGGACCCGTGGATGCCTGGCCGGATCTCATCTGGCAGTTCATCGAGGCGGCGCGCTCCAATGGTTGCCGCGCCGTCTTCTACCAGGTCTCGGCGCGCGGGCTTTCGCATTACGCGGATGCGGGCTTGAGAGCCTTCCGCCTCGGCGAACTTGCCGAGGTCGATCTCACGCGCCTCGAGATGAAGGGCGGCAAGTGGGCAAACCTGCGCCAGCAGGTGAGCCGTGGCATTCGCGACGGGCTGGAGTTCTCGGTCGTCGCGCCCCCGGAAATACCGGCGATCCTTCCGGAGCTCGGGGCCGTTTCCGATGCTTGGCTCGCCCACCACAATGCGCGGGAGAAGGGCTTTTCCCTCGGCGCCTTCGATCCGCGATACCTGACGGCGCAGCCTGTCGCGATCCTCAAACGGCAGGGTCGCATCGTGGCCTTCGCCAATATTCTGATCACCGGCACCAAGGAGGAGGGCTCGGTCGACCTCATGCGTTTCTCGCCCGACGCGCCGAAAGGGGCGATGGATTTCCTGTTCGCGCAACTGATGGAATATCTGAAGAACGAGGGCTATCGGCGTTTCAATCTCGGAATGGCGCCGCTGTCGGGCATGTCGGAGCGCCGGCTGGCGCCCGTATGGGACCGCGCCGGCCGGGCATTCTACGAGCACGGCGAGCGCTTCTACAACTTCAAGGGACTGCGCGCCTTCAAGTCCAAGTTTCACCCGCAGTGGCAGCCGCGCTACCTGGTGGCGAGCGGAGGCTTCAACCCGATCCTGGCGCTGATGGATGCGACATTCCTGATCGGCGGCGGCCTGAAGGGAGTGATCAGGAAATGACCCCCATTAAAAGGATCTTGAAGCGTGCAGCCCTGGCGGCACTGATTGCCGGCGCTGCATCCCTTCCGTCTTTTGCCGAAGACGCGGCAAAGTTCGACACCGGCATGATCCCCGCACCGCACATCCTGTTCCCGAAAGAGGCGGCTTCCGGCGCCGTGGTGCTGCTTTCGGACGCCGGCGGCTGGACAGAGAGGGAGGATGCCGTTGCCCGAAAGCTTTCGAGCGAGAAAGCGCTCGTCATCGGCATCGACCTCAAGGCCTATCTGGCAGCCCTCGGCAGGGATGACGGGGACTGCGTCTACACGGTCTCGGACATCGAATCCTTGAGTCAGCAGGTGCAGCGCGCGGCCGGCAGCGGCGCCTATCGGCCGCCTATCGTCGCCGGCGTCGGGGCCGGCGGGGCCATGGCGCTGGCGATCGCCGCACAATCTCCCGCAGCGACCATCGGCCGGACGCTCGCGGTCGATCCCGAAGAGGGTATCGCCCTGACGAAGCAGCTCTGCACTCCTGCCGAAAAGACACGGAAAGGCGACCGCATGGTCTATGGCCTGACCGATGGCGCCTTGCCCGACCCGGTAACCGTCGTCTCTTCGCCGTCCGCGTCGGCTGCCGGACGCGAGCGCGTTGCCGCTCTCGCAGCCAAGCATCCGGACGTCGAAGTCCAGGAGAGCGACGAAGACGTCTATGCCGCACTTTCCTCCACGCTTGCGGGGTACATCCAGCAGGAGGACGAAGGGGACAACCCGTTCGGACTCCCCCTGACCGTTCTCGATGCGAAGCCTGCGCGCGATACCATGGCGGTGATCTATTCCGGCGACGGCGGCTGGCGCGACATCGACAAGGAGGTCGGCAATGCCCTGCAGCAGCAGGGCGTGCCCGTCGTCGGGGTGGATTCGCTTCGCTATTTCTGGTCGGAGCGCCAGCCGCAGGCGACGGCGGACGATCTCGCCCGTGTCATCACCTATTACGGCAGGCGGTGGAACGTCCGCAATGTACTGTTGATCGGCTATTCCTTCGGCGCCGACATCCTGCCGCGCACCTACAACCTGCTTCCGTCAGCGACCCGCGCGCGCGTACGGCAGGTAACGCTCATGGCGCTGTCGCATCGCGCCGACTACAAGATCTCCGTCCTCGGCTGGCTCGGCGCCGACGGAGAGGGGAATGCCGGCGACCCGGTCGACGACATCAAGGCGATCGAGCCGGCGCTCGTGCAGTGCATCTACGGCACCGACGAGGAGGACGATGCCTGCCCGGATCTGAAATCCTCCGGCATCGACGTGGTTTCCATCGAGGGAGGCCATCATTTCGATGGCGACTACGCCGCTCTGACACGACGCGTGCTCGATGCGCTCGACCGCCGGCTGGCGATGGGAAGGTGACCCGCTGCCTCAGATGGCGGGGGAAATGAGCGTACCCGTTGCCTCGCCGACGGCATGGCTTACCACCCGGCCGGCTTCCATCCGCACCTTGCCTTCAGCCACGAGCCGAAGCGCCATCGGATAGGTTCTGTGCTCGACGGTAAGGACGCGGGCGGCGAGCGTATCCGCCGTGTCGCCGGAAACGACCGGTACGGCCGCCTGGGCGACGATCGGCCCGTCGTCCATAGCCTCCGTCACGAAATGCACGGTGCAGCCTGCGATCCTCATCCCGGCGTCGATTGCCCGCTGGTGCGTGTGAAGCCCGGGGAAGAGCGGAAGCAGCGACGGGTGGATGTTGAGGATCCGGCCCTCGTAGCGCTGGATGAAGGCCGCAGAAAGAAGGCGCATATAGCCCGCGAGACAGATCACGTCCGGCTGGAGCCGGTCGAGCTCGGCGAGGATTGCTTGCTCGTGCGCTTCCTTGCCCGCAAAATCCTTGCGAACGAAGGAGAAGGTCGGAATGCCGAGCCCGGCCGCCTTGTCGAGGCCACCCGCATCCGCCTTGTCGGCGATCACCGCAATGATCTCGGCCGGAAAATCCGGCGCGGCGGCAGCCTTCGCCAGTGCGATCATGTTGGAGCCGCCGCCGGAAATGAACACGACGACCTTCTTCTTGCCGGCCACCATGCTCATATGGCGAGATTGCCCTTGTAGATCGTGCCGGGCGCGCCCTCGGCGCGTGCGACCATGCGGCCGAGCGTGAAGACCGTTTCGCCTTCGCCGGCAAGCACTGCCGCAACTTTTTCCGCTTCACTCGCCGGAACCACGGCGATCATGCCGACGCCGCAATTGAAGGTGCGCAGCATCTCGTTGGCGGCAACGCCGCCGGTCTTTGCGAGCCAGGAGAAGACGGCCGGCGGCTTGATGGCGCCGAGGTCGATCTCGGCGGCAAGATGCTTCGGCAGCACCCGCGGAATATTCTCGGGGAAGCCGCCGCCGGTGATGTGGGCCAGTGCCTTGATCGCACCCGTCTCGCGGATCGCCTTCAAAAGCGGTTTCACATAGATGCGCGTCGGCGTCATCAGGAGGTCGGCGAGCGTGCCTTCTCCGAAAGGTGCCGGAGCATCCCAGGCGAGGCCCGAGAGCGAAACGATCTTGCGCACCAGCGAATAGCCGTTCGAGTGGACGCCCGAGGAGGCAAGTCCGAGGATGACGTCTCCTTCGGCAATGTCGCCCGCCGGCAGAAGCTGCCCGCGCTCGGCCGCGCCGACGGCAAAGCCGGCAAGATCGTAGTCGCCGCCGGAATACATGCCCGGCATCTCGGCCGTCTCGCCGCCGATCAGCGCGCAGCCCGCCTCGCGGCAGCCGGCGGCGATTCCCGCGACGATCGCGGCGCCCTGGTCGGGATCGAGCTTGCCGGTCGCGAAGTAGTCGAGGAAGAACAGCGGTTCTGCGCCCTGCACCACGAGATCGTTCACGCACATGGCGACGAGGTCGATGCCGACCGTGTCGTGCTTGTCGGCGTCGATAGCGATCTTGAGCTTCGTGCCGACGCCGTCATTGGCTGCGACGAGGACCGGATCGCTGAAACCGGCGGCCTTCAGGTCGAAGAGGCCGCCGAACCCGCCGATCTCGCCATCGGCGCCGGGACGCCGGGTCGAGCGGACATGCGGCTTGATCTTCTCGACCATCAGGTTGCCGGCATCGATATCCACACCTGCGTCGCTGTAGGTGAGGCCGTTCTTTCCCGACTGGCTCATGCTCGCTCTCCAAGGCTCGTCGCTGATTGCGGATGCGATTGGCACGGAGAAGCGAGGAGTGCAAGCGCAGAGGCGCGCCCGATCCTGCTTTTTTCGTGAATTCGACTGTGGTCAGCACCTTCTGCCGGCCACAGGCCGTTTGCCCCGTGAGCGCTGCCGGACTTGACCTTGGCGCGCCCCAAGCCCTATCTCGTCCGAACGAACGACGCGGAAGGTGCGGTGTGCCGCGCGCAACGGGGGCCGTCATGGGCGATCGGGTCAGCAGTATGGGACTTCAGCGCCAGATCTTTTTCTGGCTGCTAGTGCTTGTCGGCTTCATTGCCTTCCTGCTGGTGTTCAGTTCCATTCTTCTGCCCTTCCTCGCCGGCATGGCGCTCGCCTATTTTCTCGATCCTGTGGCCGATCGCCTGGAGCGGCTCGGTCTGAGCCGGCTGATGGCGACAATCGCCATCCTGGTCGCCTTCGTCGTCGTGCTGGCGCTGTCGCTGATGATCATCGTTCCGCTGGTCGTCACGCAGGCTGCCGAATTCATTCAGAAAATGCCGGGATACATCACGAGGCTTCAGGAATTCCTGACCGACAGCCAGTCGACGCTGTTGCCGGACTGGCTCGCCGGCCAGATGACGACGATCAAACAGAACTCGGCCAAGCTTTTGGAGCAAGGCGCTAGCTTCCTCGGCACGCTGTTCCAGCAGATCTGGAACTCCGGCTTGGCACTTCTCAATATCCTGTCCCTGTTCGTCATCACCCCTGTCGTCGCCTTCTATTTGCTGCTCGACTGGGACCGTATGGTCGACAGGGTCGACAGCTGGATACCGCGCGATTACGTCGAGGTCGTGCGGCAGATCGCTCGCGACATGAATACGACCATCGCCGGATTTGTCCGCGGCCAGGGCTCGCTCTGCCTGATCCTCGGCCTCTATTACGGGATCGGGCTGACGATGGTGGGGCTCAATTTCGGCCTCCTGATCGGCCTCTTCGCCGGCATGATCAGTTTCATTCCCTATGTGGGATCGCTGGTCGGCCTCGTGCTTGCGCTCGGCGTCGCGCTCGTTCAGTTCTGGCCGGACTATGTCTGGATCCTTTTGGTTCTCGCCGTTTTCTTCAGCGGCCAGTTTCTCGAAGGCAATATTCTGCAGCCGAAACTGGTCGGCAAAAGCGTCGGGCTGCACCCGGTCTGGCTGATGTTCGCCCTGCTTGCGTTCGGCGCGCTCTTCGGCTTCGTCGGCCTGCTCGTGGCGGTGCCCGCGGCGGCCGCGATCGGTGTGCTTGTCCGCTTCGGCATCCAGCGGTACCTTGATAGCGATCTCTATCACGGGCATAGAACAGCCGTTCACAAGGAGCCGGAGAGCCACGGCTAGAGCTTTTCGGTGCGGAAGTGCGTAGCTTCAGAAAGTGAATGCTCACGGGTAATGCATGAAGAGACATCTGTCCGAACAATTGCCTTTGGTCTTTGGCCATGCGCCCGCAACCGGTCGCGACGACCTGCTCGTCTCGGACCGGTTGAGCGCGGCCATTTCCATCGTCGATCACTGGCCCGCCTGGCCGTCGCCGGTGGTCATCATCTGCGGGCCGGTCGGTTCCGGCAAATCGCACCTTGCGGGCATCTGGCGCGAAAAGGCCAGAGCGGAGCCGATACATCCCTTTGCCGGCTCGAACGCCGCCGATATCGCCGCGGAAAAGCCGGTCCTCTTCGAGGATGCCGACCGGCAGGGCTTCGACGATGCGGCTCTCTTCCATGTCATCAACAGCGTGCGCCAGAACGGCACGGCGCTTTTGATGACGTCACGGCTATGGCCGATGTCATGGCCGGTGGGGCTTCCTGACCTCAAGTCGCGCCTCAAGGCTGCCACCGTGGTCGAAATCGGCGAGCCCGACGACGAACTGCTCGTACAGGTGCTCACCAAGCTTTTTGCCGACCGCCAGCTCCTGGTCGACGAGCGCCTGGTCGGCTACGTCGTCGCGCGGATGGAACGCTCGCTGGAGGCGGCACAGACCATCGTCGAGCGGATAGATCATCTGGCGCTTGCGCGCGGAACGCGGCCGACCCGCGCCCTGGCGGCGGAAGTCCTGGAAGAGCTTGCAAATACAAGCCTCTCCGATTGACTGTCACAGTTCCGTCGTCAAACTGGGGTAGCTCGTTCGTTCGGAGTAATGGGGCTTTACAGGCATGGACAGCGCAACGTCTGCAATCACGGAACACGAGGCATCTGCCGAGCAGAAGCGTGAGGCGCCGGCCGAGGCGCTGGACCTTCTCAAGAGCCCCGAGCGCTTCGTCAACCGCGAGTTCTCCTGGCTTCAGTTCAACCGCCGGGTCCTCGAGGAGACGCTGAACACGGCGCATCCCCTTCTGGAGCGCGTCCGTTTTCTATCGATCTCCGCCGCCAATCTCGATGAATTCTTCATGGTTCGCGTCGCGGGTCTGGAGGGCCAGGTCCGTTCCGGGCTTTCGCTGCGCAGCCCGGACGGCCTGACGCCGGCGGAAACGCTCGAGAGCATTCTGACGGAGGTCGACAATCTGCAGATGGAGCAGCAGGCATCGCTTGCCGTCCTGCAGCAATATCTCGCCAAGGAAGATATCCTCATCGTCCGTCCGGCTTCGCTTTCCGCGCAGGATCGCAGCTGGCTCGCGAACGAATTCGACCAGGCGATCTTCCCCGTGCTGACGCCGCTCTCGATCGACCCGGCACATCCGTTCCCGTTCATTCCCAATCTCGGCTTCTCGATCGGCCTGCAGCTCGTCAGCAAGACCGGTCGCGACCCGATGACGGCACTGCTGCGCCTGCCCGTGGCGCTCGATCGCTTCGTTCGCCTGCCGGACGTCAAGAACGTCATCCGCTACATCACCCTCGAAGACGTCGTCAGCCAGTTCATCGACCGGCTTTTCCCCGGCTACGAGGTGAAGGGGTCGGGCACGTTCCGCATCATTCGAGACAGCGACATCGAAGTCGAGGAGGAAGCCGAAGACCTCGTGCGCCTTTTCGAGACGGCCCTCAAGCGCCGCCGCCGCGGGTCGGTGATCCGCATCGAGACCGATTCCGAAATGCCGGCTTCGCTGCGTCAGTTCGTCGTGCAGGAACTCGGCGTTCCCGAAAATCGCGTCGCGGTACTGCCTGGCCTGCTGGCGCTGAATACGCTTTCGGAAATCACCAAGGCGCCGCGCGAGGATTTGCGCTTCGAGCCCTACAACCCGCGCTTCCCGGAACGCGTACGCGAACACGCGGGCGACTGTCTTGCGGCCATCCGCGAAAAGGACATGGTGGTCCACCACCCCTACGAATCCTTCGACGTCGTCGTGCAGTTCCTGCTGCAGGCTGCGCGCGATCCGGACGTGCTGGCGATCAAGCAGACGCTCTACCGAACCTCGAACGACAGCCCGATCGTGCGCGCGCTGATCGATGCCGCCGAGGCCGGCAAGTCGGTGACCGCGCTTGTCGAGCTGAAGGCGCGCTTCGACGAGGAGGCAAATATCCGCTGGGCGCGCGATCTCGAGCGCGCCGGCGTGCAGGTGGTTTTCGGCTTCATCGAATTGAAGACCCACGCAAAGATGTCGATGGTGGTGCGCCGTGAGGAGGGCAAGCTCAGGACCTATTGCCATCTCGGTACCGGCAACTACCACCCGGTCACGGCGAAAATCTACACCGACCTGTCGTTCTTCACCTGCAACCCGGTGATCGCCCACGACATGGCGAACATCTTCAACTTCATCACCGGCTACGGCGAGCCGGAAGGGGGCATGAAGCTCGCGGTCTCACCGCATACGCTGCGTCCGCGCATCCTCAAGCACATCGAGGAGGAGATCGTCCATGCGCAAGCCGGGCGTCCGGCGTCGATCTGGATGAAGATGAACTCCCTGGTGGATCCGGAAATCATCGACGCGCTCTACAAGGCAAGCTGCGCGGGCGTCGTGATCGATCTCGTCGTGCGCGGCATCTGCTGTCTCAGGCCGCAGGTGCCCGGGCTCTCCGACAACATCCGCGTCAAATCCATCGTCGGCCGCTTCCTGGAGCATTCAAGAATTTTCTGCTTCGGCAACGGACATGGACTTCCATCGGAGAATGCGCTTGTCTATATCGGCTCGGCGGATATGATGCCGCGCAATCTGGATAGGCGGGTGGAGACGCTCGTTCCTCTCATCAACCGCACTGTGCACGAACAGGTTCTTTCGCAGATCATGCTGGGCAATCTCATCGACAACCAGCAGAGCTACGAGATTCTTCCGGACGGCACCTCGCGCCGCATGGAAGTCGGCAAGGACGCCGAGCCGTTCAACGCTCAGCATTATTTCATGACCAATCCGAGCCTTTCGGGCCGGGGTGAGGCTCTGAAATCCAGTGCACCGAAGCTGATCGCCGGCTGGAAGAGCGGCTGGCACAAGTAAACTGGAATTGCATGGTCGAATCTGAAGCGCAGGGACGTCTGCCCGGTATCCGCCCGGTCTCCGTTGTGGATATCGGCTCCAACTCCATTCGTCTCGTCGTCTATGAAGGGCTGAGCCGTTCGCCGGCGATGCTTTTCAACGAGAAGGTGATGTGCGGCCTCGGCAAGGGCATCGATGCGACCGGCCGAATGGAGGAGGAAAGCGTGGCGAGGGCGCTGAGGGCGCTGCACCGCTTTCGTGCGCTCTCCGACCAGGCGCGCGCGACCGAGATGTATGTGCTCGCGACCGCTGCGGCGCGGGAGGCCACCAACGGAGCGGCCTTCATCGAAAGGGCGGAAGCCATCCTCGGGCAAAGGGTGAAGATCCTGAGCGGTGAGGAGGAAGCCTATTATTCGGCGATGGGCATCGTCAGCAGCTACCACGAGCCGGATGGCGTCGTCGGCGATCTCGGCGGCGGCTCGCTCGAGCTTGTCGATGTAAACGGCAAGCGGATCGGCAAAGGCATAACGCTGCCGCTGGGCGGCATTCGCCTCTTCGAACATTCGAGCGGCTCGCTCAGCAAGGCGCGGACCTGGGTACGCAAGTTCATGAAAAATGCCGAGGTCCTGAAGAAGGGGACCGGACGCACGTTCTACGCCGTGGGCGGAACCTGGCGAGCGATCGCCAAGCTGCACATGGAGATGCACAATTACCCGCTGCACATGATGCAGGGTTACGAAATCTCCTATGACGAAGCGCTGGCGATCCTCGCCGAAGTGATCGAGCCGAAGAATATCAAGCCCTCCGCCTATGCGACGATTTCCAAGAGCCGCCGGAGCCTGCTGCCCTACGGGGCGGTGACGATGCAGGAGGCAATCTCCATCATGCAACCCGAGCGCATCTCCTTTTCCGCGCTGGGCGTCCGCGAGGGCTATCTCTTTTCGCTGCTTTCCGAGGAGGAGCGCCGGCAGGACCCGCTGCTGACCGCTGCCAACGAACTCGCCATCCTTCGCGCCCGCTCGCCCGAGCATGCGCGCGAGCTCGCCGAATGGACCGGCCGCCTGGTGCCGTTCTTCGGCGTCGAGGAGACGGAAGAGGAGAGGCGCTACCGTCAGGCCGCCTGTTTGTTGGCGGATATCAGCTGGCGGGCGCATCCCGACTATCGCGGTCTGCAGGCGCTGAACATCATTGCGCACTCGGCCTTCACGGGTATCACCCATGCGGGGCGGGCCTATATCGCGCTCGCGAATTACTATCGCTTCGAAGGGCTCAACGACGACGGCGCCACGAGCCCGCTCGCCGGCATCACGACGCCGCGCCTGCACGAACTGGCCAAGCTCCTGGGCGGGCTGTTGCGCGTCGCCTATCTCTTTTCGGCCTCCATGCCGGGTGTGGCGCGCCACCTCACGCTCCGGCGATCTTCGAAGCCCGACATCGATCTCGAATTCGTCGTCCCGGCAGCCTATGCCGACTTCGAGGGCGAACGCCTCGACGGCCGGCTCCAGCAGCTCGGCAAGCTTACCGGCAAGAAGCTCGCCTTCTCCTTCGAGCGCTGATTGCTCTTTCGAACGTTCGCGCTCGACGCGCCAAGGACGTGCGGCACAACCGTGCGCCCTCAACCCTGTGCCCACATCCCTGTGCCCACATCCCTGTGCTTGCCTTGTCACAGGGATGAGGGCAGGAGGAGTGGGTCTATTCGGCCTTCAGGAATTCGCCCACTTCGAGCAACACGAATTCATTGTCGTCCGCCTTGTCGAGGGAACGCCCGGCGGAGAAAGGCAGGTTGTTGTCGTTGCCGACGATGATATGCGTCTCGTCCACGCGGTCGACATTCTCGATGGTGACGAAGGGCATGTCGTAATAGCCCTCGCCGCCGCCCTGGCGCTTGCGGTTGTCCGGATCGGCGATTTTCAGCAGGTCGACATAGCCGATCTTGCGCACGGCCTTGCCGACGTTTTCATCGTCCATGGCAATCTTGTAGACACGCTTCAGCTTCGACCCGACGGCGAAGCAATCCGGCTGCGGGTTCTTGGGGTCCGCGCAGGCCTTGTCGACGGTGCCGGCGCCGTTGTCGCGCTCGATCACCAGCGCAGTCTTCTCGTCGAGCATGTTGAAATCGCCGATCGCTTCACCGCCTTCGGCCAGCGGATACAGCCAGCTGCGCCCGGTCCAGGCCTTGCTGCCGGCGTCGAGCTCGACGATCCGCAGCGCCGGCCGGCCCTCCGCCTCTTCCACCGACTCGCTGTCTGCCCAGATCGGCCCTTCGAGCAGTCCGTAGAGCTTCGAGCCGTCCTTCGAAAGTGCCAGACCTTCGTAACCGCCGGAGCGCTTCAGGTTGAAGTCCGGTGCCTTCTTGGAGGGGTCTGCCTGCAGCGTCAGTGCCGGATTGTCGGGCGAGAGCACGGGCTTGCCGCCGACAACAGTCGCAATGACGTCGGTGAGCTTGCCGTCAAGGTCGAACTTCAGGATGTAGGGGCCGAATTCCTCACCGACCCAGAAGCCGTCGGCGACCGGCTGGATCGATTCGACGTCGAAGTCGCCGCCCGTGAGATAGCGGGTGGCCGAGCCTTCCATGACGATGGGGAAGGGGGTCTTGCGCTCGGGGTCGGACAGGAACAGGGTCTTCAACGCCTCGACCCTGCCGGCGTCCCAGTCGATCTTGAGATGGTGGAGCATCAGCATGGCGTCGGTCGAGTTGAGCTTGTTGCCGAAGCCGTTGTCCGAAAGGCTCCAGAAAGTGCCGTCCTCCATCGCCTTGATGCCGGAGAAGCCCTGCATCGGCTGGCCGTTGAAGGGAAGCGACAAACCGGTCGGGCGAACGCCGTCCTTGCCGGCGACGCTGCCCAGTTCGGCGGCGCGCTTGCGGTCGGCGGTCGAGAACTTGCCCGAGGTCTTGAGGTAGTCCGCGGCATCCGCCGGCGCGGCGACGATGGTGTTTGCGGGAAGGATCGCATGCGCCTCGAGCCTTGCAGGGAAGGCCTTTTCCTCGGCAAGCGCGGCGCTCGACGCCAGCAGGGTCAGCGCCATGGCGGCAAGGATGGATTTCGTCATAACTTCACCTCGGGTTGGAGTGCAGGTGAACCCGATAGGCGGCTTCGATGACAACTGTTTGATGTTTGTCTTACAGCGAGGTGAAAGCCTCGGCGGCCGGACTGCGAACGGTCTCCCCGGCTGGTTCCGTGGCGCCGTCGCCGCTGAGCGAACCGGCCGTGAGCGACAGAACCGCGAGCTTCTGGCCACGACCTTTGACCTCATGCTCGCCGAGATCCTCGGCGCGCACGAAGACGGGCGGGCGCAAGCGCCGCAGCAGATCGGCTGAGATCAAGACCTGACGGTTTAGCGTTCGGCACAGGCCCTCGAGGCGTGCCGTCGTGTTCACGGTGTCGCCGAAATAGGTGATCTTGTGCTTGTCGACGCCGATCTCCGCGGCAACGATCGTGCCGCCATGCAGAGCGGCACGCAGGCGCGGCACCTCGCCGTAGTCTTTTTGCCAGCGATGGGCGTCCGCTTCGATCTGCTCCAGAATGTCGAACACGCAGCGGATGCAGGCTGCATCCGCGACAGCGCGATCGTAAGGCCAGGTGATCACGGCAGCGTCGCCGACATAGTCGTCGATGGACCCGCCATAGCGCAGCACGGGATCAGCCATGGCTGCAAACAGCTTTCCCAAATATTCCTGCATGCGCAGGTCGCCGAAGCGCTCGGCAAGCGATGTCGATCCGGCGAGATCGATGAAAAGAAACACGCGTTCCTCCTGCACCGGCTTGCGGTATCGTCCGGTCAGGAGGCTCAGGAAAACGTCGCGGCCGAGCAATTCGCGCACCCTGAGCACGAAGATGATCGGACCGGAGGTCGCAAGTGCGTACACCAGCACGTTGAGCGATGGCAGCATCGCGTCCGTCCTGCTTTCACGCATGACGCCGGCGACGTGCAAAAGCAGCCCGGCGGCTGCGTATCCGACGTTGACGAATATGAAGTAGACGGCGAGGGACGAGAGAAGAAACGCCGGCGTCGGCGATCCGTGGATTCTCCGGTAAAGGCGCCGGAAGATGATGTGCCGTTCAAAGGCGAGAATCGGCATGCACATGAAGAGCGCATAGGTTGCGCCGATCAGGCCGCCGCCGCCGTAGACGACCCACGCATAGGCCATGCCGCTGCCGGCGACGACGAGCAGCAACAGGATGATCTCGAGCGTGGAAAATCTCCAGCGCATGTGACAGCCTCGAAATCGAGAATTTACAGCGCCGCGCGTCTTATCAGGCACGCAAAGGTCGCCGGAGCAATTTGAGTTGCTACATGTTTTGTCCTGAAAGGACACATGCAGTTGAAGCCCGCGGGGCCGGGCGGCGGCGATCAGCCCTCGAAATGTCTCGGCTAAGCTCAGATTCGGGCGGAAAGTTGTCGTCGAGCGGCGGTTTTCAACCGCCGATTTCCATCGCCTCGACTTTTTTGTCGACGAAGCGCAATGCCACCTCGCCGTTGATGAGTTTCAGCGCCGTCATGCCGAAGAGCTCACGCCGCCAGCCCTTGAGCGCGGCGACGTCCGCACCTTCGCCCTCGGCTGCGATCCTGTCGAGATCGTCGCTGTTGGCGATGATCTTGGCCGCGACTCCCTCCTTTTCGGAGATGAGTTTCAGCAGCACCTTGAGCAGCTCGCTCGCCGCCGCAGCGCCCTCGGGTGCGTGGTTCTGGCGCGGCAGGCGCGGCAGCTCGCCCCTCGGGATCGCAAGGGCTTCGCCGACTGCCTCGATGAGGGCCGTCCCCGCGCTGGAGCGCTCCCAGCCCTTGGGAATGGTCCTGAGGCGTCCGAGCGCCTCGGCATCCTTCGGCTGCTGCTGCGCAATCTCATAGATCGCATCATCCTTGATAATTCGCCCGCGCGGCACGTTGCGGGCGCGCGCTTCGCGTTCGCGCCACGCCGCCACCTTCTGCAGGACGGCGAGCTCGATGGGTTTCTTCACCCGCATCTTCAGCCGCTGCCAGGCATTGTCCGGGTGGAGATCGTAGGTCTCCCGGCTTTCGAGGATCGCCATTTCCTCCGCAAGCCATGAGGAGCGTCCCTCGCGATCCAGTTCCTTGGTGAGGTACTGGTAGATATCCCTCAGATGCGTCACGTCCGCCAGCGCATAGTCGAGCTGCTTGTCGGTGAGCGGTCTGCGGCTCCAATCGGTGAAGCGGGACGACTTGTCGATCTGCTCGTTCTTGATGCGGTTGACGAGCTGGTCATAGGACACGCTGTCACCGAAGCCGCAAACCATCGCGGCCACCTGCGTATCGAAGATCGGATGAGGAATGAGATTTCCGAGATGGTGGATGATCTCGATGTCCTGCCTGGCGGCGTGGAACACCTTCACGACATCCGGGTTGCTCATCAGCGCGAAGAACGGGGCGAGGTCGATCCCGGGTGCCATCGGATCGACGATCACTGCCATTTCCGGGCTTGCCATCTGAATGAGGCACAGCACCGGCCAGAACGTGGTTTCGCGCAGGAACTCCGTATCGATCGTAATATAGCTTGAACGGGCCAGCTCTCGGCAGGCGGCCTCAAGATCTGCTGTCGTTTGAATCATCGGGCTTTAATCACTGTGGCAAAAATGCGGCTTTGAGTTTCCCCGTGTACCGTTTCACGGCACCTGTCACAATCGAAATTGTCAGGCGACCCGGAAATAAGCCGACATCCCGGTCTTTTGATGTTCGATGATATGGCAATGGAAGACCCAGTCGCCGGGATTGTCCGCGACCAGTGCGAGCTGCGCCTGTTCGTCCGGCAAGAGCAGGATCGTGTCGGTCGGCGGCGGCAGCACGCTCCGCCTGTTAGAGGCGAGGATGCGGAAGCTCAGCCCATGCAGATGGATCGGATGGGCATGCGGCGTGCGGTTGGCGATCTCCAGCACATAGCTTTTCCCGAATTTGAGTTCCTCGATGGGGGCGACCGGATCGGGCGTGTCACCTGGCCACGGAACCTTGTTGATCGCCCAGAACGTATAACCGAGCGAGCCGCAGATCGAAGCGGCCGGCTCGTGCTCGGCCGTAGCGGTCAGGTCGATCGGAATACGCTTGGCCGTGGAAATGTCGGCTTCGGCAACGGGGTTCGGGGGCAGAGGTGCGATATCCCCGAGCTCCCGCTTCAGCGAAGTGCCGACTGCCCGGAAGGCTGCGATCGTCCAGGGGCTGGAGCCGCGGAAATTGCCAAGCCGTGCGTGCTGGCCCTCGCTCTGCGGCATGCGGAGCGCAAGATCGACGCGCTGGCCGGGGCCGAGGTCGAGCCGGTCGAGCGCGAAGGGGATTTCGACCGGGTTGCCGTCGAGGGCGATCACCCTGGCCTCTGCGCCTTCGAGCCCGATCGTGTAGATGCGCGTAACGTCGGTTGCGGCGATTCTCACGCGGACGAGCCCGCCGGCGGGAGCGTCGTAGACCGGCTCGCGCTGCCAGTTCGCGGTTCTCACCGTTCCATAGGTCCCGCCGCGCGCCGCATCCCGCGGTTTGAAAGGGGCGATGAACTCGCCGCTCGCGCCGAGCCGCCAGTCCCTGAGGTTGAGAACGATCTCGGAATCGAAACTCGGATCCTCCGGGTTCTCGACGACGATCACGCCAGTCAGGCCGCTCCCCATCTGCATCAGCGTATTGCAGTGCGGGTGGTACCAGAAGGTGCCGGCGTCCGGCGGTGTGAAGAGATAGTCGAAGCCGTCGCCGGGATAGACATAGGGCTGCGTCATTTCCGGCACGCCGTCCATCGCATTGGCGATCCTCAGTCCATGCCAGTGGACGGTCGTCGGCTCGTCCAGACGGTTGACCAGCCTCGCCGCGAAGGGCTCGCCCTTGCGCATCCTCAAAACGGGCGGCATGGCGGTGCTTGCCGGATCGCCCGGATCATAGGTCATGACCCGGGGGGTGACGCCGCCGGCCGCGATCTGCGCCTCGGCGAACCGCGCCGTCAGGATCTGCGGATCGGGGGCTGCGCCCGCCCTCGCGGCGAGACCGGCGCCGAGCGTGAAGGCGCCGCCAAGCGCGGCTGAACCCTGGAGAAACATTCGGCGATTGAGCATCGGTATCTTTGCGTGTCTATTTCCGGAGGGAGGGGAGCGGCGCGGCAAAGCACGCTTCGCCCCCGAAAAACGGTCCGGTCCGTTATTAAACCTGATTTTCACTTTCAGCAATTCGGCAGCGGCGCGTAGATCACGATGTTTTTGGGCCGGGTCGACCTAAAACATCGTGATCGATTCCGAGAAGTTGAGACGCGGGATGCGGGCGGAAAACCGCACGCACTTTTCCTCATCCCGCTCTAGCTGCAGCCCTATCGGATCAAGGCTCTTTCCGCGTCTGGCCGCCCGCAAGCTTGTTGAAGAAGGACGATGTGCGCAGAAGGCTGCGAAACCGCATCGACCGTTCCTCGGTTGGAACGGGTTTGCGCGCGGTCATGCGCCGGATCGTGTAGGCCATGAAGAGCGCCAGGATTGCTGCCGTATAGATGAAGAGCACAGGCGGTTCGAAGATCTCGAGCAGGAAGGATGCGAGGAGCGGCCCGATGATGGCTCCGAGCGACCAGAAAAAGAGCATGCCGGCGGAGACGAGCGCATGCTGGCCTTCGGCCGCATGGTCGTTGGCATGCGCGGAGCAGAGCGAGAAGAGCGGCATCGCGAATGCGCCGAAGGCGAAGATGCCGGCGAAGTTCAACCACTCGTCGCTTCCGGCGACGAAGGCGAGGAAGAGCCCCGCGAGAAGGGAGCCGAAGGTGGCGATCAGGATGATCAGCCTGCGGTCGATCCGGTCGGAGTAGTATCCCAGCGGATATTGAAGCACGACGCCGCCGATGATGCCGGCGCTCATGAAGGTTGCGATCGCCGTCACCGAAAGGCCGATCTCCTGCGCATAGATAGGGCCGAGCGAGCGGAACGCGGCATTGGTGAGGCCGACGACGATGCAGCCGATGGTGGCCAGCGGCGAGATGTTCCAGAGCGCCTTCACGTCGAAGCGTATCGCTTCCGGTGCGACCGGGCTCGACCGATCGGCAAAGGAGATCGGCACGAGCGAAAGCGTCAGCGCCATCGAGATGATGGCGAAAAGCTCGAAGCCGCCGATCCCGATGCCGGGAATTGCATATTGTGCAGCCGTCACCGAGCCGAGATCGACGAGGCGATAGATCGAAAGGGTACGCGCGCGGTTGCCGTTGGTGACGCTGGCATTCAACCAGCTCTCGACCGTGGCGAAGAGACTCGCGAAGCAGATGCCGGCGACGAGCCGCATCAGGAACCAGAACCACGGATCGATGACGAGCACCATGGCGATCGCAGCGGCGGAAGCGATGGCTGCCATCGCCGAAAAGGTGCGGATATGGCCGATCGCCCTCAGAATGCGGGTGACGTAGACGCAGCCGATTGCAAAGCCGACATTGTAGCCGGCGCCGATCACGCCGATCAGCGAGGTCGAGAATCCTTCTTCGAGCGCTCTCAAGGAAATGAACGTGCCCTGCAACCCGTTGCCGCCGATCAGAATGCCTGCGGTGACGAGCAGCGGGATGAGCGGGCGAATCTGGGACATGGAACAGAAGGCATCCGATTGCGGCCGCGACTCGCGCGATACGCGACCCTTGCCCCTGTTTAACCGTGGCTGACGCGCGGGAACAGTAGCAATTTGTGACCACTCGTGTCCAAATTTGCGCCGTACCGCTTGCGGCTGTGGTCGAAGCGGGCAACTTGTGCGACCGGGGCAGCGCTCTTGCCGCCGGCGCCGCCGCGGCCTTGACAAAACCGGCGCATCATGCGCTTTTCCGCCCGACTTTGACCATGCCGCCCTGCGCCGTTCTGCGAGCTGCGCGGCCTTTAAGCAATTCCGGGACTATACGATGCACCGTTACCGCAGCCACACCTGTGCCGCCCTCCGCAAGTCGGATGTCGGCTCCACCGTTCGCCTTTCCGGCTGGGTTCACCGCGTCCGCGATCACGGCGGCGTGCTCTTCATCGACCTGCGCGACCATTACGGCATGACCCAGGTCGTCGCCGATCCGGATTCGCCGGCCTTCAAGACCGCCGAGACCGTGCGCGGCGAATGGGTCATTCGCGTCGATGGCGCCGTCAAGGCGCGCACCGACGATACGGTCAACAAGAACATGCCCACCGGCGAGGTCGAACTCTATGCCCGCGAGATCGAGGTTCTCTCGGCCGCCAAGGAGCTGCCGCTGCCGGTCTTCGGCGAGCCGGACTATCCGGAAGACGTGCGCCTGAAATACCGCTTCCTGGATCTCCGCCGCGAGACGCTGCACAAGAACATCGTCAGGCGCACCGAGATCATCGCCGCAATGCGCCGGCGGATGGGCGACATCGGCTTTACCGAATACACGACGCCGATCCTGACGGCCTCCTCGCCGGAAGGTGCGCGTGACTTCCTGGTGCCGAGCCGCATCCACCCGGGCAACTTCTATGCGCTGCCGCAGGCGCCGCAGCAATACAAGCAGCTTCTGATGGTCGCCGGCTTCGACCGCTACTTCCAGATCGCGCCCTGTTTCCGCGACGAGGATCCGCGCGCCGACCGGCTGCCCGGCGAGTTCTACCAGCTCGACCTCGAGATGAGCTTCGTCGAGCAGGAAGACGTCTGGGACGCCATGGAGCCGATGATCCGGGCAATCTTCTCGGATTTCGCCGGCGGCAAGCCGGTGACCGACAAGTTCCCGCGTATCCCCTACGACACGGCGATCCGCAAATACGGTTCCGACAAGCCGGATCTGCGCAACCCCATCGAGATGCAGGAAGTCACGGAGCATTTCGCCGGATCCGGCTTCAAGGTCTTCGCCAACATGATCGCCTCCAACCCGAAGGTGGAGATCTGGGCCATTCCCGCCAAGACCGGCGGCTCCCGCGCATTCTGCGATCGCATGAATGCCTGGGCCCAGAGCCAGGGGCAGCCGGGCCTCGGCTACATCTTCTGGCGCAAGGAGGGCGAGAAGCTCGAAGGCGCCGGTCCGCTGGCCAAGAATATCGGCGAGGAACGGACCGATGCGATCCGCACGCAGCTCGGCCTCGAAGATGGCGACGCCTGCTTCTTCGTGGCTGGCGAGCCGGCGAAGTTCTACAAGTTCGCCGGCGAGGCCCGCACCAGGGCCGGCGAGGAACTGAACCTCGTCGACCGGGACCGCTATGAGCTTTGCTGGATCGTGGACTTCCCGTTCTATGAATGGAACGAGGAGGAAAAGCGTGTCGACTTCGCCCACAACCCCTTCTCGATGCCGCAGGGCGGTCTGACGGCACTTTCGAGCGACGATCTCCTGTCGATCAAGGCGTTTCAGTACGACATGGTCTGCAACGGCTTCGAGATCGCCTCGGGCTCGATCCGTAACCAGTCGCCGGAACTGATGGTCAAGGCTTTCGAGAATGTCGGCCTGAGCCAGGCCGACGTCGAAGAGCGGTTCGGCGGTCTCTACCGTGCGTTCCAGTACGGTGCCCCGCCGCATGGCGGCATGGCCTTCGGCATCGATCGCATCGTCATGCTGCTGGTCGGCGCCAAGAACCTGCGCGAGATTTCGCTGTTCCCCATGAACCAGCAGGCCCAGGATCTGCTGATGGGCGCGCCTTCTCAGGCGACGCCTGCGCAACTCAGGGAGCTCTCGATCCGACCGATCCCGCAGAAGAAGGATTGATCTTCTTCGAGACCGAACGAACCCGGCGACGATCTCGCCGGGTTTTTCTTTGGTCCGGTTCCTTGTTTTCGAAGCGCAGGAGGAGAGTGTCCCCGAATGCGGTACGTGACGCTCGCCTTGACAGCGGGTGTTTCGAGGCGTTTCCTTTCCGTGCAACTCATCGGTTGGAGGGAACAATGGTCAAGAGCGTCAAGGATCTGCTGGCGGAAGCAAACGGCTCAGTCCCGAAATTGTCTCCCGCCGAGGCCGCCGAGAAGATGCGCTCCGGTGATGTGTTGATCGTGGACGTCCGTGATCCGACAGAAGTCCAGCAAACCGGCAGGATCAAGGGGGCGGTAAACGTCTCGCGGGGCATGCTGGAGTTTCGGGCAGACCCGGAAAGCCAATATCACAATCCAGTCTTTCAGAAGGACAAGACCATCCTTCTGCATTGTGCCTCCGGCGGCCGTTCCGCTCTTGCGGGCAAGACCCTGCAGGATATGGGATACTCGGCCGTTTACAACATCGGCGGCTTCAAGGATCTGGCGGAAGGCGGTATCGAAACAGAACCGGCTTGAGCCGCTCGATCAGAAACACCTGGTGGTTTGATTTAGGCGCTGCCCCTCATCCGCCTGCCGGCACCTTCTCCCCGCAAGCGGGGCGAAGGAGACTCGCGGGGCGCGCCGCTTGTCCCTTCTCCCGTGAACGGAGAGAAGGTCGCGCAGCGGGATGAAGAGCCGTGTGCGGCGAACCGCGCGTCGCTATGTCGAACGGAACTCCGCCCCTCATCGCCCGCAGCGGGGCGAATGAGACGCGCGGGGGGCTCGCCACTTGTCCCTTCTCCCCGTCGTACGGGGAGAAGGTCGCGGCAGCGGGATGAGGGGCGGCCTTCATCGGTCGTGCGTGCTCGAGCGCGCTTCTCAGAAGTCCATTCCGCCGCCAGGCGGCATCTGCGGCTGCCCGTCCTTCTTCGGTTTCTCGGCGATCATCGCTTCCGTCGTCACGAGAAGACCGGCGATGGAGGCAGCGTCCTGAAGCGCGGCGCGCACGACCTTCGCGGGATCGATGACGCCCATTTGGAAGAGATCGCCGAATTCTCCAGTCTGGGCGTTCCAGCCAAAGGCGAAATCCTGTTTCTCGCGCAGCTTCCCGACTATGATCGATCCCTCGGCGCCGGCGTTCTCGGCGATCTGACGCACGGGTGCCTCGATTGCGCGGCGGACGATCTCGATGCCCACGCGCTGGTCGTCATTGGCGGTGGCAAGACCGTTGAGCGCGCTCACGACCCGCAGCAGCGCCACGCCGCCGCCGGGCAGAATGCCTTCCTCGACCGCCGCGCGCGTTGCATGCAGCGCATCGTCGACACGGTCCTTCTTCTCCTTGACTTCGACCTCGGTCGAGCCGCCGACGCGGATGACCGCGACGCCGCCCGCGAGCTTGGCGAGCCGCTCCTGCAACTTCTCTCGATCATAGTCCGAGGTCGTGTCCTCGATCTGTGCCTTGATCTGTGCGACGCGGCCGCCGATATCCTCCTTCGATCCGGCGCCGTCGACGATCGTCGTCGTCTCCTTGTCCACCATGATGCGCTTCGCACGGCCGAGGGTATCCATCGTGGTGTTTTCGAGCTTGATCCCGAGTTCCTCGGAAATGACGGTGCCGCCGGTCAGGATCGCGATATCTTCCAGCATGGACTTGCGACGGTCGCCGAAGCCCGGGGCCTTGACCGCAGCGATCTTCAGGCCGCCGCGAAGCTTGTTGACGACGAGGGTGGCGAGCGCCTCTCCCTCGACATCTTCGGCAATGATCAGGAGCGGCTTGCCGGACTGGATGACCGATTCGAGAATTGGGATCATCGCCTGCAGGTTGGAGAGCTTCTTCTCGTGAAGCAGGATGTAGGCGTCTTCCAGCTCCACCCTCATCTTTTCCTGATTGGTGATGAAATAGGGGGATAGATATCCCCGATCGAACTCCATTCCCTCGACGACTTCGAGTTCGATCTCGGCGGTCTTGGCCTCCTCGACGGTGATCACGCCCTCATTGCCGACCTTTTCCATCGCTTCGGCCAGGTAACGGCCGATTTCGGCATCGCCATTGGCCGAAATCGTCGCCACCTGGGCGATTTCGGCATTTTTGGAGACCTTGCGGGCATTGTTCCTGAGTTCCTTGACGATCGCCTCGACGGCAAGATCGATGCCGCGCTTCAGATCCATCGGGTTCATTCCCGATGCGACGGCCTTGGCGCCCTCCCTAACGATAGCCTGCGCGAGTACGGTGGCAGTGGTGGTGCCGTCGCCGGCAATGTCGCTGGTGCGCGACGCCACTTCGCGCAGCATCTGCGCGCCCATATTCTCGAACTTGTCCTCGAGCTCGATTTCCTTGGCGACCGAAACCCCGTCCTTGGTGATCCGCGGTGCACCGAAGGACTTGTCGATGACGACGTTCCGCCCCTTCGGTCCCAAAGTCACGCGGACCGCGTTGGCCATGATGTCCACGCCGCGCAGCATCCGATCGCGGGCATCACTGGTGAATTTGACTTCCTTGGCAGCCATTTATGCCTCCCTCCACACGGAATTCCCGAATGTATTCGTGCTTCTTTCGCGTCGCCGGCACGCTCCTCCTGCAGCGCCGCGGGTTGACGGGGAGCCGGCCATGCCGTGCTCCCCCGTCGCTGCCGATTGCATTCACTCCTCGTCGTCCTCGGGCGTCAGAATATCGATCAGCGCCGCAACGCGGCCGGCCGGAAGATGGCGGCCTTCGCCGATCAGCGCCTCGTCGTTGTTGACCCACGCTATTGCTTCGGCAAGTTCACTCGCGGTCGCGCCCGTCGCGAGAAGTTCAGCCATCAGCGTTTCGTCGACAGGGCCGAGGATGGCGGTGATATCCGAATGCTTCAGTCCCATGGCGTCCTCCTTCCGCTTGGTCGGTCGGGAATGCGCAAACTGTCGGCACGCAAAAATAGATAGGCGATCGCGTGCGAGCATCAAGCATCGCATCATATCATCGATCGGGCGGATGAAAAAAAACCCCGGCGACAAGGCCGCCGGGGGTTCCGCATGGGGCCGCGCCATAAGCGCAATCAGTCGTTCGCCGTCACCTTGACGCCCAGCACGGACGGGACGGTGTTGGGAGCCCCCATCGCAGCACCCATGATCATCGGGAACGGCACGGGTTTTTCCGGCTCAGCGCTGATCGTCAGGCTCTTCGGATTGTCGAGAAAGGCGTTGACGGCGCTGGAGACCTGGTTCTGCAGTTCCGGGAGATTGAGCTGCGCCATCATGATCGGCACGAGCCCCTTCAGCGATTGCGCCAGCTGTTCGCCGGTGACGCCCTGCTGGCTGCCGGCGTAGTCGAGCGCCTTTTTCGTGATCGATGCATCGTCGAAGCGGATCGAGGCGCTGTTGAAGGTAAGCTGCTGCATGAGGCCGAGCATCGCCAGCGCCATCGCCTGGTCGGCTTCCTTCCTGTTCGGGTTTGCCTCAGCCGCTTTGGCTGCCTCCTGCAACGACTTCATGAATTGCAGCGTATAGCCGGATAAGTCCATCGCGATATTCAGTCGGCCGACATTCTTGAAGTCCAGCGCGTATTCGTCGAGAGCAAGGTTGCCGGTTTGCAATTCCCAGCTGCCCTTCATCGTGACTCCGCCGTCGAGCGTCGTCAGCCCAAGCTTCTCGACCGCCTCCTTTGCCTTGGCATCCTCGATCTGCGACAGATCCGCCTTGATTCCGGCAAGCGTCGCGTCGAAGTCGAAGCCCGCATCGTTTTCCTGCCGCGTAAGATTGGTTTCCGTACTCTCGGCGGTGAAGACGTCCTTGCCTTTGACGTTTACGGTCATGGGGCCGGTGCCGGCCGTTTCATAAAGCAGGATGTCATCGATCGTGGTACCGCTCGCATTGCCCGGAATGGACAGGCCGCCGATCGAGATGTCCTTGACCGAGAAGCTTGCATCCTTGTCGCTGACAGCGATATCCGGGAAGGAGACGGTCTCGGCATAGTAGCCGCCGCCTTTTTCCTCGACGCCTTCGAACGTCACTTCGCCTATGTCGATGGACGTGCCGGGCTTCGCCACCACCTGCAGCTTCATGCCGGTGACCGTCACCACGTCGCCGTCGGCCTCCGCCTTGTCGTAGGTCACCGAAGTGCCGTTGGGCGACGTCGCTGCATTGAGCTTTTGCATCATGTCCGCGCCGTCCAGAGCCATGGCCGGTCCGGCGAGGGTAAGGAGGGCGGCGCTGGCCAGCATCAGGCGGACTTTGCGCGTATGTATCATCGGAGTTCCTTGTGAAATCGTTCTGATTGCGTCGATCATGCCCGGACGATACGCAAGCGCAGTTCTGCCGCCAAGTGCAAACTCGCGCGGGGGCGGGGCAGGGATCCCCCGCCGGTGACGTTCTCCACAGTGGCATAACCCGGAATTCTTGCCGTTCCGCGCCTGTTGAGGTAGCAAGGACATATGGGACAAAGCCTTTTGCCGCCGTCTGGCGGGGATGACAACATTCAGCCGGTTGACCTGAAGGCGGCGCTGGAAGAGCGCTATCTCGCCTATGCGCTGTCGACCATCATGCATCGCGCGTTGCCGGATGTCCGCGACGGCCTGAAGCCGGTCCATCGCCGGATCATTCATGCCATGAGCGAGATGGGCCTCAGGCCCAATTCCTCGTTCAAGAAATGCGCCCGTATCGTCGGCGACGTCATCGGTAAGTTCCACCCGCATGGCGACCAGTCGGTCTATGACGCGCTGGTACGCCTCGCGCAGGACTTCTCCCAGCGCTATCCGGTCGTCGACGGCCAGGGCAACTTCGGCAATATCGACGGCGATAACGCTGCCGCCTACCGTTACACCGAAGCGAAGATGACCGAGGTCGCAGCCCTCCTCCTGGAGGGGATCGACCAGGACGCGGTCGATTTCCGACCGACCTACAACGAGGAGGACCAGGAGCCGACCGTGCTTCCCGGCGCCTTCCCGAATCTGCTCGCCAATGGCGCGTCCGGTATCGCCGTCGGCATGGCGACCTCCATCCCGCCGCACAATGCGCATGAACTCTGCGACGCGGCGCTCCATCTCATCAAGCATCCGGATGCGACGGTGGAGGATCTGCTGTTCGATCCGGCCAATCCGCAGCGCGGCGGCATCGAAGGGCCGGATTTCCCGACCGGGGGCGTGATCGTCGAGAGCCGCGCAAGCATGGCCGAGTCCTATCGGACCGGCCGCGGCGGTTTTCGCGTGCGGGCACGCTGGGCGGTAGAGGATCTGGGACGCGGCGGCTTCCAGATCGTCGTCACCGAAATTCCCTATCAGGTCCAGAAGTCGCGCCTGATCGAAAAGATCGCCGAGCTGCTCATCGCGCGCAAACTGCCGCTTCTCGAGGATATCAGAGACGAATCGGCCGAGGACGTCCGCGTCGTGCTGGTGCCGAAGAGCCGCTCGGTCGACGCCAATATCCTGATGGAATCGCTCTTCAAGCTTACCGAACTCGAGAGCCGCATTCCGCTGAACATGAACGTGCTGTCGATGGGCCGCGTACCGCGGGTCATGGCGCTCAACGAGGTGCTCAGCGAATGGCTGGCGCACCGCCGGGAGGTCCTGCAGCGGCGCTCGCGCCACCGGCTCGCCGCAATAGATCGGCGGCTCGAGATTCTCGGCGGCTATCTCATCGCCTATCTCAACATCGACGAGGTCATCCGCATCATCCGCGAGGAGGATGAGCCGAAGGCGGTGATGATCGAGCGCTTCGGGCTCACCGATGTCCAGGCCGAAGCGATCCTCAACATGCGGCTGCGCTCGCTGCGCAAGCTCGAAGAATTCGAGATCCGCACCGAATTCGATTCGCTGTCGAAGGAGAAGGCGGAAATCGAGGCGTTGCTCGCCTCTGGTGACAAGCAGTGGCAGGCGGTCGCCTGGGAAATCGGCGAGGTCAAGAAGAAATTCGCCAAGGCGACCGAGCTCGGCAAGCGCCGCAGCACCTTCTCCGACGCGCCCGACGCGGATGTCGAAGCCATTCAGCAGGCGATGATCGAAAAAGAGCCGATCACGGTCGTCATCTCGGAGAAAGGCTGGATCCGGGCGTTGAAGGGGCACATCGCCGATACGTCTTCACTCCAGTTCAAGGACGGCGATGGACTGAAGGTTTCGTTTCCCGCCCAGACCACGGACAAGATCCTCATCTTCACGACGGGCGGGAAGGCCTACACGCTTGGCGGCGACAAGCTGCCCGGCGGCCGCGGTCACGGAGAACCCTTGCGCATCATGGTCGATATGGAGAACGACCAGGACGTGCTGACGGCCTTCGTGCACGATCCGGCACGCAAGCTCATCGTCTCGTCCACGGCCGGCAATGGCTTCGTCGTCACCGAGAGCGATATCGTCGCCAACACGCGCAAGGGCAAGCAGGTGATGAACGTCACCATGCCCGACGAGGCCAAGCTCGTCGTTCCGGTCAAGGGCGATCATCTCGCCGTCGTCGGCGAGAACCGCAAGATGCTCGTCTTCCCGCTGGTCCAGGTTCCCGAAATGGCGCGCGGCAAGGGCGTGCGTCTCCAGCGCTACAAGGATGGCGGCGTTTCCGATATCCGCTCTTTCGCAATCGCCGAAGGGCTTACCTGGGAAGACAGCGCCGGCCGTGTCTTCACCAAGACCAGGGACGAACTGATCGAGTGGATGGGTGATCGCGCCGGCGCCGGGAGGGTCGTCCCGAAGGGCTTCCCACGGAGCGGCAAGTTCAGCGGCTAGATCGGTAACACCGGGCTTGCAAGCGCGGAGCGTTCGTGGATCAATGTTGGTGGATAGCGCGGGCCGGTGTCCTCGCTATCCTGAAAGTCGCTGTAATTCCTTGATCTCCTGCATGTTCCTTAGATCGGCTCCGATTCGAGCGACCATGCGGCGGCGAGATGAACGCGATGACCTCGGCTCTTGACGATACGTTGCTGGCGCTGGCCGATCCGATGCGCCGCCGCATATTCGAAGTCCTGTTTGCCGGCGAAACGCCCGCGGCGGGTATCGCTGCGGCCATCGGCATCGGGCAGGACGTCCTTGCGGGGCATCTGGTCGTCCTGGAGACAGCGGGGCTGGTTGCCCGGCGGTGGAACGCCGGGAAGGAACTCGTCAAGGCCGATCCCGCGCCGCTCGAGATTGCCGCCGAGTGGATCGACACCAATCGCGAGCTCTGGGCGATGCAGTCGCAGATGCAGGAATCCTCCAGGGATGACGGGACGCCCGAACAGCGATAGTGGCCCGAACAGCGACGTGGAGTCGTCGCTCGCATCCTCGCGCGGTGCAAAGTGCCCCTCATCCGGCCTGCCGGCCACCTTCTCCCCGCAAGCGGGGCGAAGGGGACTCGTGGCGGTGCTCCGCATCCCTTCACCGGGGTGAAACAAGTGTTCGAGAGTGCCGCTTGTGCCTTCTCCCCGCTTGCGGGGAGAAGGTGCCGGCAGGCGGATGAGGGGCAATCTTATCCCGCAACTTCCACGCAGGCGATGCGCGCCCGCGCCGCCTTCACCCGCATCTGCCAAAACGAATGGCCGAGCAAAGCGAGAATGAGGATCGTGCCGCCGAGGAGCGTTCGGCTCGTCGGCGTTTCGGCAAAGACGATCCATACCCAGATCGGCGCCAGAATGGTCTCCAGCAGGTAGAACATGCCGACTTCCGGAGCGGAAAGGTAGCGCGGCCCCGTCGCCAGACAGAAGAAGGCAAGCGGGATCATCACCAGTCCGTTGAAGAGGATGTAGGCGGGTTCGGCGATCGTGAGGCCGCCGGACGGCAAAAGCATGAAGGCGGCGATCGCCGGGAAGATCGCCGTCGTCAGCGGCACGAGCGACATGTCGCGGCCGCTGGCGCGGCTGATCGTGATCGCGCTTGCGAGCAGGAAGGCCGAGGATGCCGCCATCGCGTCGCCGAAGACATGCCCGCTTTCGAGCCCGTCGCTGACGATCACACCGACGCCGACGAGCATGACCGCCATCGTCAGGAAGGTGGCGTTGGAGGGGCGCTCCCCAAGGAATATCCAGGAGAGGATCGCTGCGAACATCGAAGTGAACGCCAGGATGAAGACCACGTTCGCGGTCGACGTATTGAAGACGGCGAGCAGGAAAGTGAAGGAGTTGATGCCGTAAAAGATCCCGGCGATCAGGCCGGCCTTTCCCGGGATCAGGGCGACGCGGCGGCCGAGCAGGCGGTTGATCACCACCCATGTGGCGAGTGCGGCAAGGAAGGTCGAGAGGCTGCGCACGGCAAGGATCGACCAGACCTCGCCATCTGCCGACCGGATCAGCGGAATGTCGAAGGAGAGCGCAAGGCCGCCGAGGCCGGTGATGGCAAGGCCGCGCCGGTGCCGGGCGGCGTCAGTGGATGGGGTCAATTTTCAATCCGTGGCGGGTTTGGTGGAATCGTGCTCGCCAGAATAGCGCTCCCAGCCGCGGGCCATAAGGTGCTCTTGCGGCAAAAACTTTGTCTTATACCCCATTTTGCGCGATCCCTTGACCCAATAGCCGAGATAGACATGCGGCAGACCGCGTTCCTTTGCCCGGCGGATATGATCCAGAATCATGTAGGTGCCGAGGGATCGCTCGGAGAGAGCCGGATCGAAGAAGGAATAGACCATGGAGAGGCCGTCGCTCATCCGGTCCGTCAGGGCCGTGGCGATCAGGGGGCCTCGCGCCTTGTCGTTGATGCCGTCGCCTTCTACCCGCAACCGGTACTCGATGATCTTCGTGTGTACATGGGTATCCTCGACCATCATCGCATAGTCGAGCACCGACATGTCGGACATGCCGCCTTTCTGATGGCGACAGTCGAGATAGCGCCGGAAGAGATTGTACTGCTCGCTCGATGGCTCGGCCGGATATTCCGCGGAGACGATCTCGCCATTGGCCGCAAGCACGCGGCGCATGGATCGCGTGGGTGCGAATTCGTTGGTGAGTATGCGCACGGAAATGCAAGCCCGGCAGGTCTCGCAGGCGGGGCGGTAGGCGATGTTCTGCGAGCGGCGGAAGCCGCCCTGCGTCAGCAGGTCGTTGAGCTCCGGCGCCCGCTCTCCCACCATATGGGTGAATACCTTCCGTTCCATCTGGTTCGGCAGATAGGGACAGGCTGCCGGTGCGGTCAGGTAGAACTGAGGAGACGGTGCGGTCTGCGTGTTCATCGAGCGGGGGGATCACTCTTCGTGCGGTTGCTCATCGTAATAGCATGGCCGAAGAATGGAAAACGTCAACACACTCGTTCGGCGTAACGGTCCCGTCAGTACATGTCGCGCCGAACGGCCACGGTGCCGATCAGCAGGTCGTGCAGCAGACGGCCGCGGTCGGTGAAGAGGCCGATCAGCAGGATGAGCGGCGTCAACAGCGCATTGGCGATCCAGAATATCGCCAGATGGACGATTGCCGTCAGGAAATCCATTGGCCGACCATCCGTCCGGGCGATCGCAACGCCCATGATCCTCATGCCGGGTGACGCCTGCTCGCGGCCGCCGACCGTCAGTCCGAAATAGAGCATCGCCACCAAAGCGAAGAGGACCGGGTAGAGGAGAAAGCCGAGGCCGAGCGTCAGGATGCCGAGGAAGAAGACCACGACGGCCGCCGGTATCCACAGCAGCGCGACGATCAGGTAATCGATGATGAAGGCGAATATCCTGCGTGACAGTACGCCCTGATAGGCGCGCCAGTCCTCGCTCGGAAGCCTCAGTTCTTCATTATGCATGCTCATGCGCGTGCCTCAAATTGCTATCCACCCAAGATATGGGGAGCGAATGCGGTAAAACTATGCACTGGCCGTTCTGCCACCGGCGTCAGCGTTTCGCGAGAATTCGAGCCACGTCGACGGCAAAGTAGCTGAGGATCCCGTCGCAACCCGCCCGCTTGAAGGCGAGCAGCGTCTCCAGCATCACCCGCTCGCCATCGATCCAGCCATTGGCGGCGGCTGCCTTGATCTGCGCGTATTCGCCGGAAACCTGATACGCGAAGACCGGCAGGCCGAAGGCTTCCTTCATCCGCCAGCAGATATCGAGATAGGGCAGGCCGGGCTTCACCATCAGCATGTCCGCGCCTTCCTCCACATCGAGTGCCGCATCGCGGATCGCCTCCGTACCGTTCGACGGATCGATGTAATAGGTCTTCTTGTCGCCCTTGAGCAGGCCGCCGGTGCCGATCGCCTCTCGATAAGGGCCATAGAAGGCGGAGGCGAATTTCGTCGCATAGGACATGATGCCGACATTCTGGTGGCCGGCCGCGTCGAGCGCCTCGCGGATCGCGCCGATCCGCCCGTCCATCATGTCGGAGGGCGCGATGATGTCGGAGCCGGCGTCGGCCTGAATGACCGCCGCCCTGGCGATCGCCTCCACCGTCTCGTCGTTGACGATCTCGCCGCCCCGCAGGATGCCGTCGTGCCCGTGGCTGGTGAACGGGTCGAGCGCGACATCGGTGATGATCCCGATGTCGGGTACGGCCTTCTTGATCGCCCGCGTCGCCTGATTGATCAGATTGTCGGCGTTGAGGCTGTCGGATCCGGTCTCGTCGCGAAGCGCCATGTCGATATTGGGGAAGGTGGCGATGGCCGGGATGCCGAGGCCGGCCGCCTCCTTCGCGGCCTCGACCGCCTTGTCGACGCTCATGCGGTTGACGCCCGGCATCGCATCGATCGGCTCGACGATGCCGCTGCCGGGCACGACGAAGATCGGCCAGATCAGGTCGTCCACCGTCAGGCGGTTCTCCCGGACCAGCCGGCGCGTCCAATCCGCCTTGCGATTGCGGCGCATGCGGCGGTGTCCGGTGATCCTGTCCACAAGATTTGTCCTGTCGTTCATCGCGCCGCGTCCCTCTTTCCTGATCGTGCGTGAAGGCGGTTTATCATGCGCCTTCAGGGGTTGAAAACCCGCATTGCCCGCCACCCGCCTGCGGCATTTCTTCCGCCCGTCGAGTGCATCGCGGCGCATTCCCGTCCTTCGCGCTGGTGGTTCGCCGGCGCTCGGCCTATCTTGCCGGCCATGCTTCATGATTCTGTTCATGTGCCGAAACCGTCGCTGACCGAGGTGCTCTTCGCCTGGTTCCTGCGCCTGGTCGGCGCGTCCTGCTTCTGGTTCGCATTGAGCTATTGGGCCATGCTGATCGGCTTTTCCCATAACGGCGCCGGCCGTTTCGATCTTCTGTCGCCGGAGTGGCGCGCGGCCGCCACGGCCCTGGCAGTCGTCTATCCGGTCGCTGCCATCGGGCTCTGGCTTCTGGTCTCCTGGGGGCCGGTCGTCTGGGTGGTTGCCGCCGCGACGGAGATCGCGATGGACAAGTTCTATCCCGGCATCCTCGGCCACCGTCCGTTGCTGATCGTGCTCCACGGATCCGTCGCCGTCACCTTCGTGCTTTTCCGGGCCGCGCTGCTCTATCAGCGACTGCGCCAGGTGCGGAAGGTAAGGGTTGATTCACCCTGAGACAGGCTCGGTCCGCGGTAAGTTCATGTTAAGGCTGCGGTTTAAGTAGAATTTTATACGTATTCGATAGGGTCTCACTCAAGGCGGGAAGACAAAGAGACACCGCCAAACGAAACAGTGAGGCACGAAAATGAACACCAAGATGAAGCCGCAGGTTGTTGCGCCCAGAGACCCGCAGGAAGAAACCATCCGTGGTCTCTACATGGAATCCCTCCACCTCGTCGAGCGCCTGCATCGCCGCCTGCTCGACGTCATCAAGGACGAGTTCGATCGTCAGGGCCGCAGCGACGTCAATGCCGTCCAGGCGCTCCTGCTCTTCAATATCGGAAACTCCGAACTGACTGCCGGCGAACTTCGCTCCCGCGGTTACTATCTGGGCTCGAACGTTTCCTACAACGTCAAGAAACTCGTCGATCTCGGCCTGATCAACCACCAGCGCTCCCGTGTCGACCGCCGTTCGGTCCGCATCAGCCTTACGGAAGAGGGGCAGGAGATCGCCGAAACTGTCGCCAAGCTCTATGAGCGCCATATCGGTTCGATCCAGAAGGTCGGCGGGATCGGCAGCGACGAGTTCACCCAGATGAACAAGCTCCTGCAGCGTCTCGACCGCTTCTGGAACGATCAAATCCTCTATCGCCTCTAATCGGGGCGGGTTTACCTTCAGTCTCAAGGGTCGGGCGCAATCCCTGCGTGTCCGACCTTTGCTGCTTTTCGCGCCATGTAGTTGCAGCGCTGCGCCCCGCCGGCGGCGCGCAGACACGAATTGGCCATATTGCTGTGACAGCGACGCTTGGGTGCGGTAGGTGCGCGATTACGTCCATATGGCGGAGGTCGGTTGCGCGGCTCGCCTGCCGGGGCGGCTCTGTTCGCGGGAACGTGAAGCGATTTGAGGGCCGGGTGGCACGGGGGTTTACCTTTGTTAACCATGACCGTGCTAATGCATGTCGCCCAAAAGCGCACATCGGTTTTGGGACGCGACTTGCATGAATGCAAAGACGTAAAGCGCATCGCGTTATGCGCTTTAGGGCTCGGGCAGCGCGCTTCTGGCGCATTGAGACGGTGGGACTATGTCGAAAAAGAACGGAATTGATGCTTTCTCGCGCCGCGCATTTCTGCGCTCGGCCGCAACCTTCGGTGCCGCCGCATGGGCGGGTGCTGCCGGCGCTCAGGATGCGCTGAACGAAATCATCAATTCGCCGCGTCGCGGCTCCTGGGACGACCAGTTCGACGCAAAGGCTTCGCGTACGGCTACGGCGGTCCTCTCCAACACGCCGGTTTTCGGCCCCGAAACGATCGCACATCTGCAGCAGGCGATCTTCGATTATCAGCAGATCGCATCCGCCGGAGGCTGGCCGATGGTCACGCCTGCGAGCACCCAAAGGCTCGAAATCGGCGTTACCGATCCTTCCGTCCAGCAGTTGCGTCAGCGGCTGATGATCTCCGGCGATCTGCCGCAGTCCGCTGGCATTTCCTCTTCCTTCGACTCCTATGTCGACGGCGCCGTCAAGCGCTTCCAGGCGCGCCATGGCCTTCCGGCGGACGGCGTGATCGGCGAGTATTCCCTGAAGGCCATGAACGTCGACGCCTCGACCCGGCTCGCCCAGCTCGAGACAAACCTGGTGCGGCTTCAGTCGATGTCGGGCGACCTCGGCCGGCGCTACGTCATGGTCAACATTCCTGCGGCCTATATCGAGGCAGTGGAGAACGGCCGCGTCGCGCTGCGCCATACGGCCATCGTCGGCAAGATCGACCGCCAGTCGCCGATCCTCAATTCAAAGATTTACGAGGTCATCCTCAACCCCTACTGGACGGCGCCGCGCTCGATCATCCAGAAGGACATCATGCCGCTGATGCGCAAGGATCCGACCTATCTCGCGCGCAACGCGATCCGCCTTCTCGACGGCAACGGCAACGAAGTGTCGCCGGAAACGATCGACTGGCAGGCCGAGAAGGCGCCGAATCTGATGTTCCGCCAGGATCCCGGCAAGATCAACGCGATGTCCTCGACGAAGATCAACTTCCACAACGAGCATGCCGTCTACATGCACGACACACCGCAGCAGGGCCTGTTCAACAAGCTGATGCGCTTCGAATCGTCCGGCTGCGTGCGCGTTCAGAACGTGCGCGACCTCTCCACCTGGCTGCTCAAGGAAACTCCAGGCTGGGCGCGTCAGCAGATCGAGGCGACGATCAAGTCCGGCGTCAACACGCCGATCAAGCTTGCCGAAGAGGTCCCGGTCTACTTCACCTATATCACCGCCTGGTCGGCAAAAGACCGGGTCGTCCAGTTCCGCGACGACATCTACCAGCGCGACGGTGCGGCCGAACTCGCGCTGCAAACGACGACGGGGATCGAGCAGTCAGCCGGTCCCATCGACGCCGACGCCCTGCCGCAATAGGCAAAAATGCCGCATTCCTCATCAGAGGCCGCGCGTTCATCGAACGCGCGGCTTTTTCAATTGGAGGCGGCTCTGCGAACCCGGCGCGGCGGATGGCGGAAATGACGCAATCCGCATAGCGGATATTGCTCTCCGCGTGCGAGGAAGCTAAAGAACAGCCACCCTTCAGAGGAGCCTCGAGCCGATGCTTTCACAGACCAACGACGCTTTCTTCACCCGCTCTCTCGCCGACAGCGATCCGGAAATCTTCGGTGCGATCGAGAAGGAGCTGGGCCGCCAGCGCCATGAGATCGAGCTGATCGCCTCCGAGAACATCGTTTCACGGGCCGTGCTCGAGGCGCAGGGCTCGATCATGACCAACAAATACGCCGAGGGTTACCCGGGCAAGCGCTATTACGGCGGCTGCCAATATGTCGATATCGCCGAGGCACTCGCGATCGAGCGCGCCAAGAAGCTCTTCGGCGTCAACTTCGCGAACGTGCAACCGAATTCGGGCTCCCAGATGAACCAGGCGGTCTTCCTGGCGCTGCTGCAGCCGGGCGACACCTTCATGGGCCTCGACCTCAATTCCGGCGGCCACCTGACCCATGGGTCCCCGGTGAACATGTCGGGCAAATGGTTCAACGTCGTTTCCTACGGCGTGCGCGAAGACGATCACCTTCTCGACATGGACGAAGTCGCCAGGAAGGCGCGCGAGCAGAAGCCGAAACTGATCATCGCCGGCGGAACGGCCTATTCCCGCATCTGGGACTGGAAGCGCTTCCGCGAGATCGCCGACGAGGTGGGCGCGTGGCTGATGGTCGACATGGCCCACATCGCCGGTCTCGTGGCCGGTGGCCAGCATCCGTCGCCGTTCCCGCACTGCCACGTTGCGACGACGACCACGCACAAGTCCCTGCGCGGCCCCCGCGGCGGCATGATCCTCACCAATGACGAGGAAATCGCCAAGAAGATCAACTCCGCCGTATTCCCCGGTCTCCAGGGTGGGCCGCTGATGCACGTGATTGCCGCCAAGGCCGTCGCGCTTGGCGAGGCGCTGCAGCCCTCCTTCAAGGATTATGCGGCCCAGGTCGTCAAGAACGCCCGCACCCTTGCCGAAACCTTGAAGGCCAACGGCCTGGACATCGTCTCGGGCGGTACCGACAACCACCTGATGCTGGTCGACCTGCGCAAGAAGAATGCGACCGGCAAGCGTGCCGAAGCTGCTCTCGGCCGTGCCTACGTCACCTGCAACAAGAACGGCATTCCCTTCGACCCCGAAAAGCCCTTCGTCACCTCCGGCGTGCGCCTCGGTGCACCGGCCGGTACGACGCGCGGCTTCAAGGAGGCGGAGTTCAAGGAGGTCGGCGAACTGATCGTCGAGGTGCTCGACGGTCTCAAGGCCGCCAATTCCGACGAGGGCAATGCCGCTGTCGAGGCTGGCGTGCGCGAGAAGGTGATCAAGCTCACCGACCGCTTCCCGATGTACGGCTATATGTGATCGGACGGCTGCATGCGCTGCCCCTATTGCGGTTCCGAAGACAGTCAGGTGAAGGATTCCCGTCCGGCGGAGGACGGGAACGCCATTCGCCGCCGCCGCATCTGCCCGGATTGCGGCGGCCGCTTCACGACCTTCGAGCGGGTGCAGCTGCGTGAGCTGATGATCATCAAGAAGACCGGTCGGAAGGTTCCTTTCGACCGGGATAAGCTGCTGCGCTCCTTCGAGATCGCGCTTCGCAAGCGCCCGGTGGATCGCGACCGGATCGAACGGGCGGTGTCGGGCATCGTCCGCCGGCTCGAAAGCTCGGGCGAAACCGAAATTCCCTCGGAGGAAATCGGCCTTCAGGTGCTCGAGGCGTTGAAGAGCCTCGACGACGTTGCCTTCGTGCGCTACGCGTCGGTCTATCGCGATTTCTCCCATGCGGAGGATTTCGAAAAGGTGATCGCCGAGATAAGCGCCAAGATTGCCCGCGATCCGGGCGAATAACCCGGAGAACAAGCGGTATGGGCGAGCCGGCACGTGAAGACGAACGTTTCATGGCGGCGGCGCTGCGGCTTGCAAGGCGCAATCTCGGCCTGACTTCCACCAATCCCTCGGTCGGCTGCATCATCGTCAACAAGGGCACGATCGTCGGCCGAGCCGTGACCGCTCCGGGCGGGCGACCGCACGCGGAAACGCAGGCGCTTGCGGAGGCGGGCGAAAAGGCGAGGGGAGCGACCGCCTATGTCGCCCTCGAACCCTGCTCGCATCATGGCAAGACCCCGCCCTGCGCAGATGCGCTGATCGCCTCGGGGGTCGGCCGTGTCGTCGTTTCCATCCTCGATCCCGATGAACGCGTTGCCGGCCGCGGCGTGGTGATGCTTCGCGGCGCCGGCATTGACGTCGACATAGGCACGCTCCATGAAGAGGGCGGGCGTGTGCTCGAGGCCTACCTCATGCGTCAGCGCAAGAAACGCCCGCATGTGACTCTGAAACTTGCGGTTTCCGCGGACGGCATGATCGGACGGAGAGGCGAGGGGCAGGTGAGGATTTCCGGTGCCGTCTCTCGCGCCCAGGTGCAGGTGTTGCGTGCCGAGACGGACGCGATCCTCGTCGGTATCGGTACGGCCATTGCCGACGATCCGGAACTTACGGTGCGGATGCCAGGGCTGGAGGAGCGCTCTCCGGTCCGGATCGTGCTCGACCGCCGCCTCGATCTGCCGCTCGAGTCGAAATTGGTCCGCACTGCGCGCGACGTTCCGCTGATCGTCGTAACGGGAGACGCGGGCTATCCTTCTTCCCACGAGCAGGGAGCAGGTGCCCGAAGGGCGGATGAGGGGCAGAGCAGTTTGCCCCTCTCCTCGGGTTCGACCCGAGAACCAGTCCTCTCTCCGCTCGCGGAGGCAGGGACCGATTACGACGCCCGTCGAGGAGCCCTCGAAGCTGCGGGGGCCGAGCTGCTGAGCGCCGATACCATCCCAGACCTCCTGGCCGCACTTGCATCCCGGGGCATCTCCTCCCTGCTCGTGGAGGGTGGGGCCAGAGCGGCGCGTTCCTTTCTCGATGCGGATCTGGTGGATCGAATCCTGCTTTTCACCGGTCCGGCAGCCATTGGCGAAGGTGGTATTTCATCCCCATTTCAAAGGACGTCGGTGCCGGAGGGCTTCACGCTTCGCCGCACGGCGCGCTATGGCGACGATATTTTCGAGGATTACGAGAGAGATAGCTGAATGTTTACAGGCATCATCACCGACATCGGTACGGTCGAGAAGGTCACACCTCTCGAGGAAGGCATCAAGCTTCGCGTCGCCACGAATTACGACGCGCAGACGATCGATCTGGGTGCCTCGGTCGCGCATGCCGGCATCTGCCTGACCGTCACGTCACTTCCGGAAGCCGGCAGCAACGAACGCTGGTTCGAGGTCGAGGCATGGGAGGAAGCGCTGAGGCTGACGACGATCGCCGACTGGCGTGAGGGCACGCGCATCAATCTTGAGCGCTCGCTGAAGATCGGCGACGAACTGGGCGGTCACATCGTCTCCGGCCATGTCGACGGCAAAGCGGAGATCCTTGCCGTCGAAGCGGAGGGGGAAGCCGTGCGCTTCCGCCTCAGGGCACCCGAACATCTCGCGAAATTCATCGCGCCCAAGGGCTCGGTGGCGCTCGACGGGACGTCGCTCACCGTGAACAAGGTGGATGGCGTCGAATTCGACGTATTGCTGATCCGACATTCGCTCGAAGTGACGACCTGGGGCGAACGCAAGTCCGGCGATCTCGTCAATTTCGAGGTGGACACGATGGCGCGCTACGCCGCGCGGTTGGCGGAATTCCCGGCTCCCAAGCAGGAATAACGTCTGGCTGAAAGAAATCGCCCGTCAAAACAAGTCCGCCCCCGAAAGTGGGGGCGGACGAGATTGTCGGGTAGCCGGCCGAAAGGTCAGCGGAGGTAGATCGTCAGTCCGCCATCGGCCGCCTGCTTCGCCGCGGCGACGTTGTCCAGTTCGACATTGCGTGCCCTAAGCGAAGCGAGCAGCGGTCTGTTGGCTTCGACAGCGGCTTGCAATGCGGCACGCTGCCCCGGTGTTGCCTTGTCTACTCGCATACGGGTCTGGTTCTGGCGGCTCAACGTATCGACATCGACAACGCGGAAATTGTCGCCCTTGAAGGTGCGCACGGTCTGGTCGATCCGGTCCGGCCAGTTCATTTCGACGCTCGCCGCTTGGGAGATTCCGGCGAAGGTAAGGGCGGAGAGGGTGGCGATGACGGAGATTTTCGCAATGCTGTTCATTGTCATGCTCCTTTTGGTTTTGCGGCTGCCCCAGCGACGATCGGTCACGTGACCTGCCACGGCCGTTTGCTTCTCTGAGGCGCAGCCTGCAGGCCAGCACGGGTCGTTTACGGGTGATGTCGCCCGCAGCGAAGAAAGCTGGACCGTTTCGACTGGTTGGTACTGCGCCTTGTTGTGTCCGACCAGGATCTCGCGCCGTGCCAACGGTCACGAAAGTGGACCGGAATGTGGCCGTTTCGGTGGCGTAAAAGGCTGAAAATAATTAAGAATTGTTCATCTTTCCGCTTTTCCGCGCGGGGCCTGGATCACCATGTTTTGGGTCGGATCGACTTAAGACATGAAGGTGATCGGTTCCAGGAAGTTCAGACGCGGGATGCGAGCGGAAAACCGCACACACTTTTCCTCATACAGCTCTAAGCCTCGGATGCCCTCGACCGCCTTTCGAACATGACCATCGGCCGGCCGTTATAGGTTGTGCGCCAGAATTCCTTGAAACCGTGTTTGAGGGCGACATTGATCGAAGCCTGGTTGCCCGGTTCGATGATGCAGGTCTTTCTCAGCGCGGGAAACTGACGGTCGGCCCAGGCGAGGGCGGCGGTCACGGCTTCCGTCGCCAGGCCGCGGCCGTGGTTTTTTGGAGAAATCGCCCAGCCTGTCTCCATCGTTCCCTCCAGCGAGGGCGTGATCTGGCGATGCGCTTCGTGGAAGCCGGCCTCTCCGATAAAGGCGCCGGTTTGCTTGTCCTGGATCGCGAAAAAGCCGAAGCCGAAGTAGTGCCACATGCCGACCTGGCGCAGGAATCGCGTCCAGGATTGTTCGCGTGTGTAAGGCACGCCGCCGGTATAGCGGGTCACTTCCTCGTCGCCGAAGAGTGCGCAATAGGAAGAAAAGTCGTCGCGCCGGTAGGGGCGCAGGAATAGCCGCTCGGTTTCGATCGTGGGGACGCTGTGCATTGTCGCTCCGCTTATTCTGACAGGGAAGAGTAGAGTTCAGAAGCCCGGTTCACCGTCCCAATAGTCGGCCGCCGAGGGCGCGCGGCCAATGAAGTCGAACGACGCCTGGCCTTCGCCCGGACGCCGGGTCCTTGCCAGGAACTTGCCGGAGTTCGGATATTCGCAGATTTCGGTGGCCGCGATGGTGGAAATGGACAGGTATTTGAGCGGCAGCGTGCCGGTATTGATGAGGTGATGCGCGGTCTCCTGGCCGCCAGCGGGCGCTCCGAGTATGTCGCCTGGTCCGACCGCATGGCGTTCGCTGCCGAAACGGTACGTTCCTTCCCCCTCGAGGATGATGAACAGCTCTTCTTCGACATGGTGGTTATGGAACGGACACCCGGATTTGCCGGGCGGAACCTCGCCGTAGCCGATGCCGATATCCTTGAGACCGAGAAGCGCCCCGAAAGAGACGTCGCTGGATTCGAAGAACGAACCACGGCGCCAGTGGTCGAGCTTCAGGTTCTTCGGATTGACGATGGGCCTTTGCGCGTCCGTCATCGCAGTCGTCCTCCTGGTCGCGTCTCATGCCCGGCTCGACCTCGCGGAATCGGCCTGGGCGCGCTTAAGGATTAGAGACAGTTGACGCCGTTACAAGCGGGTTTGCTGTTCGGCTCCACCAATATCGAAGATTGCGGTACGGCAAATGCCCTTCGGTTAACGGAATTTACTTGCCATTCCGTGCCGGGCATGGTTTGACCGCCGCCTGCACCGGCCAAGTCCGGTCCGAATTTTTCAAGACAGGTGATCCATGGCGAAGATCAAGCCCGTCCACATCCTGATTGTGGAAGCGCGTTTCTATGACGATATGGCCGACGCGATGCTCGATGGAGCGAAACATGCGCTGGATGCGGCCGGCGCCACTTATGATATTGTGACGGTCCCGGGGGCACTGGAAATTCCCGCGGCGATCGCCATGGCGCTCGATGGTGCCGACGAAGGCGGGGCGGAATATGACGGCTTCGTTGCGCTCGGCATGGTGATCCGCGGCGAGACCTACCATTTCGACATCGTCGCCAACGAGTCCGCGCGCGCGCTGATGGATCTCGCCGTCAGCGAGAGCCTGGCGCTCGGCAACGGCATTCTGACGGTCGAGAACGACGAGCAGGCCTGGGCACGGGCCCGCCGTACGGAAGGCGACAAGGGCGGATTCGCCGCGCGCGCCGCCCTGACCATGATCGAACTGAAGCAAAGATTGGGCGCAGAGAAGTGACGAACACCCCTTCGGATCAGCCGCTGAAACAGGTCAACCAGCGTGGCGCCGCGCGCCTTGCAGCCGTTCAGGCGCTTTATCAGATGGATGTCGGCGGGACCGGCGTCCTGGAGATTGTCGCCGAATACGAGGAACATCGCCTCGGCAAGGAACTGGACGGTGACACCTATCTCCGGGCAGACGCGTCCTGGTTCCGCTCGATCGTTGCGGGCGTCGTGCGCGACCAGCGCAAGCTCGATCCGTTGATCGGCTCGGCGCTTCAGGACGATTGGGCGCTTTCCCGGCTCGATTCCACCGTCCGCGCAATCCTGCGCGCCGGCACCTTCGAGATCCTTGAGCGAAAGGATGTGCCGGTTCCGGTGATCGTGACCGAATATGTCGAGATCGCCAAGGCATTCTTCCAGGACGAAGAGCCGAAGCTCGTCAACGCCGTCCTCGACCGGATCGCCAAACAGGTTCGCGGCGACCAGAGAAAGTAAGCGCGGATGGCCGCCGAGCCGGCAGAAATGGGAACGGTCCTCCGCGAGGCACGCCGAAACGTGCAGTTGCTTACCGTCGCCCAGGCACTGCTCGGCGTTGTCGGACCGATCAGTTTTGCAGTCGGCGGCGTTGCCGGCCACCAGTTGCTCGGCGAAGACAAGTCGCTCGCGACGGCGCCGCTCACCGCCTACAATCTCGGCATGGCGCTCGGCGTCGTGCTCGTTGCGGTGTTGTCGCGACTCGTTGGCCGACGCTTCGCCTTCATCGCCGGTGCGTCGATCGCTGCGCTCGGCGGCGTGCTCGCCACGGCTGCACTTTTCCGGGAGAGTTTCTGGTTCTTCGCCTGCGGCCTCGCAGTTCTCGGCGCTTCCAACGGCTTTACGCAGAAGCTCCGCTTTGCCGCAGCCGACGCTTCGCCGTCCTTCTACAAGGCCAAGGCGATTTCCTGGATTCTGGGAGGCGGCATCGTCTCGGCGATCCTCGGACCGCAGATCGTCATTTTCGCGGGCGATTACTTCGCGCCCGTGTGGTTTGCGGGTGCTTTCGTCGCTCTCGTACCGGTCTGCATCGTCGCGCTCTTCTTCTTCGTGCCGCTGCGGCTGCCGGACCACACAACGGCATCGGCCCATCACGAGCAGCCACCCGCGCGTCCGCTGCGCGAGATTGCGGGCAGCCAGCGTTTCATGACGGGAATGATCTGCGGGATTTCCAGCTATGTCCTGATGACCTTCATGATGACGGGCGCGCCCGTCGCCATGGTTGTCGGCTGCGGTTTTTCGAGCGATCTCGCGACGCTCGGAATCCAATGGCATGTGCTTGCGATGTTCGCTCCGAGTTTCGTCACGGGTTGGCTGATCAGCCGCTTCGGCGCCGAACGCATCGTCGCCTGTGGTCTCCTCCTGCTGATGGCCTGCGCTGCCGTGGCTCACCTCGGTGTCGCACTCTGGAATTTCTGGGGCGCGCTGTCACTGCTCGGCCTCGGCTGGAATTTCGGGTTCATCGGCTCCACGGCGATCGTCGCGCAGAGTTACCGGCCGCATGAGGCAGACAAGGTCCAGGGCTTTCACGATATCGTTCTCTTCTCAGCCGTCGCTTGTTCTTCCTTCGCGTCCGGCAAGGTGCTTTCCGGCTATGGTTGGGACATGCTGAGCGCGGCTGTCTGGCCGGTGGCCGGTTTCTGCCTTCTTCTCCTTCTCCCGCTCATGCGCGCAGGCAAGCAGGCTACCGCCTGAAAGCCTGTTTTACCCGAACGCTTCCCGGACCCTGAAAAGGCCGGCATGCGGGCAATTTCAGGGGCTTGACGATCCACATCGGCAACAGCACTCTGGCCGCGCCGCGAAAACGCGTCGCTTGAGGAGGCGGCGCGTGATTCGCGGAGAGAGGGGCCTGCGGCAGGGATGAGCCCGCAGGTTGTAACGGAGGAAAGTGCGAAATGACCATATTGTTGGGCGTTATCGCATGCGGGTTGCTTTCGGTGGTCTATGCCATCTGGGCGACAAAGTCGGTGCTTGCCGCCGACCAGGGGAATGCCCGCATGCAAGAAATCGCAGGTTTTATCAGAGAGGGGGCGCAGGCCTACCTCACGCGTCAGTACACAACCATTGCCATAGTCGGTGTCGTCGTCTTCATCGCCGCATGGCTCCTGTTGTCGGGTGCAGCTGCCATCGGCTTCCTTATCGGTGCGGTGCTCTCAGGTGCCGCGGGCTTCATCGGCATGCATGTTTCGGTCAGGGCCAACGTCCGTACGGCCCAGGCCGCCTCAGTCAGTCTCGCCTCCGGTCTCGACATCGCATTCAAATCCGGTGCAATCACCGGCATGCTGGTGGCCGGCCTCGCCCTCCTGGGCGTCTCGGTCTACTACCTCATACTCACCGCAGGCCTCGGGCATGAGCCTGCCGCGCGCGAGGTCATCGATGCGCTTGTCGCGCTCGGCTTCGGGGCGTCGCTGATTTCGATCTTCGCCCGTCTCGGCGGCGGCATCTTCACGAAAGGCGCCGATGTCGGCGGCGACCTCGTCGGCAAGGTCGAAGCAGGCATCCCCGAGGACGACCCGCGCAACCCGGCGACAATCGCCGACAACGTCGGCGACAATGTCGGCGACTGCGCCGGCATGGCCGCCGACCTCTTCGAGACCTATGCGGTCTCCGTCGTGGCGACGATGGTGCTTGCATCGATCTTCTTCGCCGGAGCCCCGGTGCTCGCAACCGTCATGACCTATCCGCTGGCGATCTGCGCGGCCTGCATCATCACCTCGATCATCGGCACTTTCTTCGTCAAGCTCGGCGCCAACGCCTCGATCATGGGCGCGCTCTATCGCGGGCTGATCGTTACGGGCGCTCTTTCGATCCTCGGCCTTGGCGCTGCGACATCGCTGACGATCGGATGGGGTTCGATCGGAACCGTCGCGGGCATGGACATCACCGGCTGGAACCTGTTTCTCTGCGGCATCATCGGCCTTATCGTCACCGCGCTGATCGTCGTGATCACCGAATATTATACGGGGACGAACAAGCGGCCGGTGAACTCGATCGCGCAGGCATCGGTTACCGGCCACGGCACCAACGTGATCCAGGGCCTCGCCGTGTCCCTCGAATCGACCGCCTTGCCGGCCATTGTCATCGTCGGCGGCATCATCGCGACCTATCAGTTCGCCGGCCTCTTCGGGACGGCCATCGCCGTGACCGCCATGCTCGGTCTTGCCGGCATGATCGTAGCGCTCGACGCCTTCGGTCCCGTGACCGACAATGCCGGCGGCATCGCCGAGATGTCGCATCTGCCGCCCGAGGTGCGCAAGTCGACCGATGCATTGGACGCCGTCGGCAACACCACCAAGGCCGTGACGAAGGGTTACGCGATCGGTTCAGCGGGGCTTGGTGCCCTGGTGCTCTTCGCCGCCTATTCCAACGACCTCGCCTATTTCGCTGCCAATGGCGACAAGCATCCCTATTTCGCCGACGTCGGGACGATCTCCTTCGACCTGTCCAATCCTTACGTCGTCGCCGGGCTGATCTTCGGCGGTCTCATTCCCTATCTCTTCGGCGGCATCGCGATGACCGCCGTCGGCCGTGCCGGGAGCGCCGTCGTGGAGGAGGTTCGTCGCCAGTTCAAGGAAAAGCCGGGCATCATGGAAGGCAAGGATCGGCCGGACTATGGCCGGGCCGTCGACATGCTGACGAAGGCGGCGATCCGCGAAATGATCATCCCGTCGCTGCTGCCGGTGCTGGCGCCGATCGTCGTCTATTTCGGCGTGCTGCTGATCTCCGGCTCGAAGGCGTCCGCCTTCGCGGCGCTCGGTGCCTCGCTCCTCGGCGTGATCGTCAACGGCCTTTTCGTGGCCATCTCGATGACGTCCGGCGGCGGTGCCTGGGACAATGCGAAGAAGAGCTTCGAGGACGGCTTCGTCGACCGCAACGGCACGCGCCACATGAAGGGATCCGAAGCGCACAAGGCCTCGGTGACGGGTGACACCGTCGGCGATCCCTACAAGGATACGGCCGGTCCGGCGGTTAACCCCGCGATCAAGATCACCAACATCGTGGCCCTTCTCCTGCTCGCCGTTCTGGCCTGACGCAGGCGTCTTGAAAGCAGAAGGCCCGCGGGACCTGGTCTCGCGGGCCTTTTTCGCGCCGTTGCGGCTCGGTTACTTGCCGAAGTCCTTGAACAGGTTGCGCGCGGCGGCCTGTCCGGCACCGGGGCCGGACAGGAGCTGGCCGAGGAAGCTCGATTCCTTGCCGCCGGTCGGCGTCGTGCGCGTCAGCATGTCGAATACCTTCCCGTCCTTCATCGTGTAGTGCGCGAGCTGGCTGACGGTGCCTTCCTTGTCGAAATAGACGGCGAGGATGGACTGATCGATGATCTTCGGCTTCATGAAGGCGACCGGCCGCTTGCGGGTCTGGGAGATGTAGTAGAACACCTCATTGTCGAATGTCGCGGTCGTGGAAGGCGTGCCGAGCGAGAGCAGTACCTGCTCGCGGCTCGATCCGACCGGCACGAGTGCCAGCGTTTCCTGGTCGACGACATAGCCCTGATGCAGGACTTCACCCACATTTGCGGACATGCAGGCGGAAAGGGCGGTAGTGCAAAGGGAAGCCACGAGCACGGCACGGCCCAGGACTTTTAGGTTTGTCGTCAAATACCGCTTCGTCAAGGACTGCTCCCCTGGAGTAACGATTGGCAGATCGGCCATTGCAATTCGTGCCCGCTTCGGTAAACCAGCTTCGGCTATCATGCAACATGATCATGGGCGCTTGCCCCTGATTTCGAGAAAGCCAGCCGGCCCCTGTGATGATTTTTGGACTGTTCAAGAAAAAAAGCGGCAATATTGCGATTGTGAAGCGCCAATATGCGGCACTGACCGCGGCGGCGCGCCAGCCGTTTCTCTATACCGACCTCGATGTGCCCGACACCGTCATGGGGCGCTTCGAGATGTTGTCGGCGATTCTGATCCTTTATTTCCGCCGCACGCGCAGCTCGGCGCGAGCCGGCCAGGAAATCGCGCAGGAGATTGTCGACGCCTTCTTCGAGGATGTGGATCATTCCATCCGCGAGCTCGGCGTGGGCGATGCGAGCGTGCCGAAGAAGATGAAGAAACTTGCCGGCATGTTCTATGGCCGCCTCGAATCCTACGCGGCGGCCCTCGAAGGACGGGATGCCGGCGCATTGGCGGCCGCATTGAGGCGCAATTTTCACGCCGACGTGGAGGACGCGCCGTCCATGCGGGGCCTCGCCTCCTACCTCCTTGCGGTCGAGTCCGTGCTCTCGGATACTGCCGAAGAGGCCGTCGAGACGGGTCAGTTGCGCATCCCCCCGGCCGGAACGTAAAAGCGCCGCGATCGTTCGTCGATCGAATGGCAGCGTGCCGACCGCGCCCTGCCGCGGCGCCGGCGCGAGGAAGGACCTGAACATGAAGCAAGAGAGCAAATCGGCATTCTCCTACCCGGTGAAGGTCGGGCATATTTCGGCAAATCCTGTCACCGTGCATGTGTCGGCGAACGATGCAGAACTGCGGGCTCTTGCCAAACTTTGGCGCGTGGACGGCGTCTCTTCCCTTGCCGCCGACCTGCAGATTGCGCGCTGGAAAAAGGACGGTGTGAAGATCAAGGGCGAGGTTCGTGCGCACATCGTGCAGACCTGCGTCGTGACGCTCGAGCCGGTCGAGTCGGATATCCGGGAGCCGGTGGAGGCGATCCTCGTGCCGGAGGGATCACGTCTCGCGCGGCAGGCCGACACCGATGGCGGCGAGATGATCGTCGATCCGGACGGGCCCGACCTGCCCGATACCTTCACAGGCGATACGATCGATGCCGGCGTGGTCGTCAGCGAGCACGTCGCGCTCGCCATTGATCCCTATCCGCGCAAGCCGGGCGCCGCTTTCGGCGAGCGCATCGAAAGCTCCGCAGCGGACGACGAACGACCGAACCCGTTCGCGGTGCTGAAGGACTGGAAAAAGGATTGAAACGGCTAGGCCCCGGCTTACAATTCGGTTGTCACGCCGACGAAAAGCAGTATTTTGGCCCGACTCCAGCCAAGGGGCCGTTGCGCCGAGACATTGCATGCCGGCCCCACTATCAGAAGGAACATGGATCGCCGCCGCTTGATGCTTGAGGGGCGAAATATGTTGCGTGGCGGGAAAAAAGGATAAGACACGCGTGGTCAGAATTTCACTTGACGTGATGGGAGGCGACTATGGTCCTGAAGTCGTCATCCCGGGCGCAGCGAGAGCGCTCGAACGTCACCCGGACATAAAGTTCGTTCTTTTTGGCCAGGAAGCGCGATGCATCGAACTGCTCGCCAAGCACCCGAAGCTCAAGGCGAGCAGCACGTTCCATGATTGCGAGATCGCCGTCGGCATGGACGAAAAGCCGAGCCAGGCGCTTCGGCGCGGACGCGGCAAATCGAGCATGTGGAAGGCGATCGACGCGATCAACGCCGACGAAGCGGATGTGGTCGTCTCGGCGGGGAACACCGGCGCGCTGATGGCGATGTCGGTGTTCTGTCTGAGGACGATGCAGGGCATTCAGCGGCCGGCGATCGCCGCCATCTGGCCGACGCTGAAGGGCGAAAGCATCGTCCTCGACGTCGGCGCGACGATCGGCGCGGACGCGCAGCAACTCATGGATTTCGCTCTGATGGGCGGCGCAATGGCCCGGGCACTCTTCGAGGTCGAGCGTCCTTCCGTCGGCCTTCTGAACGTCGGCGTGGAGGAGATCAAGGGTCAGGAAGAGGTTAAGGAGGCCGGGCGCCTCATCCGTGAGGCCGACGTCGAGGGAATCGAATATTACGGCTTCGTCGAAGGCGATGATATCGGCCGCGGCACCGTCGATGTCGTCGTCACCGAGGGCTTTTCCGGCAATATCGCCCTGAAGGCAGCAGAGGGAACGGCGCGTCAGATCGCCGAATATCTGCGCGCCGCGATGTCGCGCACGCTTCTTGCAAGGGTCGGCTACGTCTTCGCCAAGGGAGCCTTCGACCGGCTCCGCGAGAAGATGGATCCGCGAAAGGTCAATGGCGGGGTGTTCCTCGGCCTCAACGGCATCGTTATCAAGAGCCATGGCGGCGCGGACGCCGAGGGCTTCGCCGCGGCCATCGACGTCGGATACGATATGGTGAAGAACGGCCTCAAGGCGAAGATCGAGGCCGACCTGGCACGGTATCATGGCGCCCAGCCGTCCGAAGCCGTTCCGCGGGCATGAATGATGAGGTTTGAGTAGATGATCCGTTCTGTCGTGCGCGGCTTCGGGGCAGCACTGCCGAAGCGAGTGATGACCAATAAGGAAATCGAATCCAGGGTCGACACGTCCGACGAATGGATCGTGCAGCGGACCGGCATCCGCCAGCGCTATATCGCAGGCGAGGGCGAGACGAGCGCCTCTCTCGGCGAGGCGGCGGCGCGGGCGGCGCTCGAGAGAGCCGGGCTGACGCCGGACGACGTCGACCTGATCATCGTCGCGACCTCCACTCCGGACAACACCTTCCCTGCAACCGCAGTCAACATCCAGAACCGCCTCGGCATGCGGCACGGTGCGGCATTCGACATGCAGGCGGTCTGTTCCGGCTTCGTCTACGCGGTGGCGACGGCCGACGCCTATATTCGCGGCGGCCTCTCCAAACGCGCTCTTGTCATCGGCGCAGAGACCTTCTCGCGGCTTCTCGACTGGACCGACCGGACGACGTGTGTGCTGTTCGGCGACGGCGCCGGCGCAATCGTTCTGGAGGCGCAGGAGGCGGCCGGGACCAAGGCTGATCGGGGCGTTCTGACGGCGCAATTGCGCTCCGACGGCGCCCACCGCGACAAGCTCTATGTCGACGGCGGGCCGTCGACGACCGGCACCGTCGGCCATCTCCGGATGGAAGGGCGCGAAGTCTTCAAGCACGCGGTCGGCATGATCACCGACGTGATCGAGGCGGCTTTCGAGGCAACCGGAACGACCGCGGACGACATCGATTGGCTGGTTCCGCACCAGGCCAATCGCCGCATTATTGACGGCTCGGCCAAGAAGCTGGGCATCCCTCTCGAAAAGGTTGTGGTTACCGTCGACCTGCATGGCAACACCTCCGCGGCATCGATTCCGCTTGCCCTCGATGCCGCCGCCTCTGACGGCCGCATCAAGAAGGGTGATCTCGTAATGCTCGAAGCGATGGGCGGGGGCTTCACCTGGGGCTCCGTTCTTCTTCGCTGGTAAGAAAATAATGAATTACGGCAGGCGCTTGACCGGAAAAGACAAGGGCAATAGTCTTCAATCGCTGATCGGCATGCCAGACATCGGTGGGGGAAGATGAGCGGAAAAACAGTAACGCGGGCAGACTTGGCTGAATCGGTTTTTCGCAAGGTGGGTCTGTCTCGCACGGAGTCCGCCGAACTCGTAGAGACCGTTATCGACGAGATCTGCAACGCAATCGTGCGTGGCGAGAGCGTGAAGCTGTCTTCTTTCGCAACGTTCCAGGTGCGCGACAAGAACGAGCGCATCGGCCGGAACCCGAAAACCGGCGAGGAAGTGCCGATTTCTCCGCGCCGGGTGATGACCTTCAAGGCTTCGAATGTACTGAAGCAGCGGGTCCTGAAGGCGCATCTGAGCCGCAAGTCCAAACTGAAGCCGTCCAACCCGGCTGGCTGAACTGCCGTCGGCGACCACAAATGTGGTTGAAAACCCATCCATAAGCCATTGAAGTAGGCGTGATTCGTGTAATCATCGCACGACGATCCGTGCGTCGCGCCGCCGATCTTGTCCGGCGAGCGCCTTATGGAGATGGGACCACATGGAAAAAAGCCCGGATGCTTTCCGCACCATCAGCGAGGTTGCGGACGAACTCGATCTCCCCCAGCACGTGCTTCGTTTCTGGGAGACCCGGTTCCAGCAGATCAAGCCGATGAAGCGCGGCGGCGGGCGCCGCTACTATCGCCCCGAGGATGTCGACCTGCTCAAGGGCATCCGCCACCTCCTCTACGATCACGGCTATACGATCAAGGGTGTGCAGAAGCTCTTGAAAGCCAACGGCAACAAGTTCGTCGCCGCCATCGCGAGCGGTGACCTTGCGACCGTCGAGGCGCTTGCCGCTTCCAGCAACGAAGAGCCGGCGCCGCCCAAGGCGGGCGTCGCGGAGGAGGACCAGATCGTCGGCCGCCCGAAGGCGCCGGCGAGCCGGCGCTTCTTCTCTTTCGGCAACGGAGGCGACGATACCGAGATTACCATCGGCCAGACATCGGTCGGCAAGGAAGACAGGGCGCTGCTGCAGGAAGCGCTCTACGACCTCCTCGAATGCAAGCGTCTTCTCGACCAGGTTCGGTAGCAGGGAAGGCACGGGAAGGGGGCCTCGAAAGCGCTGCCGAGGCCCAACTCGGTTGTGACCAACTTATTCGGCCGCTTCTTCCGTCGACTGCTGTTCTTTCTTCTGTTTCAGGAGGAGATCGTCAGCGGTCGACTGCTCGGCCTTTGCCACGCTCGCCGTCGTGATCTCCTTGTCCACTTTGTCGATCGATGCCGTGGTATTGGAATGGCCCAGGCAATCGGCTGACGCTGCCGTCGCCGATAAAGCGAAGGCGGCTGCAAGTACGAGGATGCTCTTCATGGGCTTCTCCTGTGGTTTGCAGGCGCAGTTTATCCAGCGCAGGGCATCGATCCAAATCACAAAACTGTTGTTTCGCCGCTTGCGCTACAGCCGGCGGTCTCCAGTGAAGGGCGAGCTCCATTTTCCCCTTGCGCCGGGCGTGTGTTCCGACTAATGAGAGCGGGCTTGTAACCAAGCGGGTCGGAGCGTAGCGCAGCCCGGTAGCGCACTTGACTGGGGGTCAAGGGGTCGTGGGTTCGAATCCCGCCGCTCCGACCATTTTCCGCTTTGGTTTCAACGCGATACGATTGGCGCTTTCGGTAGCCCTACCGGAAATATGGGAACGAAACGCGCTCGGATTCACTGTTCGGAAGCGAATAGTCCCGAAAAACGTTCCACGTCATTTGTTCTTCCTTTGTGCACGTTTCGAGTTGAAGAGCGATTCGAGGGTTTCCGCCACCTCCTCATCGAGGACGTGAGCATAGCGCATCGTCGTTTTAATCGAGGCGCTCGCGAGCAATATCGAAGACGCGCTGGAGCAAATCGACGTCTGTCGGATCGAGGGGTGCCTCACTTCGAGCCGACTGCATTCCATCCTCCCTTTCTGGACCCAGTATCCTGCGCTAGGAGTCCGATCCTCCTCGAGGGAGCACTTGATTGCTGGCACACTGTGCATACGATGACAGACGAGCCGAGGAAGAGAGGCTCGTGTGCCACGGCGCGCGCATTTCACTTACCCGGTTTGGCTTTCCCTTTTAAGCTGTTTCCGCCCTTTCCGCCCTTGGTACTATTTCCGCCTTTGCCGCCCTTTGTGCTATTCCCGCCCCCACCGCCCTTGCCGCCGCTCGAGCCGCTGCCCGAGGCTGCGTTGGCGTCGGAGGTGAGGCTCGTTGAAAGCAACATTGTCACGGCAGGCGGTGTGACGGCAGCGAAGCGGCCGCAAGTCTTTAGAAACTCGCGTCTGTCTCCTTCGCTGAGAGACAGTTCGTCCCGAGGTTTGTCCATCTGCGCTTCCTCCCTTGGCCAGTTGTATAATACAGCGATTGCTAATGTTATGAGATATAGCTTTCTTTATACGAGATCCTGCGTCTGGCTCTGTCGCTTGTCTCGCCGACGGCATCTTCGACCGACAGGCGCGTGCTGCTCGCGGTAATCGGCCGCGCCCTGCGGCGCCGGACTATTCCGAAACGTTGTTCTGGCCAGAAGCGGTCGGAATGTACACCGCGACATCCCGGCTCTCATTTTGTAAGAATGCGTCTGCGCGATCAGGTAAACGGCAATCGTCAAAATCGATAAAAGTATAATGCTTAGTGTTTCGGCAGCCCGTAATCGTCTCTGTCGCGCATCAACCAAATCCTCTCGGTTTCGGTCCCAAGCCACTACGACGGTGCGCTGTAAGGCGGTGGGCCTCAGGGCTGCATTGAAGGGACAATTATGCAGCTCCGAGGTACCACACTCGAGCGGCTGACGAGGGGGGCCGCTCGGGGGTGACAACTCCAATATGCATCAAAGGTTTCGCTCGGTCACCGGCCTAAGACCTTTGCTTTCCACGAGCCGGACTAAGGTCTGATCTGTCCTCGACCGTCAGGTGGGAAAACCCTCTCCTGGAAACCAAGGCATCGCAGGAACGTTAGATTCCGATGTCACTAGGAGCAGGACTATGAAGATCGTAACCACGGCAATTTCCGTTGGCGTCGCGCTCACGGGCATGGCCGGTATGGCCTTTGCTGACCCCTGGAAAGACGAAAGCGGCCACGGCCGCTGGCGCGGGGGCGGCTACTACGACGGGCCTCGTTATGAGCGAAGGGCCTTCAAAGAGGAATACCGCCGTGGCCGCTGCAAGATCGAGCGCAAGTGGGACGATGACGAGTACAAGGAAGAGATCAAGTGCAAGCGCGGCGCTCGTCCGATCTATGGATATTATCGGTATTAACCTTGGTATTGGAACGAAGACACGCCGGCGGTTGCCCTGGACCGAAAGAATGCCATTTTCGCTCAGCCGGTCTTGGTCGCCGGGGTTGGGTATCGCGCTCCGGACCGATGACGGCGACCTGCAGCACCCATCGGCCAAGGCATCCGAGAGCGGGAAGACCGGGGGGGAGATATTCGACGTCTCAGCAGGATGTGCCTGACTTGTGCTGCTGTGACGAACTATCAACAGAGATGTCGGTTGCCTTGGCGGCGACCGCCACAGCGGCCGCGAGTTCATAAGCATCCCGGCGACCTGCCTGGTAGAGACTGATCAGCTTCGCAGCGAGTTGTTCTGCTTCTTCGCTGCAGCGGGACAGCTTTCGTTTGCGTAACTCAGCCCGAAAGACAGAGTCTATCACGTCGAGGTCATAAGGACTGATTGGATTGACATGGATATCGGAGCGCATGGCGCAATCTCCACCATTGGGGCGAAAGCGCGATGATCTCCCAGCCATCGGTGCCCGTGGAAATGAGCCGATGATGAAGATAGTATACGCCCCATCTCGGAGAAACGCGAGCCGCCGTACGATGTCGGACGGAACGGTTGCGGTGGGAAACAGGCCGCGAGAGATGACCAGGCGGCGGTGTTCGTCCTGCCCTAGCCTCAGAACGCCCGGAGGCAAAACCGCGCTCACCGAGTCCCGAAATAATTCCCGACCTGATCTTCTGCAATGCCTTTTGTATCAGGGCGTCCAGAAAGTAGCCCTCTCTCCTTGGGTCAAGGGTCCCGGGTTCGAATCCACCGGTCCGACGATCAAAATCAATCCCTTAGCCCCCATGCAGTGATTGAGCGGCTTTCATCATTTCCGTCGGTTTCCAGTCTTCTTGATTCGATCTTACTGACTGCTGTCGGCGGCGCTGCGCTGCCATTCGTCGGTAAACCTCTTCCGTCTCGTCGAGCATACGTTTCAGTGTAAAACGGTCCCGGCGCGCCGCGGCGGCGCCGGCAAGGTGCCGAAACATATCCGGGTCGGCCGCCGCTATCATCGCTCTTGCAAGCGGTGAGACGTCCTCGCTGTTCGGAACGATGTAGCCGTTCTCTCCGTGATCGACGGCCGTTCCGGCTCCGCCGACGTCGGAAATGATGATCGGCCGGCCGGCGGCTGCCGCTTCGAGCATCACATAGGACATTGCCTCGTAGCGGCTCGGCATGACGAGGAGATCGAATGCGGGTACCGCCTGAGGTCCCGTAAAGGCCGAGGTCAGATGGATGCGGTTCTGCAAGCCGCTTGCGGCGATCGCGGCGCGGACCTCTTCCTCCAATTCTCCCGATCCGATCATGACGACGTGACTGTTCCTGACCGCCGACGCGGCCTTGCCGAAGGCATTGAGGAGACGCTCGGGCGCCTTTTGTGCCGAGAGCCGGCCGATGAAGCCGAAAACGAAGGCGTCCGCCGGAATGCCGAAGCTGGCGCGCACCGTCTGCGCCATATCGGGCGAAGGGGTGTCGACGCCGTTGACGATAACGGACATGCCCTTTCCCGAAATGCCGATCGACAGCGCATGGGCGAATTCGTCACCGGAGACCGTGACGAGATGGTCGGTGAAGAAGCGGGCGAGAAGTGTTTCGATCGCCCCGTAAATCAGTCGGCCGCCGCGCCCGAGCGTCGGGTCCATCGTCCTGAAGGCATGCGGCGTGTAGACGCGCGGCACGTGCCTTCCCGGGAGGCGCAGGCGCGTCAGGGCTCCGGCCTTGGAACTGTGGCCGTGAATGACGTCGAACGGCCCGGCAGTGCGGATGATGCGATTTATGGCGCGTAAGCAGGACCAGTCGGAGGGGCCGGGCGCCCGGCGCATGCCGACCGCATGAATGGCGGGAAGGCCGAGCGCCTTGAGTTCGCGCACGAAGCCGTCTTCGGCCCGAACGGGAGAATAGATCGCTTCGACATGGTGGCCGCGCGCATGCATGCCGCGGCAAAGATCGAGAAAGTGGCGTCCGGACCCTCCGCCGCCGGGTTCCAGTACCTCGAGCAGGCGCAGAGGGGCGTCGGGCGGCTCGCGACTCGTGGTCATGCGGGCGTTCCGGAGCGGATCTGCCTTCTATGGCGATATTCGAGCGCGGCGCACCCCCAAAGGATGCCGAGAAGCAGGTAGAAATGGCGCCAGTGATCGGTGTCGATCACGTTGCCGATACCGACATGGCCCATCAGCGTGGTCCAGGCGATCATCAGATATGGTTGCCACGGCCTCTCGAGCAGCAGGAAGCGGAAGCCGAGCGACAGCGTCCAGAGGATGAGCGCGACATAGGCGACGAAGCCGAGCCATCCATAGGATGTCAGGCTCTTCAGAAGCACGTTGTGCTCGTCTTCGGGAAACATGGTGCTGAACACCATGGGGCCGATGCCGAGCGGCTTTTCCATGGCCATCAGAAAGCCGATCCGGTGCCGGTCGAAACGCCCGAGATGTCCGCCGTCATAATCCTGGACGAGCTGGGTGCGGCTCGAGAAGAGAGACGCGACCTGGTCCGACTGCAGGGCGACCACGAGTGCTGCCACCACGAACAGGGCGCCGGAGAGCGTCAGCACGAGAATCCGGAGGCGGAAGAGACCGCTGCGCTGCTTGAGCAGCATGACGAAGACGAAAGCGACGACGCAGAACAGGTCGAGAGCCCAGGCGGCCCGCGAGAAGGAGAGGAACACGCCGAGCGTGAGCACGAGCAGGCCGGCGATCTTCAAGGGCGCCCGGCTGATCGGCTGCGTCAGCAGCCCGTGAAGGAGATAGAGGGTGGGGGCTACGAGGAACGGTCCGAAGACATTCGGGTCCTGAAACGCTCCCTTTGCGCGATCATAGAGCGTGAAGTTCGCCGCACCCGGTATCGCGCCGAAATAGCCGAGGATGCCGAGGAGGGCGGTGATGACCGCGGCCGCCACCCAGGCGTTGAGGATGAGCGGCAGGCGCTGGTGGCTCTCTTCGATGATGGCCGCAAAAAACACCGCCGTGAGGCAGAGGAAGCCGGTAACGGCCATATACATCGGACCGGTCCCAAGGTCGGCCATCACCGTCAGCGACAGGATACCGCCGATCATGAACAGGACGAGAAGGACCGTGAGCGGAGCCGTGGCACGGGAGATCCTGAGGCCGAAAAGCGCCCAGAGGCCGATGAGCCCCGCCATGAAGACCTCGTAGGGCGCGGGCTCGGCGATGACGAACCCGGACAGAAAGACGCCGATCGTCACCAGGCAGGAGCCGACGAGCGAAATCGCGGCAAGCTGCGGGCGAAGGATAACCGGCCGCGATGCGGTGACCGCGGTCAATAGGCGTTTTCCGTGTTCAGCAGCCGGAACGGCGTGAGGATGAGAATCTTCAGGTCGAGCAGCAGCGACCAGTTCTCGATATAGTAGAGGTCGAATGCCGTTCGGAACCGGATCTTTTCGTCGTTGTCGATTTCACCGCGCCAGCCGTTGATCTGCGCCCAGCCGGTCACTCCCGGCTTGACGCGATGGCGGGCAAAATAGCCTTCGACGACATCGGAATAGGTTCGGTCCTTCGTCTGCGCCAGCACGGCGTGGGGACGCGGCCCGACGAGCGAGAGCTCGCCTTTCAGCACATTGAAGAACTGGGGCAACTCGTCGATCGAGGATTTGCGCAGGAAGCGTCCGAGGGGGGTTACGCGAGGGTCGTTCTTGGTTACGGCGTTGCGTGCGGTCGGGTCGCTCATATGCGTGTACATCGAGCGGAACTTGTAGACCTCTATGGTCTCGTTGTTGAAGCCGTGGCGGTGCTGCTTGAAGATGATCGGACCGGGCGAGGTGACCTTCACCGCGACGGCGGCGGCGAGCATGACGGGCCAGAGCAAAGCGAGCGCCACGAGACTGAAAAAGATATCGAAGCAGCGCTTGGCGACGGAATCCCAGTCGGCGATCGGCTTGTCGAAGATGTCGAGCATCGGGACCTGCCCGACATGCGAATAGCTGCGTGGGCGGAAACGGAGATTGTTGGCGTGCGCCGCAAGCCGAATGTCGACCGGAAGCACCCACAGCTTTCTGAGGAGTGCGAGGATGCGCTTTTCCGCAGTCAGCGGCAGCGAGATGATCAGCATGTCGATGCGGGCGAGGCGGGCGAATTCGACCAGTTCGTCCACTGTCCCGAGTTTCGGATAACCGGCAATCACATTCGGGGACCGGCGCTCGTCTCGATCGTCGAAGATCCCGCAGATGCGGATGTCGTTGTCCGGCTGATGCTCGATCTCCCGGATCAGGTCCTTCGCGGGCTGCCCGCCACCGACGATGACGGCTCGCCGTTCCATGGTGCCGTTTCTCGACCAGTGGCGGATCGAATAGGCGATGAATGCGCGCTCCGCGACGAGGAAAAACCCGCCGGCGAGGAACCATGCGCCGATCCAGAATCGCGAATAGAGGTGGCCCGATTTGAGAAAGAAGAGGCCGAGCGCAATCACGCCGAAGGCAGCCGTCCAGGCGCCGAGGACGCGCGGCGTCATCCTGAGCCAGGCGCGCAGTGCCGGCACCTGGTAGGCGTCGGCGACCTGCATGGCGGCAACGGCAAGCGCCGGTCCGCCGGCGAGCATGAGGAGATACACCGGCAGCTGCTCCAGCGTCGGCGCGACATATTGTGCATTGATGCCGTAGCCGATGGCAAAAAGCGCGCAGAAGTCGAGAAGCCGGATAAGTCCGGTGATCATCGCCGGTGTATAGGTGTCCGCACGGAACTGAAGGGCGATCTGCTTCGCCAGCGGGTTGAGCCCCGCATTGCCCCTTGTCCCGTCCTTTTGTTCGGTGGTCGTCTTGCGGATCTCCGAGACCTTCTTGCGAAGCGCTTCGGGATCGAAGGTCTCTGGCCTGTCAAACTGGTTCATGGTCGCTTTCCGGCGCTGAAGTCCTTCGCCCGGATAGCAGAAAGCCACTAAGAAACGCTTACGTTGTACGCAGCCGCCCCTGCGGCACAAGCGATTCCTCGGTGAGGTCCCGATAAAGCTGCATCACGTGTCTGGTCATCACCGATGCGGCGAAGCGGGATTTGAACCGTTCCGCGTCGGGCATCGTCCGGGCAGCCCAGCCGGCGTCCCCGATGGCGTCGGCCATGAGACGGGCGAGCGCCCCCGCATCTCCGGGTGGGACGAGCGCCTCGCTATCGGCCCCGAGAACCTCCGGGATTCCTCCGACGCGGGTCGCGATTACGGGCTTTCCGGCGGCGAGCGCTTCCAGAAGGATATAGGGCATGGATTCCGCGCGGGAGGGAATGACGACCTTGCGGGCCAGAGCGAAAGCCTCGCGCGCCCTCATTGCCGGCAGCAGCCTGACGCGATCTGCGAGGCCCATGCGCAGGGTCATTTCTTCGTATTGCCGCTGCTGCGGGCCATCTCCAACCATCAAGGCGGAAAGTCTGCGGCCGGCGATCTCTTCGGCTGCGGCAAATCCTTCGATAAAAAGATCGGGACCCTTCAGGTCCCGCATCATGCCGATATAGAGGAAATCGACAGCGCCCGGCCCCGTCTCGACGGGTTCGAATTCCGCGTCGTCTATGCCGTTATAGATCAGCTCGTTGCGTGCCAGTGGAAGGCCGACCCTGGCACCGTAGGTGCGGCGTTCGTATTCGCAGACGAAGACAAGGGCGTCGGTCAGGCGTTCCTGCAGGCGCTCGACGCGGAGAATGAGCGAACCTGCCAGGGACCGGCGCTCGAAATGAAGGCTGCCCCCGTGGGGCGAATAGAGGCGGGCTACGCGATACTTGTTGACCCGCAGGGCTGAACCGACGATACGCGCCAGCACGCCACCCTTGGCGCCGTGCCCGTGCAATACATCCGGTTGCAAACTTCTGATTTCCTTGTAGCCGCGCCATAGCGCCGCGGCGTCCGATGCCCCGATCGAACGATGGATCGGTACGCGGATGATGCCGAGTGCCAGGTGAGGGCGAACCTCTTCAAACAGCGCGTCCTCGTGGGTACCGCCGGTGGTGCTGTCGCAAAGGATCCCGACCTGATGCCCGGCATTCGCATGGGCCTCGGCAAGGTCGCGCACGTGCCGGAATATGCCGCCGACCGGGGATCTGAAGCAATGAAGAATGCGCAAGGGGCGTTCGCTCATGGCGATCAGAACAGTCGTTCGCGTATATAGACGGTGTCGCCGGCGAGAACCGGGTCGGTTATCGGAACGCGTCCGGTGATGATGCGGCCGTTGATCTTGCGGGTGATGTCGGCGGTCGCCTGGTTGGCGCGTGGCGTGAAGCCGCCTGCGACGGCGATCGCATTCTGTACCGTCATCCCCGGTACGTAGGCATATTGGCCGGCCTGTCCCACTTCGCCCATGATGAAGACGGAACGGTAGCGGTCGACCTCGATCGTGACGTCCGGATCCTTGAGGAAGCCCTGGCGCAGCTTCGATGCGATCATCCCCTCCAGTTCCGGAAGCGTATGCCCGCGTGACGGAACGGCCCCGATCAGCGGGAAGGCGACATAGCCGGCCTGATCGACCGTATAGCTGCCGCTGAGGCTTGCCTGTTCGAAGACGTTGATGCGCAGGCGGTCACCGCTGTCCAGCCGATAGGGCTGCACCGTCGCCTGACTGAAGCCTTTGGGGGCGGGCTGGTAATTCGTGCAACCGCCGACGAGCGCCGACAAAATCGCAACGGCGAAGACGCTTGTTCTCTTGTTGGCTGCGGTCGACATGCGGTTAGGGGCTCCGAAAACGATCACCGTTCGCCGATGTTATCGATCCGTTAGGGTTAATGGCCGGTAAATCCGCCACGAGAATTTCCGGCATCGAATGTCCTTCCGATCCATGACGCATGCAGCCCTCTGGTTGCAGCGGAAATTAACCGTTGGGTTACCATGTTCGTTTACCTTCCCGCCAAACGAGAAAGCTTTGGAGTGCAGGCATGTCGGGCATCGGCGGGCAGCAGGATGTGGATATCGATCTCGGCGGGCTTTTTCGCGCCATCTGGCAGCGCCGCGTGCGGGTGCTGCTCGCCACGGTTGGGGCCGCTGCCGTCGCTTTCGGGGCTGCCAAGATGGTCGCTCCCGATTACGAGGGCGAGACGCGCGTCCTGATTGAGTCGCGCGAGCCCGAGTTCAGCGGCGCCAATCAAGTTTCGCAGAATGGCTCCGACCGGATGTTCGACGAGTCGGGCATCCTCAGCCAGGTGCAGGTCCTGCGTTCGGCGGACCTGATCAAGCAGGTCGCGCGCAACATGAAGCTTCACGAACTCGACGAGTTCGATCCCTCCGCACGGCCTTCCGCCGCGTCCGATCTCCTGGTGATGTTGGGCCTGAAGAAGAATACTCTCGATTTGCCGCCGGAAGAACGGGTGCTGAAGGAGTTCGAAGAGAAGCTGCAGGTCTACCAGGTCGAAAAGTCGCGTGTGATCGCCATCGCCTTCACCTCGAAGGATGCGACGCTCGCAGCCGCCATTCCGAACGAAATGGCCAATGTCTATCTTTCGCTGCAGAGCGGAGCCAAGCTCGACTCGAACTCCGAGGCAAGCCGCTGGCTTGAGCCGGAGATCGCCAACCTGCGCGAGAAGGTGCGCGAGGCGGAGGCGAAGGTCGCGCTTTACCGCGCCGAGTCGGGCCTGCTTCCGGCCGGCGAGACGCAGAATTTTGCCACGCGCCAGCTTACCGACATTTCGACGGAGCTTGCACGGGTGCGGTCGGAGCGGGCGAACACGGCCGCTCGCGCCGAGGGTATGCGGACGGCGCTCGCCGACGGCCGTCCGGCGGACACGCTTGCCGACATCGTCGGTTCGCCGATGATCCAGCGTCTCAAGGAGAACCACGCCAACGTCCAGGCGCAGATCGCAGATCTGTCGACGGCACTGCTCGACGGTCATCCGCGGTTGAAGGGGCTCAAGTCCCAGCTCGAAGGGATCGAAGGGGCGATCCGGTCGGAGACCCGGAAGATTCTTGCGAGCCTCGAAAATGAGGCGAAGGTCGGGCAACTGCGCGAGCAGCAGCTCGTTCAGCAAATGAACACGCTCAAGGCGCAATCGGCGCAGGCGGGCGAGGAGGAAGTCGGGCTGCGCGCGCTCGAGCGCGAGGCAACGGCGCAGCGCCAACTGCTCGAAACCTATCTCGCCCGATACCGCGAGGCGACCTCGCGTACCGTTGCAAACGCAACTCCGGCCGATGCGCGTGTGATTTCGCGCGCCGTGGTCCCGACCAGCCAGAGCTTCCCGAAGGTGCTGCCGATAACGATCGTCGCTGCCTTTGCGAGCCTCCTGTTCAGTTGCGTCGTCATCATGCTCGGCGAACTTTTCAGTGGCCGGGCGCTAAGGCCGGTCTCGGTCCCCGAAGCACCGGCCCCGGGTCAGCCGGCAGAAATGCCTTCAGTCCCTGGTGCCGTCGAAGAAAATCCCGCATCTGTCCTCGCCGCCGCAGACCCTGCGCCCGAGGAGAACGGCGACGATGGGAATGCGGCATCGAAGCACGACTTTTCGATCGAGTCGGTCGCCGAACATCTTCGTGCCAACGGTGTGCGGATTGCGGTCTCGGTATCCCCGGGCGGCGACGAGGGATCGACGGCGACCGTGATGCTGGCGCGCCTTCTGGCCGAGGACGGGCAGAAAGTCGTGCTGATCGACCTCTCCGGTTCGGCCTGTCCGACGCGGCTCATGGCACAATCGCGGGACCTTGCCGGGGTCACGAATCTGCTCATGGGCGAAGTCGCCTTCTCCGGGTCGATTCATTCGGACAGGTTGTCCGAAGCACATATCATACCCCATGGCGACGCCGACCCTCATGCGGCGATGCGCGGCATCGACCGGCTGCAGATCATCATCGATGCGCTCGCCAATGCCTACGATCTCGTCCTGATCGAATGCGGGTCGGCCGACGCGGAGGCCGTGGCCAAGGTGGCACGGCACGAGGGCACCGAGATCATCCTGTCGGCACCGTCGATCAGCGACGATGAGATCGTCGAAATGCTGATGAGTTTCGGGGAAGCCGGATATCGCGACGTCGTGCTGATGACCGGGAAGGGGCAGGACGGCCCGGATTTTCCCGACCGCCGCGCTGCATAACGTCACGCTTCATCCGCGTTCGCAGCCGATGTCTGTCGCCGCTGCCGCTGCCGTTGAATGAAGGCATAAAGCGTTTCGTTGGCCTTGACCAACCGTTTCGCCCGGGCGATCGCCCTGAAACCGCCGGCGGCCAGCCGGCCGCGGAACGTCAGGGGCAGAACGATGTCGCGCAACGTCGTCTCGACCGTGCACCACGACCGCTTGTAAGGCTGATCGCCGATGCCGAAGTCGAAGAGGGCGACGCCTTCTGCGCAAAGACGCTCGATCATTCTGTAGAAAAGCAACTCGCCCGGGCTGGCATCCGCGGCGATTTCCTCGTCGATCGAGCCGAACTGGCAGATGACGTGGTCGCCCTTGCGCGAGAGACCGGCGACCGCGACAATGCGGCCGGCGTGTTCGCCCCTCAGCCTTATGGCATTGAGCTCCAGGAGGTTGCCGGGCTCGGGGGCCCTGGCATCGATCAGGGCGTGGAAAAAGGTGCGCGTCTCCGCCTCGCGAAAGGAATCCGGCAGGCCGAGTGTCTCGAAGCGGGCGGCTTTCTGCCGGAAGAATGTCTCGAGCAGGGCATGGGCCTCCTGCGCTTCGCGAGCGATCACATAGTCGTAGCCGCCGATCTCGGCGAGGCGCCTTTCGGATATGCGCATCTTTTTGCGCCGCCGCTTGGCATTGATCTGGGCGAGCGTGCGCTCCATGGTGCCGAGAAGCGGCAATTGGAACGAGGCGTTCGGGTTCTCGATGCCGGCCAGAACGGCGAGGGGGTGCGGCGCGCCGCGCCAGATCCGCGGCGTCCGGTCGAATACGATCACGTCCGCGAAACGGCGGAGCTGGCGACCGATACCGCCGGTCAGCGCTGCCGTGAGCTCCGCAGCGGGCACGTTGCCGATGCCGGCGCCGAACAGGCCGGTGTTGAGATTGCTGTGCTCCGAGCCGATCAGGCGCGCCGCGCGGAGAAGCCGGCTGCGTTCGATCTCGAAAGGAAGGAGAAAAAGCGGCTCCCTGCCAGCGGCGCCACGGACGATGAGCAGTTCGCTGCCATGCGTCTTTGTCCATGCCGCGCACCAGTCGAAGCTCTGGTGCAGCGAATTGCCGCTGCTTTCGTCAAGCGCTCGCCATTCCGCTTCGAGCTCGGCCATGTCCGCGTGGACGGAGATGGTGATCCGATCGGCAGCGCTGCCTCCATGGGCGAGGCTCCCGGCCGAATGATACCGCCCGGCGCTGGTTTCCGGCGAAAGGGTGAAATCGGAACTTGCCATCATTGTCGATCCGCATGCGTGATGCAGCCATTGAAGCGGAAATTCCGATAGATCTGATTAATCCGGCAGGCACTCGCGTGCCCGGCAGACAACAGGGTTAGGGGAATATGAAGCTGGACCAGGCGGCGGCTGGAATTGCCGGCGCAGGCGCGTTAAGTTCTCTGCCGTTCGATGGAGGGGCAGATGCGCCACCGAGAAAGGTCCGGGTTCAAGCGGTTTTGTGCAGCCGGACCGCAGAGCCGGCCTGTATGTCTGCTTTGACGACCATTTCCCTGGAGCGAATAATGCCAACCATCCATTCCGCGCCTGATCCTGGCGCCGCCTTTCCCGTCGCCGAGTTCCCGCGCATCGGATTTCTCAGGAACATCGTGCGCTCGCCACTGATCGAGGCCGGCGAGTTCAGCTATTACGACGATCCGGACGGTCCCGAGCGCTTCGAAGAGAAGTGCGTTCTCTATCACTATGACTTCGTGGGCGATCGGCTGGTGATCGGCCGCTTCTGTGCGCTGGCGACCGGCATACAGTTCATTATGAACGGGGCCAACCACGCGACCGGAGGCTTCTCGACCTTTCCGTTCGGCATCTTCCCCGGTGCCTGGCGCGATGGCTTCGACCCTGACGCCTACAGGACCGGTTATCGTGGCGACACGACCGTCGGAAACGATGTCTGGATCGGCATGGAGGCGACCATTTTGCCGGGCGTGACGATCGGCGATGGCGCGATCGTTGCGGCAAAAGCGGTCGTTACGAAGGATGTGCCTCCCTATGCCGTCGTCGCGGGCAATCCCGCACGGGTGGTGAGATTGCGCTTCCCCGATGCAACGATCGAGCGATTGCAGGCGATTGCCTGGTGGCGTTGGCCGATCGACAAGGTGACGCGCAACATCGCGGCGATAACCGGCGCCGATCTCGATGCACTGGAAGGCGCCCGGTAGAAGTCAGTCGAGGAATCCGGTCGCGAGCGCCCTTGCCCATTCGGCGCGGCCGCGTTCGGCCGCGAGGAGCGACGCCGCCATGTGATCGTAGCCGACACAGCGGAAGGTGACGTTCCAGTCGCCGGAGGCCCGCTCGACAATGGCGTAGCGGGCATCCGGCGAACCGGTTTCGACCTTGTGCGCGACCGGCCGGTCGTCGTCATAGGCAGGGCAGCCGACACTGCCCGGGTTGACCAGCAGCCGCCCGCCCGAAAGCCGCAGGGCGCGTTGAACATGCGTGTGGCCGCAGAGGATCACTGGATGCTCGATACCGTCGGCAAAGCGCTCGATCTCCGCGCGCCGCGCCATGTGAACGATGCCATCGCCCGTCAGCGCCTCCATCCAGTAGGTCTCGTCGCTTGCCGGCGTGCCATGGCAGAGAAAGAGAGCGTCCCGATAGACAAGGGTCGCCGGCAGAGCGGCCAGCCAGTGGAGGTGGTGCTCATCGAGTTCGTCATGGGCGGAGCGGTCGGACAATCCCATGCGGGCAGGGCCGAGCGTGAGAAGATAGCGGTCGTGATTGCCGCGTATCGCAGCGGTACGGCGGCCGATCAGGATCTCCGCCGTCCGGGCGGCATTCAGCGGGCCGCTCAGATGATCGCCAAGATTGACGATCTCGTCGATGCCCTGTGCATCGATGTCGGCAAGCACGGCCTCGAGCGCGAGATCGTTGCCGTGGATATCGGAGATTACCGCGATTCTCATACCTGGAAACCTCAGTGATCGGCGGCGGGTTTTTCCATCCACTTGATGATCAGCATGGCGGGAAGAACCCACAGCAGGCCGGTGAAGAAGAAATAAAGCAGATGCACCCACCAGGGAGACGCGCCGAGCAGCAGGGAAGCGAAGGTAACGGCCGCAAGTGCGTAGACGACGACGAGGATGATGAGCAGGACGGTGCCCATCAGTTTTCGGAGGCGTACGGGCATTTTTCGTTCTTTCGGTGGCGGCAACGCTGGCACTCGGGCGGCCCGCGACGGCATGCCGCAAAGGGTTCGGCCTTGTTTTGCACGGCACTCTGGTGCAAATCAACGGCTTTCAGACCGTCCTGACCGGCAACGCCGGCATAACGGTACCGTTTCCGGCGACAGATGAGGAAGTGCCATGGCCCACGCCGAATTGGCAACAGAACAGATGCTGCTCAAAGAGATCGGCAGAACCGAGCGCAACCGCCGGCAGATCCGCGGCTGGCTTGCCGCCGTTCTCTTCGCTCTGTTTGCGCTGGTGCTCGTCGGAGGGGCGACGCGACTGACCGAATCCGGCTTGTCGATCACCGAGTGGAAACCCGTCCACGGCGTCATACCGCCGCTCTCCGCGGAGGAATGGGAGGAGGAATTCCGTCTCTACCAGCGCATTCCGCAATATGAGCAGATCAACAAGGGCATGACGGTCGATGAGTTCAAGACCATCTTCTGGTGGGAATGGGCGCACCGGCTGCTCGCGCGCGGCATCGGCGTGATCTTCGCCCTGCCGCTCTTCTTCTTCTGGGTCACAGGGCGGATCGAGCGACGTCTGCGGCTGCCGCTTCTCGGAATCCTGGCGCTCGGCGGTTTTCAGGGCTTCATCGGCTGGTGGATGGTATCCTCCGGTCTGGCGGAACGGACTGCAGTCAGCCAGTACCGGCTCGCCACGCATCTGACCATCGCCTGCCTGATCTTCGCCGCCTGCATGTGGATTTACCGGGGGCTGTGTCCGCATTCCGACGACGCGCATCCGACGAAAAGGTCGCAAGGGATGGCCGGGGCCATAGCGATCATGAGCCTCTTCCAGATCTATCTGGGCGCGATCGTCGCGGGTCTCGATGCGGGTCTGAGCTACAACACCTGGCCGCTGATGGACGGGGCGATCGTGCCGGGCGGCCTGTTCGTGCAGCAGCCCGCCTGGATCAATCTCTTCGAAAATCCGAAGACGGTGCAGTTCGTACACCGTCTCGGCGCCTATCTGCTGTTCGCATTGGCGCTTTGGCACATGATCGCGTCGCTCCGCGCCGCGCCGGAGACGACACATGCCCGCCGCTCGGTGCTCCTGTTCGCGCTGGTGACGGTGCAGGCGGCAATCGGCATCACGACGCTGCTTCTGCAGGTACCGATCGGCTGGGGCGTGCTGCATCAGGGCGGTGCGCTCGTCGTGCTCGGCTTCGCGATCGCCCATTGGCGCGGTTTCGTCGGCACCTATCCGAGAGACACGGCGATAGAAATGCGCGACTGATTTGCCTGCATTCGAACGAACGAAAACCCCGGCAGGAACGCTGCCGGGGTTTTCGTCTCGATTTGCTGTGTCAGGCGGACAGCATCAGGTCCATGTTCTGGACGGCGGCGCCCGAGGCGCCCTTGCCGAGATTGTCGAGCAGCGCGACCAGATTGACATGCGCTCCGCCCTTGGTGCCGAAGACGAAAAGCTTCATGGCGTCGCTGCCGGCGAGCTCCGTCGCATCGATCCGGGCGAGCTTGGCGCTCTCGTCAAGCGGCACGACTTCGACAATCGACTGTCCCGCATAATGGTCGACGAGGGCACGATGGATCGTTTCGAGCGTTGCACCGGCAGCCAGGTCCTCGAGATAGAGTGGCACCTGCACGATCATCCCCTGCGCGAACTTGCCGACGGAAGGGCTGAAGACCGGTGCGCGCTCGAGGAGCCCGTGCATCTTCATTTCCGGCACGTGCTTGTGCTTCAGGGTAAGCCCATAAAGGAAATGCGGCGCGCCGATGTGGTCCGGATTCTGATCGTCCTCCATCTGCGCGATCATCTGTTTGCCGCCGCCGGTATAGCCCGAAACCGCATTGACGGTGACGGGATAGCCGTCCGGCAGGATACCAGCCTGGCGCAGAGGGCGGATCAGGGCGATCGCTCCGGTCGGGTAGCAGCCGGGATTGGCGACATGGCGCGCGTCGCGGATCCGCTGGGGCTGCGCCTTGTCCATCTCGGCAAAGCCATAGGCCCAGTCGGGAGCGACGCGATGCGCGGTCGAAGTGTCGATGATGCGCACGCGATTGTTTCCGGCAACCATGGCTACGGCCTCCCGCGAGGCGTCGTCCGGCAGGCAGAGGATGGCGATATCGGCGCTGTTCAGTAGATCCTCACGCATCGCCGCATTGCGTCGCTCCGCTTCCGGAATGGACAGGAGTTCGAGATCCGTACGCCCGGCCATGCGCACACGGATCTGCAGGCCCGTCGTGCCGTGTTCGCCATCGATAAAGATCTTCGGTTTCATGATTTCCCTGCTCCTGCAGTCCGTTAGCGGCGTTTCCGGAATCAGTCTGGCATAGAATTGAATCAATTTCTTGAGCGCACGCAGCCGCTTCGATCAGCCGCGCCTCTCCGCCAGCCACTCGGCACGCAGGCCCAGCATATACATGGCGATGGTCGAGCCAGCAATGGCGGTGAGGTCCGCGTGGTCGTAGGCGGGCGCCACCTCGACCACGTCGCTTCCGGCGATATGAAGCGCTCCGAGTTTGCGCAGGACCGATAGTATCTTTGCGCTCGAGGGGCCGCCGGCCACGGGCGTGCCCGTGCCGGGCGCAAAGGCCGGGTCGAGGCAATCGATATCGAAGGTCAGATAGGCGGGACGATTGTCGACATGGCGGATGATGGTATCGGCGATCTCCTCGGCGCGCATCTCCTCGAGCTCGTAGCCGTAGACGATCCGAATGCCGCAATCCTCCGGTGCATGCGTCCGGATGCCGATCTGGATCGAGCGTTCCACGTCGATCAGCCCCTCGCGTGCCGCGCGGCCGACGAAGGCGCCATGATCGATGCGGCCTTTCTCGTCCGGCCAGGTGTCCTGATGGGCATCGAACTGGACGAGGGCGAGGGGCCCGTGCAGGGCTGCATGGGCCCTCAGGATGGGATAGGTGACGAAGTGGTCGCCGCCGAGCGTCAGCAGGTAGGCGCCCGACTTCAGGATTTTCGACGCCTCGCGCTCGATGGTCTGGGGAGTCCTCGCATGGTTGCCGTAGTCGAGCAGGCAATCGCCGTAATCGATCGTCGCCATGTCGGCAAACAGGTCACGCTGGAACGGATATTGCGGATCGTTGTCGAAGATCGCCGATGCACGGCGGATCGCCTGAGGCCCGAAGCGTGCGCCGGGGCGATTCGACGTGGCTGCATCGAACGGAATTCCCCAGACGACCGCCTCCACACCCTTGAGCTCCTTGGTGTATTTCCGCCGCATGAAGGAAAGGATGCCGGCATGCGTCGGATCGGAGGCCGCCGTCGTCAGTGATTTTGCAGTGATCGCGTGGTCGATCGACTTGTTGGCCATGCTGTTCTCCCGTCGGATGGACGGGACGTTGGCCAATCGTTCGGGGCAAGGCAAGAGCCCGGCGTCAAAATCATGTGCAAGGGAACCCTTGGCCCACGGCGCATGAAAAAAGGCCGGGACGAACCCGGCCTTCGAAAGTGCAGTCTGCCAGCGATTAGCGCTTGGAGAACTGGAACGAACGACGTGCCTTGGCACGGCCGTACTTCTTGCGCTCGACCACGCGGCTGTCGCGGGTGAGGAAGCCGCCACGCTTCAGAACGGGGCGCAGGCCCGGTTCGAAGTAGGTGAGGGCCTTGGAAATGCCGTGACGAACGGCACCGGCCTGGCCGGAAAGGCCGCCGCCGGCAACGGTCGCATCGATGTCGAACTGGCCGTCACGGGCAGCCGCGACGACCGGCTGCTGCAGGATCATCTGCAGAACCGGACGGGCGAAATAGTCCGAGAAAGGCTTGCCGTTGATGGTGATCTTGCCGGAACCGGCCTTGATCCAAACGCGGGCGACGGCGTCCTTGCGCTTGCCGGTCGCGTAGGAGCGGCCCTGGGCGTCGACTTTCTTGACGTGAACCGGAGCAGCCGGTTCCGCGGTCGTGGCGATTTCCTTGAGAGCGGAAAGGTCAGCCATTATCAGGCGCTCCTTGTGTTCTTGCTGTTCAGCTTGGCGACGTCGAGGACGGCCGGCTGCTGTGCTTCGTGCGGGTGGTTCGAGCCGGCGTAGACACGCAGGTTCTTCATCTGGCGACGGCCGAGCGGGCCGCGCGGAACCATGCGCTCGACGGCCTTCTCGATGACGCGCTCCGGGAAGCGGCCTTCGATGATCTGGCGCGCGGTGCGCTCCTTGATGCCGCCGGGGTAACCGGTGTGCCAGTAGTACTTCTTGTCGGTGTACTTCTTGCCGGTGAGGACGGCCTTCTCTGCATTGATGACGATGACGTTGTCGCCGTCGTCGACATGCGGCGTGTAGGTGGCTTTATGCTTGCCGCGCAGGCGGTTTGCGATGAGGGAAGCGAGGCGACCGACAACGAGGCCTTCGGCGTCGATGAGGATCCACTTCTTCTCCACCTCTGCAGGCTTCTGAACGAAGGTTGCCATATCTAAACTCTTTCGTTTGGACCCGGAACGAAGCCGGGCGTTTCTTGTTGCTTGCTTTGACCTCGAGGAGGGCAAAAAAGAAGGCGGCCCAGTCGGACCGCGATCTGGGGCAGCTTATACGGAAGCTCGCAAACAAGGTCAAGGCCGACTTTCCGCGCGTCATGAAAGAAGACGAAGCAAAATCAAACAGTTAATAGTGTGGTTTCATAATACCACACTTCAGCGGGGCGGAATCGAATAGGTCGCCGTCGCATGAGCGACCAAATCGGGGCTTGCCACCGGCTTTATCGAGGCGTCGAGAACGGCCAGCCGTTTGCCGAGCTTGAGAATCCGGCAGGTACATTCGAGTGGTTCCGGTTCCGGCTTGCGCAGGAAGTTGATGTTGAGGCTGGTGGTGACGGCAAGCGCGACCGGACCGATATGCGCGATGAGCGCGATATAGGCCGACACGTCCGCCAGCGCGAAGAGTGTCGGGCCCGAGACCGTGCCGCCCGGACGGATGTGGCGCTCGTTCGGGTCGAGCCGCATCGTGGCGAAGCCCGGTCCGGTCTCGGTTACCGAGAAGACCTTCCCGTCCGTGTGGACCTGCGGAAAATCGGTGTCGAGAAAGCGGTTGAGCTCATCGACGTTCATGACCGGCTGCAGGGTCATCGCGCCTCTCCATGTTACGTGCCTCGGTTGCACCCGTTACAGGACGTCCTGGAGCGCCGCGCAAGCGGGAAATTGGTCTTACGCAGTTATGGGTCAGACCGGCGCGCGGGCTTGAAAGAGCGGCGACGGCGGCGTACCACGGCACGAACTTCGATATGGGAGAGAACCATGGCGGACGTCGTTTCATTCAGGAAAGAAGAGTCGAACGGACCCTTGCTGCGCGAGTTCAACGGCCCGGTCCTGCGGCTTACACTGAACAATCCCCCGGCAAACGTGCTTTCGACCGCCCTGATGGAAGCATTGCTGGCGGCGCTCGAGGAGGCGTCCGTCTCGAAGGAGATCAAGGTCGTCGTGATCGCCGCGACAGGCAAGCTCTTCTCCGCCGGCCACGATCTCAAGGAAATGACCTCCCACAGGGCCGACCCGGACGGAGGCCGGGCGTTCTTCGAGCGAACGATTCGCCTTGCAGCCGAAGTCATGCTGACGATCACCAGGCTGCCGCAGGCGGTCATCGCCGAAGTCGACGGCCTCGCGACCGCCGCGGGCTGCCAGCTGGGTCGCCAGTTGCGATCTCGCGATCTGCACCGACACGTCGACCTTCTGCACCCCCGGCGTGAATATCGGTCTTTTCTGTTCTACGCCGATGGTCGCCTTGACGCGCGCTGCCCATCGCAAGCAGGCGATGGAGATGCTTTTGACCGGTGAGACGATCGATGCCGGGACAGCGAAGGAGTTCGGTCTCGTCAACCGCATCGTCCCGCAGCAATATCTGCGCCAGGTCATCGACAAATATGCGTCGATCATCGCCTCGAAGTCGCCGCAGGCGCTGAAGATCGGCAAGGAGGCTTTCTATCGCCAGGCCGAAATGCCGCTTGCCGATGCTTACGACTTCGCTGTCGGCGTGATGGTCGAGAACATGCTCGCCCGCGATGCCGAGGAAGGTATCGGTGCCTTTCTCGGCAAGCGCATGCCGGAATGGAAGGAGGAATAGTGCATGCCGCCCAAAAGTGTGCAGCGGTTTTGGGATAACGACATGCATGATAACGACCTACAGCGCGGCGCGCTTTATGTCCTAGGCCTCAGGCGAGCCTGAGCAGCAAGGCACCGAGCGCAATGATGAAGGCGGCGATGATGCGCCAGGCGCTGACGCGCTCCTTGAGGAACACGACGGAGATGACCACGGCAAAGAGGATTGCCGTTTCGCGGAGCGCCGCGACGGTGGCGACCGGGGCTTTCGTCATCGCCCAGAGCGCAAGGCCATAGGAGCCGATCGATCCGGCGCCGCCGATAAGCCCGCGCCACCAGTGACGGCTCACATGCCGCGCGACCGGCTTGACGCCGCGTCGGGCAAAGGCCCAGCCGAAGAGAAGGACCGGCGGCAGCAATGCCATCCAGAGCGTGTAGGATATGGCATTGCCGGAAATGCGGGCGCCTATCCCGTCGACATAGGTATAGCTCGCGATAACGCAGGCGTTGAGCAGTGCCAGAACGATGGCGTGCCTGCCGCCCTTGCGGGATTCGAAGGCGAGCGTCAGCACGCCCGCGGAGATCGTCATGATGCCGGCCATCGCGCCGCCGGTCAGTTTCTCGCCGATGACGAGGCTGCTCGTCGCCGCAACGATCAGAGGAGCGACGCCGCGCATCAAGGGATAAACCAGCCCGATATCGCCGGCCCGGTACGCGGCTGCGACCAGCTGGAAATAGGCGAACTGGAAAAGTGCCGAAACCAGGATGTAAGGCACGGCCTCGGAACCGGGCATCGGGAGGAAGGGCAGGAAGGGGAGCGCCACGACCGCGCCGCCAAGCGACACCATGGCGGCGTCGAGCGATTTTTCCGTACCGGCCTTGACGAGCGCATTCCAGGTCGCGTGCAGCAGCGCTCCGAGAAGTACGAGCGCAATGACGTCCGGCGGCAAGATGAACCTCGGCGGGGTGATTGGGCGGGAAAGCCGGTTGTGGGCTCGCATTTGCCGAAATGCAACCGGAATTACGGATCGATCGCAACGAAACGGTTGAAATGCATGGCCGGGGGAAGGTGCCTCGGTTGACTCGCGGCCGCTCCACGCCAACTATCGCTCCGCATGATGAACATGCCCGGACAACAAGCATGAACCACGACGCCTACCCGGACTATTATCTTGCCGACATCCTGCGCGAGACGAAGACCATCGCGCTCGTCGGCGCCTCGCCGAAGCCGGAACGGCCGAGCTATCGCGTCATGGCCTTCCTTCTCCGCAAGGGATACCGCGTCATTCCGGTCAATCCCGGCCATGCGGGCGGCACGATCCTCGACCAGCCGGTGGTAGCGCGCCTCGCGGATATAGGGGAGCCGATCGACATGGTGGACGTCTTCCGTGCGGCTTCGGCCTTGCCCGCGCTCGTCGACGAGATCCTGGCGCTGCCGGCCCTGCCCAAGGTCATCTGGGGACAACTGTCCGTCCGCGACGACGCAGCTGCCGCCAAGGCTGAGGCCGCAGGCATCAAGGTCGTCATGGACCGTTGCCCGGCAATCGAATATCCGCGACTGGTCGGATGATCCTTAATAAGTGAGGGAGGAACGACGATGAAAGCCGGACCCGGATTCAGCACGCTTGCAATTCACGCCGGGGCCCAGCCCGATCCGACGACCGGTGCGCGGGCGACGCCGATCTATCAGACGACCAGCTTCGTCTTCAACGACACGGATCATGCGGCCGCACTCTTCGGCCTCCAGCAATTCGGCAATATCTATACCCGCATCATGAATCCGACGCAGGCGGTGCTGGAGGAGCGGATCGCGGCGCTCGAAGGCGGGACCGCCGGGCTGGCCGTTTCCTCGGGGCATGCGGCCCAGCTGCTGGTTTTCCATACGATCATGAGGCCGGGTGACAATTTCGTTTCCGCCAGACAGCTTTACGGCGGGTCGGCCAATCAGTTCGGCCATGCCTTCAAGGCCTTCGACTGGCAGGTCCGCTGGGCCGATTCGGCGGAGCCCGAAAGCTTCGATGCGCAGATCGACGAACGCACCAAGGCGATCTTCATCGAAAGCCTCGCCAATCCGGGCGGCACCTTCGTCGACATAGCCGCAATCGCTGACGTTGCGCGGCGACACGGACTGCCGCTCATCGTCGACAATACGATGGCGACGCCCTATCTGATGCGGCCGCTCGAACACGGCGCCGATATCGTCGTCCATTCGCTCACCAAGTTCATCGGCGGTCACGGCAATTCGATGGGCGGCATCATCGTCGACGGCGGTACGTTCGACTGGTCGAAATCCGGCAAGTATCCGCTGCTGTCGGAGCCGAGGCCCGAATATGGCGGCGTCGTCCTGCACCAGGCCTTCGGCAACTTCGCCTTCGCCATCGCCGCACGGGTATTGGGTCTGAGGGACTTCGGTCCGGCCATTTCGCCCTTCAACGCCTTCCTGATCCAGACCGGCGTCGAGACGCTGCCGCTGAGGATGCAGCGCCATTGCGACAACGCGCTGGAGGTCGCCAAATGGCTGAAGGGACATGAAAAGGTCTCCTGGGTCCGCTATTCCGGGCTCGAAGACGATCCGAACCACGCACTGCAGAAACGCTACTCGCCGAAGGGGGCGGGAGCCGTTTTCACCTTCGGGCTCGCGGGCGGATACGAGGCGGGAAAGCGCTTTGTCGAGGCACTGGAAATGTTCTCCCATCTTGCCAATATCGGCGACACGCGTTCGCTCGTCATCCACCCCGCATCGACCACGCACCGGCAGCTCACGCCGGAGCAGCAGGTCGCCGCAGGCGCCGGACCCGACGTCATCCGGTTGTCGGTCGGCATCGAGGATGTGGCCGACATCATTGCCGATCTCGAACAGGCGCTGGGCAAGGCCTGAGAGGCGTGGAGGCTTCCCATGAGCCATATGCTGAATTTCGATCCGTCTTCCCTCGAGGCTGAGATCGGGGCGCCGGCGCCCGACAGGCTGATTTCTGGAAATCCGGAATTTCGCACCTGGAATTTCGAGGAGGCCGGCGGGCTCTATGCGGGCATATGGGAGGCCACGCCCGGCAAATGGCGCATCGTCTATGACGAGTGGGAATATTTCCACATCCTCTCCGGTCATTCGATCGTGACCGAAGAGGGCGGGGTACCCCTTCATCTCAGAGCCGGCGACAGCCTGGTGCTGAGACCCGGCTTCAAGGGAACCTGGGAAGTCGTTGAAACGACTCGCAAGGACTACGTGATCCGCGTCTGACGCCGGCCGCGATGAGGACGTTGGGGAAGGTATGCGTTACGGCAGTGTCCGCTTGCGGGTGTGCGGGCATATTTCACCTGCGGCTCGGCCTGAGGATAGTATCTCCGTATCGACGGACGGCATCCGTCCCCACGTCCACCCTCATCCCTGTGCTTGTCACAGGGATCCAGCAGCGCCGCGTCTGCGGCGCCGAACAGTTCTTTAAGCCCAAGGACTTGGGCTTGCTGGATTCCTGTGACGGGCACAGGAATGAGGTTGGGGGAAGGTATGCGTTACGGGCAGTGTCCGCTTGTGGGTGTGCGGGCATATTTCACCTGCGGCTCGGCCTGAGGATAGTATCTCCGTATCGACGGACGGCATCCGTCCCCACTTCCACCCTCATCCCTGTGCCTGTCACAGGGATCCAGCAGCGCCGCGTCTGCGGCGCGGGAAGAGTGTTTCAGCCCAAGGACTTGGTCTGGCTGGATTCCTGTGACAAGCACAGGAATGAGGAGGGGAGTGTAGCGATTTCGAGCCGCACTCACCAGACCAGATCGAGCCGCTCCAGACCATGAAAGTGGAAGGCGTCCTTGACCGGCGGCTCGTTCTTGAGCCGCATCCCGGGAAGCCGTCGGAACAGGATCGGCAGCGAAATCTGCAACTCCAGCCGTGCCAGCGGTGCGCCGATGCAGAAGTGCAGGCCGGCGCCGAACGAAACATTGGCGCCTTCGTTGCGGTCCGGCCTGAACGCATCGGGAGAGGAGAATTTGCGCGGATCGACGTTCGCCGCCCCCAGCATCAGGCCGATCTTGTCCCCTTTCCTGAGGGCGATGCCGTTCTCCAGCTCGATATCCATGAGGGCGTAGCGCTGGAAGATGTGCAAGGGCGCGGCGAAGCGCAGACACTCCTCCACGGTGCGCTCCGTCGCCTTCTCGTCCGAGAAAAGTTCGGCGGGCGAGAGGCCGGACTGCAGGATCGTGCGCACGGCATTGCCGATCTGATGAACCGTCGCCTCGTGGCCCGCATTCAGAAGGAGGACCGTGGTCGAAATCAGCTCCGCGTCCGACAGGCGCTCGCCGTCTTTCTCCGAGGTGATCATATGCGTGAGCAGGTCGTCGGCGGGGTTTGTCCGCTTCTCGGCTATGATCCCTTTCAGGTAGTCGGCGAACTCCGCCGATGCATTGTTGGCGTCGAACTCCGTTTCCAGGCTGGGATTGAACACGTACATCTTCACCATGCGGTGCGACCAGTCGAGCAGACGCGGCGCCGCTTCGACCGGAATGCCGAGCATCCGCGCGATGATGGTTACCGGGATCGTCTCGGCATAGGTCTTCAACAGCTCGGTCTCGCCATCCTTCTCGAAGCCGTCGATCACCGCATGCGAGAGCGCCTCGATTTCCGGCCTGAGCTGTTCGATCTGACGGGAGACGAAGGCGCGGTTGACGAGCGTGCGCAGCCGCGTATGGGCCGGAGGCTCCAGTTCGAGCAGCGAGTGCGCCTCGAGTGCATCGAAATCTTTCAGATGCGGTTTCGGCTCCGGCATGCCGAGTTCTTCCCGGGTCGCGACATGCAGGATCTGTCGGCCGAAGCGACGGTCGCGCAACAGGCTGTTCACCTGCTCGTAGCCCGCAAAGAACCACTGCTGCGGCTCTTCCCAGAAAAAGGCCGGACATTGCGCATGGAGCGCCGCGTAGGCCGGCAGCGGATTGCGGAAGAAACGGGGGTTGCGGACGTCAAGGGAGACGCGCCGGGCGGGGCCGTCGATGGTGATACCGGGGGCGATGGACATGATATCGACTCTTCGAATGCTGCAATCGGATGGCGATCCGCATCTCTATTGCGCCATGAGGGCTGACTGCAAGTGCCTCGGCACCGGAAGGAACAACATCGGCGATAGATACTTTTTCGGTAGCACCGCCCGACCTATTTGAGCATGATGCGGCAGCAAGCAGGGAGCGGCATGGCAAAGGCGCAAGGCAATCTATCCGCGGGCATTTTGGCGGCGATACGAAAGCGACGGCCCACGGTCGTCAACCGTGATGCCGCCGTGAACCGCGGCGACATCGTGATCGCCTCCTATAATATCCACAAATGCGTGGGCACCGACGGGCGCTTCGACCCGCCGCGAATTGCGCAGGTCATCGCCGAGATCGGTGCGGATATCGTCGCGCTTCAGGAGGCCGACCAGAGATTCGGCGAGCGCGCGGGGCTCCTGGATCTCGAGCACCTGCGCCGTGAGGCGCATCTTGTCTCCGTTCCGATTTCGCCTTTTAGCGAGAAAGGCCACGGATGGCATGGCAACGTCCTGCTTATCCGTGAGGGTGCGGTTTCCGACGTGCGGCAGCTGAAATTGCCGGGCGTCGAGCCGCGCGGTGCCCTCGTCGTCGATCTCGACCTGAAAGCGGGACCGTTGCGGGTGATCGCCGCTCACCTGGGCCTGCTGCGTCATTCCCGGGCGCGCCAGGCGGAAACGCTTTTGAAGGCGACGGCGGACGGTGCCGGCCGGCCGACGCTGCTGATCGGCGACCTCAACGAGTGGCGCATGGGCAAACGCTCCTCGCTCAGCTTCCTCAGTCCGATATTCGACCCGTCGCATTCAGCCGTTGCCAGTTTTCCCTCGCGCTTTCCGCTGCTGCCGCTCGACCGGGTTCTCGGCAATCCGCATCATCTGGTGACCTCGGTGGCCGTGCACGACACGCCGCTGGCGCGCGTCGCTTCGGACCATCTGCCCGTCAAGGCCTCGATCGATCTCAAGGTTGTCCAGAAGGACGGCCCCGAGGGTGAGGAGGCCCGATTGGCCGATGCGGGGCAGGGATAGCGGTGTCGCACGCCTCATAGAAGGCGCAATGGTCGCCGTCGTACTTTGGTTTCTGCATGTTTCACCCTTGATCCGGCTCCGGTGAAACCTGCGGCAGGGCAGCATCTGATGTGGTCGTGGGTTGCACTTTTTCTCGTAGCGCTCTGCGGGCTCTTCCTGGTCGCGGTCCTCTATGTCTACGGCTGGTTTGGCCGCAGGCCGCGGACCGAACCCTCATTCGCGCTCCCCATCGGCGGAGACGAGACGGGCATCGATCGGCAATTGGGCCCACTGCTGGGTGCCGCCCACCCCGGCGAGAGCGTGGTCGCGCTCATTTCCGATAACATCGAAGCCTTCGTTGCGCGGGCGCTTTCGGCGCGCCGGGCGGGGCGCAGCCTCGACCTGCAATATTACTACTGGAAGGACGACCTGACGGGGTTTCTGCTGACGCGCGAGATCATCCGGGCGGCCGACCGCGGCGTTCGCGTCCGCCTGCTGCTCGACGATATCAATGCAGGAATCCATGATCGTCTCTGCATTTCGCTCGACGCCCATCCGAATGTCGACGTGCGCCTCTTCAATCCAAGCCGGGCACGAACGGACCGCTTCCGCCGCGGGTTCGAAATGGCGATACGGGCCTTCAGTGCGACGCGCCGGATGCACAACAAGCTGTGGGTTGCCGATGGCCGGCTGGCGATATCCGGTGGGCGCAACATCGGTGACGCCTATTTCGACGCGGCCGAACTGTCGAACTTCCGTGACCTCGACGTCTGGATGGCGGGTCCGGTCGTCGACCAGGCGACGGCCATGTTCGATCTCTACTGGAACAGCACGTCGGTGCTGCCGATCGCAGCCCTCAGGACGCCGCGCAAGCAGTACCTTCCGGCGCTGCGAGAGGCGCTGGACGGGCTGGCGCGCACGGCGGCCGCGCGCTTCTATCTGGAAAGGGTCGCAGACGCGGCGGCTGCGGGTCCCGGCTCCTACTGGGGAAGCCGGACCCTCCATCGCAGCGCGGATGTGCGCATGGCGTTCGACCCGCCGGAAAAGGCGCTGATGCAGAAGCGGCAGAACTGGCTGCTGCGCGAACTGTTCCCGCTGATCAAGGGCGCCAGCCATGATCTGCGGATCATCTCGCCCTACTTCATCCCCGGCGCAGCGGGGACGCGCGTGCTGGCGCTCCTCGCGGGAAAGGGCGCGAGGGTGGCGGTACTGACGAATTCGCTCGCTGCAACCGATGTCGCGGCAGTGCATGGCGGCTACGTGAAGTATCGCAAAGGGCTGCTTGACGGCGGTGTCGAGCTCTACGAGCTCAAGGAGCGCGGTGATTTCTTCGATCGTCACCGTATGTCGCTGTTCGGAGCGCGAAACGCGAGCCTCCACACCAAGGCCTTCGTCGTCGATGGCCTCTGCGGCTACGTCGGCTCCATGAATTTCGATCCGCGTTCCGCGTCGCTCAACACCGAGATGGGCATCGTCTTTTCCGACGAGGCGCTCGCCGCCGAGCTCCAATCGATATTCGACGAGGAAACGGCGCCGGAACGGAGCTATCGCCTGATGCTGAAGGACGGCCGGCCCGCATGGCGGGATCGGACGAACGGCTCGCTGCGGCTGCTGCGGCGCGAGCCGGACGCAGGCATTCTCCGGCGGCTGATCGCTGGCGTGATCCGCTTTCTGCCGTTGGAGTCACAGCTTTGAGAGGCGACGGAATTTACCGGTCGTTTACCGCGCTATTGCGAATGCCTGTGAGGAAGGTGGCCGGGGGCATGCGCGACGGCATCAAGAATTGGAAAATTGTTCTACCGCCAATCCGCCACGCCGATGAAAAGCTCTGGACCCCGGGCCTGCGACTATTCAGTTTATCGAATGTTCGCGTCTTGAAGTGAAGGGCATTGACACTCTATGTAAGGTCTGAGGCTTATCCGATGATTCCGGTCCGCGAAGGGATGCGGTCCCGATTGATGAAGGTTCGATATGAGAAATCCAGTTGATACGGCCATGGCGCTGGTGCCGATGGTTGTTGAGCAGACCAATCGCGGCGAGCGATCCTACGACATCTATTCGCGACTGCTCAAGGAGCGCATCATCTTCCTGACGGGACCGGTCGAAGACCACATGGCGACGCTGGTCTGCGCACAGCTGCTGTTCCTCGAGGCGGAAAACCCGAAGAAGGAAGTCGCTCTCTACATCAACTCTCCGGGCGGTGTCGTGACGGCGGGCATGGCGATCTACGACACCATGCAGTTCATCAAGCCGGCGGTCTCGACGCTCTGCATCGGCCAGGCGGCATCGATGGGCTCGCTGCTGCTTGCCGCCGGTCACAAGGACATGCGGTTCGCAACGCCCAATTCGCGCATCATGGTCCACCAGCCCTCCGGCGGGTTCCAGGGCCAGGCGTCCGACATCGAACGGCATGCACGCGACATTCTCAAGATGAAGCGCCGGCTGAACGAGGTTTACGTCAAGCATTGCGGCCGCACCTACGAAGAAGTCGAGCAGACGCTCGACCGCGATCATTTCATGAGCGCGGACGAAGCGCTCGACTGGGGTTTGATCGACAAGGTGATCACGTCGCGCGATGCGGTCGAGGGCATGGAATAGGTTCGAACACGGGCTTTTGTGTCGCCACAGATGTAATTGTGACACATTTGTAATGGCGAAGGGGCTTTATCCGAGGGGCAAAGCCGTTAATATGAATCCTTAATGCTATGTTGGAACAAGGGGCATAGCATTCGGATTTGATGGGGAGAGTCGTTGCAACCGGTGATCGGGCCTCCGCCCGGACGGTGAGTACTCCCAAGAGCCTTGGGCGGCGCCTGGAGCCGACGTGCAAGGCGAACTGAGTGTCCGTGATATCTTTCCGAAGGTGTCCGGCGTGCTGGAAGGAAGTGGAAATGAGCAAGGTCAGCGGTAGCAACGGCGGTGACTCGAAGAATACCCTCTATTGTTCGTTTTGCGGCAAGAGCCAGCATGAAGTCCGCAAGCTGATTGCCGGACCGACCGTGTTCATCTGCGATGAATGCGTCGAACTCTGCATGGACATCATCCGCGAAGAGAACAAGACCTCGATGGTCAAGTCCCGCGACGGCGTTCCGACGCCGCAGGAGATCATCAAGGTCCTCGACGAATACGTCATCGGCCAGCAGCAGGCCAAGCGCATCCTGTCGGTCGCCGTGCATAACCACTACAAGCGCCTTGCCCATGCGGCAAAGAGCAGCGACGTGGAGCTGGCGAAGTCGAACATCATGCTGGTCGGGCCGACCGGCTGCGGCAAGACCTATCTGGCGCAGACGCTCGCCCGCATCATCGACGTTCCCTTCACGATGGCCGACGCGACGACGCTGACGGAGGCCGGCTATGTCGGTGAGGACGTCGAGAACATCATCCTCAAGCTCCTGCAGGCGGCCGATTACAACGTCGAGCGCGCCCAGCGCGGCATCGTCTACATCGACGAGGTCGACAAGATTTCCCGTAAGTCCGACAACCCGTCGATCACTCGCGACGTTTCGGGCGAGGGCGTGCAGCAGGCGCTTCTGAAGATCATGGAAGGTACCGTCGCCTCGGTACCGCCCCAGGGCGGCCGTAAGCATCCGCAGCAGGAATTCCTGCAGGTGGATACGACGAATATCCTCTTCATCTGCGGCGGCGCTTTTGCGGGCCTCGACAAGATCATCTCCGCCCGCGGCGAGAAGACGTCGATCGGCTTCGGCGCGACTGTGCGCGCTCCGGAAGACCGGCGCGTCGGCGAGGTGCTGCGCGAGCTCGAACCGGAAGATCTGGTCAAGTTCGGCCTCATCCCGGAGTTCATCGGGCGCTTGCCGGTTCTGGCGACGCTCGAGGATCTCGACGAGGATGCGCTGATCCAGATTCTGTCCGAGCCGAAGAACGCTCTGGTCAAGCAGTATCAGCGGCTTTTCGAGATGGAAGACGTCGAACTGAACTTCCACGAGGACGCGCTGCGTGAGATCGCCCGCCGTGCCATCGTCCGCAAGACCGGCGCACGCGGCCTGCGTTCGATCATGGAGAAGATCCTGCTCGACACCATGTTCGAACTGCCGACGCTGGAAGGCGTTCGCGAAGTCGTCATTTCGGACGAGGTCGTCAAGGGGACGGCGAGGCCGCTCTACATCTACTCGGAGCGTTCCGAGGAGAAGACCAACGTTTCGGCTTGAGGCCACAGCGCCGCGCGTCTTATCGGGCGCGCAACGCCGCTCACGATTGTTTGAAGAGCCCGCCGCGTGCGGGCTTTTTCATGGTGCGCCGTTGCGATCGTGGTGGCGAAGGGGTGGGGGGACCGGCGTTTTGGAGGACGGCTCTGCAGGCGCCGTTCCGGCCCGTTCGCTCGAATGTTTCAGTTCAAAATCATGGTGATCGCACCAATCGATTGTTGCTAAAGTGCCGCAACAACGCGATGATGTGCCGATTCAATGGATGCGTATTTGCGGACCGCGATATCCGGGCAGGTCGCAAGGTCTGCAACAGCATCCGAGCTTAAAGGTCGGGGATTATCCATGAAGGCGGGGATTGCGCCGTACCTTGAAAAGGCCTCTCTTGCACTCCACTTTCATGTACGAAATGTGACAGCCGGGAGTGCCGTAGAGGCTCCCGGAAACGGGCCCGAACATCGGGACGGAAAGGAAATGATATGACGAACAAAACGTCTCCGGCGACTGAAAGCGCGACCTATCCGGTTCTGCCGCTGCGTGACATCGTGGTCTTCCCCCACATGATCGTGCCGCTCTTCGTCGGCCGGGAAAAGTCGATCCGTGCACTCGAAGAGGTCATGGGTACCGACAAGCAGATCATGCTCGTGACCCAGATCAACGCTACGGATGACGATCCGGAACCCTCCGCCATTTACAAAGTCGGCACGATTGCAAACGTGCTGCAGCTTCTGAAGCTCCCCGACGGCACCGTGAAGGTTCTGGTCGAAGGACGGTCGCGTGCCGAGATCGAGCGCTATACGCCGCGTGACGATTTTTACGAGGCCATGGCCCATGCACTGCCCGAACCGGACGAGGATCCGGTCGAGATCGAGGCGCTGAGCCGTTCGGTCGTTTCCGAATTCGAGAGCTATGTGAAGCTCAACAAGAAGATTTCGCCGGAAGTCGTCGGCGTCGCGAGCCAGATCGAAGACTACTCGAAGCTCGCTGATACCGTCGCATCCCACCTGTCGATCAAGATCGTCGAAAAGCAGGAAATGCTGGAGACGACGAGCGTGAAGATGCGCCTCGAAAAGGCGCTCGGCTTCATGGAAGGCGAGATTTCGGTTCTTCAGGTCGAAAAGCGCATCCGTTCGCGTGTCAAGCGCCAGATGGAGAAGACGCAGCGCGAGTACTACCTCAATGAGCAGATGAAGGCGATTCAGAAGGAGCTCGGCGACAGCGAGGACGGCCGCGACGAGATGGCCGAGCTGGAAGAGCGCATCTCCAAGACGAAGCTCTCCAAGGAAGCCCGCGAAAAGGCGGATGCGGAGCTGAAGAAGCTGCGCCAGATGAGCCCGATGTCGGCGGAAGCGACTGTGGTCCGCAACTATCTCGACTGGCTGCTGGGCCTGCCCTGGGGCAAGAAGTCGAAGATCAAGACCGATCTCAACCACGCCGAAAAGGTGCTGGATACCGATCACTTCGGTCTGGACAAGGTAAAGGAACGTATCGTCGAGTACCTGGCGGTGCAGGCCCGTTCGTCCAAGATCAAGGGGCCGATCCTGTGCCTCGTCGGTCCTCCCGGCGTCGGCAAGACGTCGCTCGCCAAGTCGATCGCCAAGGCGACCGGCCGCGAATATATCCGCATGGCACTGGGCGGCGTTCGCGACGAGGCCGAAATTCGCGGCCATCGGCGGACCTATATCGGCTCCATGCCGGGTAAGGTCGTCCAGTCGATGAAGAAGGCGAAGAAGTCCAATCCGCTCTTCCTGCTCGACGAGATCGACAAGATGGGCCAGGACTTCCGTGGCGATCCGTCTTCGGCGCTTCTGGAGGTGCTCGACCCGGAACAGAACTCGACGTTCATGGATCACTACCTGGAGGTGGAATACGACCTCTCCAACGTGATGTTCATCACCACGGCGAACACGCTCAACATTCCGCCGCCGCTGATGGACCGCATGGAAGTCATCCGCATTGCCGGCTATACCGAAGATGAAAAGCGGGAGATTGCCAAGCGGCACCTGCTGCCGAAGGCGATCCGCGATCATGCGCTCCAGCCGAACGAATTCTCCGTGACCGATGGCGCCCTTATGGCGGTCATCCAGAACTACACGCGAGAAGCGGGCGTGCGCAACTTCGAGCGCGAGCTGATGAAGCTGGCGCGCAAGGCGGTGACGGAGATCCTCAAGGGCAAGACCAAGAAGGTCGAAGTGACGGCCGAGAACATCCACGACTATCTCGGTGTGCCGCGCTTCCGCCATGGCGAAGCCGAGCGCGACGATCAGGTCGGGGTGGTCACCGGTCTCGCCTGGACCGAGGTCGGCGGCGAACTGCTGACGATCGAGGGCGTGATGATGCCCGGCAAGGGCCGCATGACGGTTACCGGCAACCTGCGTGACGTGATGAAGGAATCCATTTCGGCAGCGGCATCCTATGTCCGCTCGCGCGCGATCGATTTCGGCATCGAGCCGCCGCTGTTCGACAAGCGCGACATTCACGTCCACGTGCCCGAGGGAGCAACCCCGAAGGACGGTCCGTCCGCCGGTGTGGCCATGGCGACGGCGATCGTGTCGGTGATGACCGGTATCCCGATCTCCAAGGACGTGGCGATGACGGGTGAAATCACCCTGCGTGGACGCGTCCTGCCGATCGGTGGTTTGAAGGAGAAGTTGCTGGCGGCTCTGCGCGGCGGCATCAAGAAGGTGCTGATCCCCGAGGAGAACGCCAAGGACCTCGCCGACATCCCTGACAACGTCAAGAACAGCCTCGAAATCATCCCCGTTTCGCGGATGGGCGAGGTGATCGCGCACGCGTTGCTGCGGCTTCCGGAGCCCATCGAATGGGATCCGGCAAGCCAGCCGGCCGCCCTGCCGTCCGTTGATTCGCAGGACGAAGCGGGCACTTCGATTGCCCACTGAGGCAGTGCAGATAGGGTGGTAAGTGTGTCCCGCTTGCGCCCTTCGGCCAGAAAAACAAGGAAGACCGGCGTTCTGCCGGTCTTTTTTGTTGTAAAAGCATGCTGCAACCCTTGCATTCCAAGGGATTAGGCGCAATTGGGAATGGCAAGACGTGGGCATTGCTCTCGCAGCCCCGCCTTAAGAAGACAGTCGTTTCGAACCAGCATGAAAGGGGTGGAAACATGAACAAAAATGAGCTCGTGGCTGCCGTAGCCGACAAGGCCGGACTCTCGAAGGCAGATGCGTCTTCTGCCGTTGATGCAGTTTTTGAGACCATTCAGGGCGAACTGAAGAACGGCGGCGACATCCGCCTCGTCGGCTTCGGCAATTTCTCCGTATCGCGCCGCGAAGCCAGCAAGGGCCGCAACCCGTCGACGGGTGCGGAAGTTGACATCCCGGCACGCAACGTGCCGAAGTTCACGGCCGGCAAGGGCCTCAAGGACGCCGTCAACTAATTTACCGATTGAGCGGCGGGTGCCTCCGTCCGCTACTGGTTCATGTTCCATCTGTCGCGATACCGCCCAGGCGGCATTCGGCAGGTTGATTGAGGCCCGGTCATCCGGGCCTCTTTTCATTCCAAGCCTCGCTGTCATCCAGCTGTTACAGGACAGTTGCAAAAGCCTCCCGTCCGACGTTTTCGGACGCACGCGGAAGCGCAAAGGCGTGTCGCGACAAGGAGGGACAGATGAAAGCATTTTCCATCACCACGGCATTGGCCGCGGCGCTTGCCGCATCGACGGCATCGGTCGTTCAGGCCGAACAGGTATTCAATCGCATCGCGTCCTTTGCGGTGGCCACGAATTTGCCCGAGGGAGCCGAGCGGAACGCGCCGACATCGGCCGAAATCATCACCGCAAGCGAAGACGGCAATACGCTGATCTATTCCGACAGTCCCGGCAAGCGCATCGGGTTCATCGACATCACCGATGCCAAGGCGCCTGAGGCAGGCGGTATCGTCTCTTTCAGCGGGGAGCCGACTTCGGTCGCGGTAGCCGGCGCCAAAGCGCTCGTTGCCGTCAACACGAGCGAAAGCTTTACCAAGCCGTCCGGCGTGCTCGCCGTGGTCGACATTGCCGGGAGGAAGGTGGACGCCACCTGCGATCTCGGCGGCCAGCCGGACTCGGTGGCCGTGAACAAGGATCGGACGCTTGCCGCAATCGCGATCGAGAACGAGCGCGACGAGGACGTCAATGACGGGCAGATCCCTCAGATGCCTGCAGGCGATCTCGTGATCCTGTCGCTGAAGGACGGGGCGGCCGATTGCGCGACGATCAAGCATGTGACGCTGACCGGTCTCGCCGAGGTCGCCGGCGACGATCCCGAGCCGGAGTTCGTTGCCTTCAACGGCAGGGACGAGATTGCACTCACCCTCCAGGAGAACAACCACATCGTCGTCATCGACGGCAAGTCCGCGACCGTGAAGACGCATTTCCCTGCGGGCACGGTCGATCTCGAAGCTATCGACACCAAGCGTGACGGCTCCATCGCCTTCACCGGCGAGCAGGCGGGCCGCAAGCGCGAACCCGATGCGATCAAGTGGCTCGACGACGATCGTCTGGTCGTCGCCAATGAGGGCGACTACGAGGGCGGGAGCCGCGGCTTCACGATCTTCGACACGACCGGGAAGGTCCTCTACGAATCGGGAGCAGGCTTCGAACGCGCTATCGCGTCGATCGGCCACTATCCGGAAAAGCGTTCCTCGGCGAAGGGCGTCGAGCCGGAAGGCCTGGAACTGGCGCAATTCGGCGAAGACAAGCTTTTCTTCGTTCTGTCCGAGCGTGCCTCGATCGTCGGCGTCTACAAGGATACGGGCGGCGAACCGGAGCTGGTGCAGCTTCTGCCCTCCGGCGTTTCGCCCGAGGGCGCTGTCGCCATTCCCGGGCGCAACCTGTTTGCGACCGCCAACGAGGTCGATCTCGTAGAAGACGGCGGGGCGCGGTCGCATGTCATGATCTACGAGCGCGGCGAGGGGGAGGCTGCCTATCCGCAGATCCGTTCCGTGGAGAAGGACGGGCTGCCCATCGGCTTCGGGGCGCTTTCCGGTCTTGCCGCTGCCGACAAGCCCGGCTTCCTGCATGCGGTCAACGATTCCGTCTTCTCGTCGCAGCCGACCATCTTCACGATCGACGCTACGCAGAAGCCCGCGCTGATCACGGAAGCCCTGCCGATCATCCGTGACGGCGCTCCCGCCCAGAAGCTCGACATCGAAGGCATCGCCAATGATGGCGAAGGCGGCTTCTGGCTCGCTTCGGAAGGCAATTCCGACAAGCTCTACAGCCACGCGCTGCTGCACGTGAACAAGAAGGGCGAGATCAAGCAGGAGATCGCGCTGCCGGAGGAATTGCGCGCCAACGAGATCCGCTACGGCTTCGAAGGCGTCGCAGTCGTGGGCGAAGGGGACGATCAGGTTCTCTGGATGGCTGTGCAGCGCGAATGGAAGGATGACGAGAAGGGCTTCGTCAAGCTCGTCTCCTACAAGCCGTCGAGCAAAGAATGGGGCGCCGTGCGCTATCCGCTTGAAAAGTCGGAGGAAGGCTGGGTCGGCCTGTCGGAAATCTCCGTTCATGGAGACTACGCCTATATCGTCGAGCGTGACAATCTGATCGGAGAAGCCGCCAAGCTCAAGAAGCTCTACCGCGTTGCGCTTGCGGATTTGAAACCCGCGGCGCTCGGCGGGGAACTGCCTGTCGTGAACAAGGAAGAGGTGCGCGACCTCATTCCGGACCTGCAGTCGCTCAACGGCTATGTCGTCGACAAGGTCGAAGGCTTTGCAGTCGACGCAGCCGGCAACGGCTATGTCGTCACCGACAATGACGGCGTCGACGATTCCTCCGGCGAAACGCTGTTCTTCTCCATAGGCGCGATGGACGCCATGTAAGCGTCCCATCCCGAGAAAAAGGAAGAGGCCGGGACATGACGTCCCGGCCTCTTCCTTTGCATTCGAAGCGAAGCTCAGAGCGGGATGAGGAAAAGTGTGCGCGGTTTTCCGCCCGCATCCCGCTCCAACTTTTTGGAGTCGATCACGTTCATGTTTTTAGGTCGATCCGACCTAAAACATCGTGATCTAGCGCGCGACGGCAATCTCGGCGGCTTCCGCTTCTTCCTTGCGCTTGCGGATGTCGTCGGTTTTCTCGACGAGTTTGCTGACGATGTCATAGAGTTGGTCGAGTTGCTCGTCGTCGAGCGCCGAAAAGATCTCTTCGATGAGCTGCTTGCGCGGATGTTCTGCAGCCTGAAGTACGGCCCGGCCGGTCTCTGTTATCGAGACGATCTTCGCGCGGCGATCCTCGGGGTCGGGCTTTCTCATGACCAGACGGTCGCGTTCCAGTCCGTCGATCGCCTCGGTCACCGTTCGCGGAGCGAAATTCAGCGCACAGGCTATGTCGGTAGACCGACAGGGTCCGAGCTTGCTCAGGAAGAACAGGAACTTGCTCCTGGCAAGCGATACGCCTTCTTCCGTCATGGACTCGTTCACCAGCCGATGAACGCGATGGTAGAGCTCGAACAGCTTGTCGGAAACCTCGAATGTCTTCTTCATGACCTTATGAGTTATTATGAGGGGCCATGTGAAATGGCAGTGACATTATTGATAGTCACAATTGCCGCATTTGTCGACCAAAACCACCTCAAACTTGGGAATGACCGCCGGCTGTAAGAAACGCTTCCTGCTCGCGATGCCTTTGTTTGTGAAGCGAAGAGTTGCCGGCAGTTGGCGTTGCGATGCTGCTCGCATTCAAGCATTCCGTGGATACCCGGTCCCGCGGCCATTGACGAAAGCGGCGGCGCCGGGCCATGGTCCGCCCGGCCATGCCCTTCCGATTTGTTCACACCGCAGACCTCCATCTCGATTCGCCCTTGCGCAGCCTGGCGCTCCGGAATGCGGAGCTTGCCGGCCTCGTTCGAAGCGCGACGCGCAATGCGCTCGTCCGCATCGTCGATCTCTGCATTGCCGAAAGCGTCGATGCGCTTTTGATCGCCGGCGATCTCTATGACGGCAGCCAGACTTCAATGAACACGGCGCTCTTCCTGGCGGGCGAGCTTCGGCGGCTCGACGAGGCCGGCATCCGGACGTTCATCATTCGCGGCAATCACGATTCCCAGTCGCAGGTGACGCGCGAACTCACCCTGCCGCCTTCGGTGCATGTATTTGCCGGCCGGAGCAGGGCGGTTCATGTCAAGACGCTTGCGAACGGCCGCACGGTGCACGTCCACGGCGTGAGCTTTGCCGACCCCCACGCGCCGGAAAGCCTGTTGCCCCAGTTCCATCCGCCGGTCGCCGGCGGCATCAATATCGGCATGCTGCATACCAGCCTCTCCGGATCGGCGGCCCACGACCCCTACGCGCCCTGCAGCGTCGCCGAGCTTCAGCGGCACGGTTTCGATTATTGGGCCCTCGGCCATGTCCACCAGCGGCAGGTGCACTGCGAGAAGCCCTTCATCGTCATGCCCGGCATGCCGCAGGGCCGAGACATCAACGAAGCGGGGACGAAGGGCGTCACGGTCGTGACGATCGACGATGAAGGGCTGGTTACGCTGGATGAACGGCCGACCGGCACCGCCGCGTTCGAGCGGCACGAGATCGACGTGAGCGGGATTGCGGACTGGCGCGACATGCTGGATGCGGTGACCAGTGAATTGATCCTCCTTCGAAAGAACATGGCGGCGGACAATCTGATCCTGCGCTTGACGCTGACCGGCGCGACGCCGCTTGCCTGGCGCCTCAGGCGCGACGCGGATCTCCTGGAGGCGGAGATCGTCAACATCGCGGCCGGGATCGGCGGATGCTGGATCGAGAACACGGAAATGAGCTGCCAGGCAACCGGCAATGCGGAGCAAAATGCGGCCGATCCGGTCGGCGAACTGGCGGCACTCGTCGAAAACGACGTTCTGCCCTCCTTCGGCTTTCGCGCCGAACTGAGCGGCATTGCCAAGGAGCTCCTGCAGCAATTGCCGCCTGAACTCAGGCAAGTGCTGGCGGGCGACGAAGAGGCGCTGGAGCGGCTGGCGCTGGAGGCAGCGCTTGCGGGGAGTGCGGATGTGCTGGCGCATCTTCACGGCCGTGCCGGCGCCGGAGGCACCGACTGATGCGGCTTCAGCGACTGGAGCTCGTCCGCTACGGCAAATTCACGGAGCGGCATCTCGATTTCGGCGAGGCGAAGCTGGGCGAGCCGGATTTTCACCTCATCTACGGCCCGAACGAAGCCGGCAAGTCGACCCTCTTCTCCGGCTTCCTCGACCTCATCTTCGGCATAGAACGTTCGAGCCCTTACGGCTTCCTGCATCCCTATCAGGCGATGCGGATCGGCGGCATCGTCGCGGCCGGTAACCGCCTGCATCACGCCTACCGCATCAAGCGCAACGCCAACAGCCTGATCGGCCCCGACGAGCAGCCGCTGCCCGACGGCCTGTTTTCCACAGCCCTCGGCTCAATCGACCGGGCAACCTACAGCACGATGTTCTCGCTCGACGACGACAGCATCGAAGAGGGCGGGGAAGCCATCCTGAAGAGCGAGGGCGAACTCGGGTCCCTTCTGTTTTCCGCGAGTTCCGGTCTGCCGGACAGCACCGCCGTGCTTGCCGTGCTTCGAGCCGAAGCGGATTCCTTCTTCCGCCCGCAGGCGCGCAAGCACCAGCTTGCCGAACTGAAGGCTGAGCTCGATGCGCTGAAGGCGGAGCGGAACGAGATAGACGTGAATGCACGCGAATATGCAGCACTCCGCAAGGCCCTGGCGAGCATGCGCGCACGCCACGAGGCGGCGGCGAGGCTGCGCAGCGAGTTGCGCGCCGACCGGGACCGGATGCGCGCTCAGCGCGACGCCGTGCCGCTTCTCGCGCGGCTTCGCGGCGCAAGGCAGGAGCTTGCCGGGCGGGACCCGTTGCCGGTGCCGCCGGCGGAGTGGCAGGAGGAGTTGCCGGTTCTTCGCCGGCGCGATGCGGAAATCGCCGCGGGGCTCCGACAATTGCACGAGGAACTCACCCGGCGGCGCGAAGAGCTTGCGGCGCTGCCTCGGGACGAGCAGGCGCTCGCGATCGCGGAACGGTTCGGGGCACTGCGGGAAACCGCCCTCGAAGCCCGCTATCTGACGGCCGACCGCGACATGCCGGCGCGTCTGGAGGAACTTGCGAAGACGGCCGCCGAGATCGATGCCTGCCTCGTCCGCCTCGGCGAGGCGGACAATCCCGATCTCGCCTCGCTCCTGCTGCCGGCGGCGCGCGCCGTCCGCCTGCAGGATCTGGTGCGCCGGCATGCAAGCCTTTCGGAGAGGCTTGCGTCGGCGCGCGAGGAGACGGAAACCGCCGAAGGGAACCACGGCGACGCCGAGCGCGAAGTCGCCCGGCTGAAGGAGGGGGCGGCCGACCCGGCGTTCCTCGCCGAACGCGTGCATCTCCTCCGGCAGAGCGATTGCCTGTTGCGCCAGCAGTCGTCGGCAAGAGAGATCGACCGGCTCGAGGCGGCGATTTGCGACAGACTGGATGAATTGCGGCCCTTCGCCGGTACGATCGACGATCTGGCCGCGCTTCCCGCTCCGGCACCGGCCGTCGTGGAAGCGTGGCGGGCCGAGGACCACGCCGAGGCGGAGCGGCGCTTGCGCCTCGCCGACAGGATCGCCGATGAAAGCGAGCGCCAGGCCGGAGACGAGGCGCGCCTTGCCGCCATTGCGGCCAATGGCGGCGTCGTGGATGACGCGGCCGTTTGCGAACTGAGGCGGCGCCGCGATACAGCCTGGCAGCGGCATCGTGCCGGTCTCGGCGAGCAGACGGCGATCGCATTCGAGACCGCACTGAACGAGCATGATGCAATCACGGCGCTTCGGCTTGCCCAGGCGGAGCGCGTGGCCGAGATACGCAGCCTGACGCTTGCCGTCACCGAGCGGCGCGCCCGCCTGCAGTCGCTGGACGCGCAAAGGAAAGCCGCGGAGGAGCAGCGGCAGAGGCTCAGCGCCGAAATCGGCACCACCGCACGCGCCTGTGGCTTGCCTTGCATAACGGGGCTGCCGCAATTGGAGGCCTGGCTTGCGGCCCGCGCATCCGCGCTCGAATTGCGCGGCGAACTGCGCACCGCGCTGAAGGAGCGCGACCGGGCGGTCGCCGAAGAGAAGGCGGCGGTCTGCAGCCTTCGGGCGGAGCTGGCGCGGCTCGGGATCACCGATGCGCTGCCGGAGCGGCTCGACGCCTTGCTCGCGGTGGCGGAACTTGTCTCCTCCCGCGCCGAGGCCGCATCCGCGGCCTACCGGAATGCCGTGGCGCAGTTCCAACGTGCCTCGGAGGCGCTCGAAAAGCGGCGGACCGTTTTTGCGGCCGCGGAGGCTGCGATGGCGTCCTGGTGCGGGGAATGGGATGAGGCGCTCGCCGGCACATGGCTTTCCCGGCAGGTGGAGCGGCCGCAGCAGCAGGAAATCGGCCCCGTGCTCGCCGTGCTTCAGGACCTCGACAAGCTGATGCAGAAGAAGGCGGAGCTCGACCATCGCGTGGCGGGCATGCGCAGGGATCAGGCGGCCTTCACTGAAAGCGTCGTGGGCCTGGCCGCGGTACTGGGCGAAGCACAGGCCGGCGATGTCCTCACGCTCTTTTGCGCGGTGCGCGATCGCGTTGCCGCCGCACTTCAGAAGGAGGAGCGCCGCCTGGCGCTTCAGGGCAATATCGAGCGCATGGAGGAGAGCCTCGACTCGCTGCGCGCCGAGGAGCGGCTCCACGCCGCCAACAGGCGAAGGGTCCTCGACTTCTTCGACTGCGGGACTCTCGACGAAGCGGCCGCCTGCCTGGAAGCCGCCCGCGAAGAGCAGCGGCTGCGGCAGAGATGCTCGGAAATGGAAAGCGATCTGGCTGCGCGGCTCGGCGTCGCGACCGCCGCCGAGGCCGAAGCGCTTCTCGCCGACCTCGACGACCGGGAGCTCGGCCTGGAACTCGCGCGGCTGGAGGAGGCGATCGACGCGGCCGACCGGGATGTCGGCGAGCTGCACGCCGATGTCAGGACCCGGGAGAGGGCGCTTGCCGCCGTCGAGGGCGGCGACCGGGTGGCGGAAGTCGAACAGCGGCGCCGCACGCTGCTTCTCGACATCGAGAGCAAGGCGATCGGCTATCTCCGGCTGCGTGCGGGCGTGATCGCCGCCGAACAGGCGCTCAGGCTGTTTCGCGAGCGCCACCGTAGCGCCATGATGCAGCGCGCCTCGCGAACTTTCATGCATATCAGCGGCGGCGAATATTCCGGTCTCTCGACGCAAGCCGACAAGGGCCAGGAATTCCTCATCGCCAATACCGCCGCCGGCGGATCGAAGCTCGCCCGCGATCTTTCCAAGGGCACGCGCTTCCAGCTCTATCTCGCGCTCAGGATCGCCGGCTACCACGAGGTCGCGGCGACGCGGGAAACGCTGCCCTTCATCGCCGACGACATCATGGAAACCTTCGACGACGGCCGCGCCGGCCGCGCCTTCGAGCTGATGGCGGAAATGGCCGATGTCGGGCAGGTGATCTATCTGACCCACCACGAGCATCTTTGCGACATTGCGCGGAGCGCCTGCCCGGGCGTGACGATCCACCGGTTGTAGCCGCTTGCCGGAAGGAGGTAAGCTGCATGCGCCTTGGCCCTGCATCACCCGTCGGCTGGCCCGGCGAAGTCCCTCAAAGGAGGCACCAATGGAAATCTTCGAATGCGGATCGAGACCCTCGGCGCGCGGCCCGGCCGAATATTTCACCGGCTCCGTGCGCGTGGACCCAGCCTTCGAGGCGCCGTCACCCGCACGGGTACGCGGCGCGACCGTGACCTTCGAGCCCGGCGCACGCACCGCCTGGCACACGCACCCGCTCGGCCAGACCCTGATCGTCACCGCAGGCCGCGGCCTTGCGCAGAGCTGGGGCGGGGAACTGCGCGAGATCCGCGCCGGCGACGTCGTCTGGTTCCCGCCGGGAGAAAAGCACTGGCATGGCGCCGCGTCCGAGACCGGCATGACGCACATCGCGATTCAGGAAGCGTTCGACGGCAAGGTGGTGGACTGGCTCGAGCATGTGACGGAGGAGCAGTATCGGGGCGGGTAGGGGTCGTGCGTGACGATGTCGAAGGCCCCGGGCTTTTCCACGCTTATGGCGGGAGGGGTAACGGAGCTGCTGCGCCGGGTGTTTTCGATTCGTGGCAGCCCTTCATCCCGCTGCCGCGACCTTCTCCCCGTATGACGGGGAGAAGGGGCAAGCCTCGGGCCCGCCGCTCCCCCGTAAGCGGCTGAGGGCAGAGCCACGCCGCGAGTCCCCTTCGCCCCGCTTGCGGGGAGAAGGTGGCCGGCAGGCCGGATGAGGGGCGGGTAGCGGATTATTCGGTCGTACGTGACGATGTCGAAGGTCCCAGAGCTTATCCACGCTTATGGCGGGAGGGGTAACGGAGCTGCTGCGCCGGGTGTTTCTGGCAGCCCCTCATCCCGCTGCCGCGACCTTCTCCCCGTATGACGGGGAGAAGGGGCAAGCCTCGGGCCCGCCGCTCCCCCGTAAGCGGCTGAGGGCAGAGCCACGCCGCGAGTCCCCTTCGCCCCGCTCGCGGGGAGAAGGTGGCCGGCAGGCCGGATGAGGGGCGACGAAACCAGCCCTATCCGTTGTCTCCCGGCAGGTCACCGCTCGCCCATCGCCTGCGAGTTTTTCAGCCCAAGGACTTGGGCTGGCTGGATTCCTGTGACAAGCACAGGAATGAGGGAGTGGGGGTTGCGGGGCTACATCAACGTTCACCTGGGGATACGCGCGCAGTCTCCTGACTTCCGTACGGCCTACGGGAGGTGCTCTGAGGACGGCACCCTCTCCTCCTCATCCCTGTGCTCGTCACAGGGATCCAGCAGCGCCGCGTCTGCGGCGCTGAAGAGTCTATTCGCCCAAGGACTTGGGCAGGCTGGATTCCTGTGGCAGGCACAGGAATGACGGTCGGAGGGCGTGCGCTACGCAGACAGCGCGGCGTCCGGCATCGCTGCGGCTTCAAAAAGAGACGACTCGCGAGAGCCGCCTGCGCAAACATTGCCTGTCATATGGAAAAATGGTGGGCGATGAGAGACTCGAACTCCCGACATCCTCGGTGTAAACGAGGCGCTCTACCAACTGAGCTAATCGCCCTCTCGCGTTGCCGGACAAGTGTCCGCCGCGTCGGTGGGCGTGATCTATGCGTAACCGGCGAAAACCGCAAGAGCGTTCGAGCGATTTTTTCGAATTTTTTATCGCGGGCCGGGGCGCCCGTTATGAAGCCTGTGGACAAATAGGGCGGCGACGAGCGGCAGTTATCGAGGCAGGCGGCGCATTGTTGGTCGCTCCGCTGGGCCCGCATATATATATAAGGAGGGCGAGCCCCCGAGGGGGTGAACGGGTGCTCACCTTTGGAGCGTGCTTCCACAGGCGGCCAAATCCTTCCGAAAAGACATGCTGTGGACCAAAAAACGTTCCGTCACGGATTTGTTTTCAATCGCGCTTGACACCCCAAAGCGAACCGCTTAGTTAGCCGCTCATCGAACGGCAAGGCCGCTTCGGGCAGGGGCGCGCGAGCGCGTCTGGAACGTCAAGAGATGCGGGTGTAGCTCAGTCGGTTAGAGTGCCGGCCTGTCACGCCGGAGGTCGCGGGTTCGAGCCCCGTCACTCGCGCCACTCTTGAAAGACTGCGGCATTCTCAAAAAGTGCCGATGATGAGATAATGGTCAGCGATGGCCATAATGCGCGGGTGTAGCTCAGTCGGTTAGAGTGCCGGCCTGTCACGCCGGAGGTCGCGGGTTCGAGCCCCGTCACTCGCGCCATTCTCTTCTCAAGTGGCCGTCTCCCTTTTTCGGTACTTCCTTTTTTTGCATTGCGGCAAAGTGTCTCGCCGCGGAATTCCTGGCGCCGGGAGGCCCGGTTTCCCGCGATTGCGCGCATTGCCCCGCATCCCGCGGTGGGCGCATGTCCGCTATGCGCCGCGAACCGGTTTAAATGCCCCTTCGAGGCTTGCGCCCGGGCGCCGGCTGCGCTAACCACTCTGGCGTTGCAACATGCTTTTCGGCCTGCGGCATTCTTCGTTGAAGCGCTTTCATGGCGCCCTCCGCAGGCAGGGACGGATAAAATGACAGAACTTCTCGGTTCCTACGTACCGATCGCGATTTTCATTGGGATCGCGCTGGTGATCGGCCTCGCACTTCTGGTCGCTCCTTTCGCCGTCGCCTTCAAGGCGCCTGATTCGGAAAAACTGTCGGCTTACGAGTGCGGCTTCAATGCGTTCGACGACGCCCGCATGAAGTTCGACGTCCGCTTCTATCTCGTGTCGATCCTTTTCATCATCTTCGATCTCGAAGTCGCCTTCCTCTTCCCCTGGGCGGTTTCGTTCAAGGAGATGGGCTGGTTCGGCTTCTGGTCGATGATGGTCTTCCTTCTGGTCCTGACGGTCGGCTTTATCTATGAATGGAAGAAGGGAGCGCTGGAATGGAATTAGCATCCGGCACCACGCTCGTTGCGCCGCAGCCCAAGGGGATCCTCGATCCCGCGACCGGCAAGCCGATCGGCAGCAATGACGCTTTCTTCGGCGAGATCAACAACGAGCTCGCCGACAAGGGCTTTCTCGTCACCTCGACCGACGAGCTGATCAACTGGGCCCGAACCGGTTCGCTGATGTGGATGACTTTCGGTCTCGCCTGCTGCGCGGTCGAGATGATGCAGATGTCGATGCCGCGTTACGATGCCGAACGCTTCGGTTTTGCGCCGCGCGCCTCGCCGCGTCAGTCCGACGTCATGATCGTCGCCGGCACGCTCACCAACAAGATGGCGCCCGCGCTGCGCAAGGTCTACGACCAGATGCCCGAGCCGCGTTACGTGATCTCGATGGGCTCCTGCGCCAATGGCGGCGGCTACTACCACTATTCCTATTCGGTTGTGCGCGGCTGCGACCGCGTCGTGCCCGTCGACATCTATGTGCCTGGCTGTCCTCCCACGGCAGAAGCGCTGCTTTACGGCGTGCTTCTGCTGCAGAAGAAGATCCGCCGGACCGGCACGATCGAGCGCTAAGGGCAGGGGAACTTAAGATGAGTGAAGCCCTGAACGAGCTTGCCTCCTATCTCCGCGAGGCGCGTGGCGCGCTGATCACCGATGCGGAGGTCAAATACGGCGAACTGACGGTGACGGCGAAAGCCGAGAACCTCATCGCGCTCCTGACTTTCCTGCGCGACGACGTCCAGTGTGGTTTCGTCAGCTTCATCGATGTCTGCGGGGTCGATTATCCGCAGCGCCCGGACCGCTTCGATGTCGTCTATCATCTTCTCTCGCCGCGCCAGAACCAGCGCGTCCGCGTGAAGGTTGCGACCGGCGAGAACGACCCCGTCCCGTCGGCGACGTCAGTCTTCCCCGGCGCCGATTGGTTCGAGCGCGAAGCCTACGACATGTATGGCATCCTCTTCACCGGTCACCCGGATCTGAGGCGCATCCTAACGGACTACGGCTTCGAAGGCTATCCGCTGCGCAAGGACTTCCCGCTGACCGGTTTCGTCGAGGTGCGTTACGACAACGAAGCCAAGCGCGTCGTCTACGAACCCGTCGAGCTGAAGCAGGAATTCCGCAATTTCGACTTTCTTTCGCCCTGGGAAGGCACGGAATACGTGCTGCCCGGCGACGAAAAGGCGAGACCACGCTGAATTAAGTCGGCCCGCGGCAGTCCGCGAAGGACGCCACCCGGCCTGGAGCAATCGGTATGACCGAACATAACGTCCGCAACTTCAACATCAACTTCGGCCCGCAGCATCCGGCGGCGCACGGCGTTCTGCGTCTGGTGCTGGAGCTTGACGGCGAGATCGTCGAGCGCGTCGATCCGCATATCGGCCTCCTGCATCGCGGCACGGAGAAGCTGATCGAGGCCAAGACCTATCTGCAGGCGATACCCTATTTCGACCGGCTCGACTATGTCGCGCCGATGAACCAGGAGCACGCCTTCGCGCTTGCGGTCGAAAGATTGACCGGTACGCAAGTGCCGATCCGCGGTCAGCTGATCCGCGTTCTCTATTCCGAGATCGGCCGTATCCTGTCGCATCTCCTCAACGTGACGACTCAGGCCATGGACGTCGGCGCGCTCACGCCGCCGCTCTGGGGCTTCGAGGAGCGCGAGAAGCTGATGGTCTTCTACGAGCGGGCCTGCGGCGCGCGCATGCACGCGGCCTATTTCCGTCCGGGCGGCGTACATCAGGACCTGCCGCACCAACTGGTCGAAGACATCGGCAACTGGATCGACCCGTTCCTGAAGACCGTCGACGATATCGACGAGCTTCTGACCGGCAACCGCATCTTCAAGCAGCGCAACGTCGATATCGGCGTCGTCAGCCTCGAAGACGCCTGGGCCTGGGGTTTCTCGGGCGTGATGGTGCGCGGCTCGGGTGCGGCCTGGGACCTGCGCCGTTCGCAGCCCTATGAATGCTATTCCGACCTGGAGTTCGACATTCCGATCGGCAAGAACGGCGACTGCTTCGACCGCTATCTCATCCGCATGATCGAAATGCGCCAGTCGGCGCGCATCATGCGCCAGTGCGTCGATCGCCTGCTCGGCGATGCCAAGATCGGTCCGGTCTCCTCGCTCGACGGCAAGATCGTGCCGCCGAAGCGCGGCGAGATGAAGCGGTCGATGGAGGCGCTGATCCATCACTTCAAGCTCTATACCGAGGGCTATCACGTGCCCGCCGGCGAGGTCTACGCCGCGGTCGAGGCGCCCAAGGGCGAGTTCGGCGTCTATCTGGTCTCCGACGGCACCAACAAGCCGTATCGCTGCAAGATCCGCGCTCCGGGTTACGCGCATCTTCAGGCGATGGACTTCCTCTGTCGCGGACACCAGCTTGCCGATGTTTCGGCCGTGCTGGGCTCCCTCGATATCGTTTTCGGCGAGGTGGATCGCTGATGCGTCTGGTGCCGCTCGTCGCTGTCGGACTTCTTGCGCTCGCCTCCGGGGCTTCGGCCCAGGAAGACGTCGGCAGCGAGTCGTCCGCTGCGCTCAGGGGCGGCAGCATGTCGGCGCTCCTGTCGAGGGGCTACGAGATCAAGGCAGCCGTCAACAACGGCGCGCGCTACATCGTGTTTTTGCAGAAAGACCAGTCAGCCTATGCCTGCGAATTTGTCTCGCTGACGAAATCGCGGTGCGGTTCGATTAACTGATAAGGTGTCCACTAGAATGTCCGTTCGTCGACTAGCCGAAGACACAGTCCAGCCAGCGGCCTTCGCGTTCAGCAAGGAAAATGCTGCCTGGGCCGAGGCAACGATCAAGAAATATCCCGAAGGCCGCGAGCAGTCGGCGGTCATTCCCCTGCTGATGCGCGCTCAGGAGCAGGATGGCTGGGTGACGAGGGCGGCGATCGAGTCGGTCGCCGACATGCTCGGCATGGCCTATATCCGCGTCCTCGAAGTCGCTACCTTCTATACGCAATTCCAGCTGCAGCCGGTCGGAACGCGTGCCCATGTCCAGGTCTGCGGCACCACGCCCTGCATGCTGCGCGGCGCCGAAGACCTGATCAAGATCTGCAAGAAGAAGATCGCCAGCGAACCGTTCACCCTCAATGAGGGCGGCACGCTTTCCTGGGAAGAGGTCGAATGTCAGGGCGCCTGCGTCAACGCGCCGATGGTCATGATCTTCAAGGACACGTTCGAGGATCTGACGCCGGAGCGGCTCGAGGAGATCATCGACCGCTTCGAGGCCGGCAAAGGGTCGGAAGTCGTTCCGGGCCCGCAGATCGACCGCGTCTATTCAGCGCCGATCGGCGGCCTGACGACGTTGCAGGCGCCGGAGCCGGTCGAAGAGAAGAAATCGGTCCGCGCGAGCAAGGCGAAGGACGAACAGGCGGTGAGCGTGCCTCCGTCGAATGCGGCAAAGCCGTCGACCGCGACGGACGTCACCAACCCGACCTTGAAGACGCCGGCCACCGCCAGGAAGGCGGCGGCGAAGAACGTCAAGATCGAGGGCGAAACGGTCGATAAGTCGAAGCCCGCGAAGAAGCCGCGGTGAAGAGGTGATACCCCATGCTTAGAGATGAAGATCGCATCTTTACCAACATCTACGGCCTCAAGGACAAGTCGCTGAGGGGCGCGATGGCGCGCGGCCATTGGGACGGCACGAAGCAGTTCCTCGAAAAGGGCCGCGACTGGATCATCAACGAGGTGAAGGCCTCCGGCCTTCGCGGCCGCGGCGGCGCCGGCTTCCCGACCGGTCTCAAATGGTCCTTCATGCCGAAGGAAAGCGACGGGCGCCCCCATTATCTCGTCGTCAATGCCGACGAGTCCGAACCCGGTACCTGCAAGGACCGCGACATCATGCGCCACGATCCGCACACGCTGATCGAAGGCTGCGTGATTGCGAGCTTCGCCATGGGTGCGCATGCCGCCTATATCTACGTCCGCGGCGAGTTCATCCGCGAGCGTGAAGCGCTGCAGGCGGCGATCGACGAATGCTATGAATACGGCCTGCTCGGCAAGAACAACAAGCTCGGCTACGACATCGACATTTACGTGCATCACGGTGCCGGCGCCTATATCTGCGGCGAGGAGACGGCGCTGCTCGAAAGCCTCGAAGGCAAGAAAGGCCAGCCGCGCCTGAAGCCGCCTTTCCCGGCGAATATGGGCCTTTATGGCTGCCCGACGACGGTCAACAATGTCGAGTCGATTGCGGTGACGCCGACCATCCTGCGCCGCGGCGCCGGCTGGTACACGAGCTTCGGCCGCCCCAACAACCACGGCACCAAGCTCTATTCGGTTTCCGGCCACGTCAATCGCCCTTGCACGGTCGAGGACGCGATGTCGATCCCGTTCCATGAGCTGATCGAGAAGCACTGCGGCGGCATTCGCGGCGGCTGGGACAATCTGCTGGCGGTCATCCCCGGCGGCTCTTCGGTCCCCTGCGTGCCCGGCGCGCAGATGAAGGACGCGATCATGGACTATGACGGCCTGCGCGAGCTCGGCTCGGGCCTCGGCACGGCTGCCGTCATCGTCATGGACAAGTCGACCGACATCATCAAGGCGATCTGGCGGCTGTCGGCCTTCTACAAGCACGAGAGCTGCGGCCAGTGCACGCCCTGCCGCGAAGGCACCGGTTGGATGATGCGCGTCATGGAGCGCATGGTGCAGGGCCGCGCCCAGAAGCGCGAGATCGACATGCTCTTCGACGTGACGAAGCAGGTCGAGGGCCACACGATCTGCGCGCTCGGCGATGCGGCGGCATGGCCGATCCAGGGCCTTATCAAGCATTTCCGTCCGGAAATGGAGAAGCGGATCGACGAATACACGCGCAATGCGACCTCGCATGGCGCCGTGCTGGAGGCGGCGGAGTAAGAAACCATGGCTGGGGCACGCAAGGACGGACAGGAGAGGACAGCCGCGAGCGCGGCCGGTCCATTCGCATGGCCTCAGGGCGCCGACCCGGCCGATCCGTTCGGCATGGGCGAATGGATGAAGAACCTGTCGAACGCCGGCTTGCCGAGCGTCGGATTGCATCCGTTGATGGCGCATCCGGCGGCGGCCGTTGCAGCGGCGACGGCTCTCGGCTTCGGTCTGTCCAGTCACATCGCCGGCATGATGTTCGGCGCGATGCAGGGGGCGGCCAGCACGCTGCAGAAAAGCGTTGCCGCGCCCGATCAGGCGGAGGTCTCCAAGCCTGCTCCGGTCGCAAGGCCGCAAAAGGCGGCGCAGGCGCGGAAAGCTCCGGTCTCCGCGGGCGAGACGCCCAAATCGCGCAGGCCCGTCAAGCGGGCTGCGGCACCGGCGGCAAGCCTCGCAAACGACGACCTGAAGCGTATCTCCGGCATCGGCCCCAAGCTCGAGCAGGTGCTGAACGGTAGGGGCATTTTCCGCTTCGCCGACATCGCCGCCCTGAGCAGGGCCGACGTGGAGCGACTGGATAGCGAACTCGGCCTTGCCGGCCGCGTGGTCCGCGACGATTGGATCGGGCAGGCAAAGGCGCTGACGGGAGCGCGAGAGAAATAACGTGACGACCCGTGCGGTCGTCACGGCAAGCGGCGAGACCGTGAAGGAATTGTCCGTCGCCTACTGCATGTTTCCTTTAATCGCAGCCGGTTAAAGGAAACATGCAGCAAACCAAAGTGCTGCAGCGACCCTTGCGCGCCTGACAAGACGCGCGGCGCTGTAGAAGAGCAGACGGACTGAAGACAGGATTGAGTACGAAGATGGCAAAGCTGAAAGTCGACGGAAAAGAGATCGAGGTCCCGGATCATTTCACGCTGCTTCAGGCATGCGAGGAGGCCGGCGCCGAGGTCCCGCGCTTCTGTTTCCATGAGCGGCTTTCGGTTGCCGGCAACTGCCGCATGTGTCTGATCGAGGTCAAGGGCGGACCCCCGAAGCCGGCGGCTTCCTGCGCCATGGGCGTGCGCGACCTTCGTCCCGGCCCGAACGGCGAGGTGCCGGAAGTCTTCACGACCACGCCGATGGTCAAGAAGGCGCGCGAAGGCGTCATGGAGTTCCTGCTCATCAATCACCCGCTCGACTGCCCGATCTGCGACCAGGGCGGCGAGTGCGACCTGCAGGACCAGGCGATGGCCTTCGGCATCGACAGCTCGCGCTATCAGGAAAACAAGCGCGCGGTCGAGGACAAATATATCGGTCCGCTCGTCAAGACGGTGATGAACCGCTGCATTCACTGCACGCGCTGCGTCCGCTTCACGACGGAAGTCGCCGGCATCGCCGAACTCGGCCTGATCGGCCGCGGCGAGGATGCCGAGATCACCACCTATCTCGAACAGGCGATGACCTCAGAACTGCAGGGCAACGTCGTCGACCTGTGCCCGGTCGGCGCGCTGACCTCCAAGCCCTTCTCCTTCACCGCGCGCCCGTGGGAGCTCGGCAAGACGGAATCGATCGATGTCATGGACGCGGTCGGCTCGGCCATCCGCGTCGATACGCGCGGCCGCGAAGTCATGCGGATCATGCCGCGCGTCAACGAGGAGATCAACGAAGAGTGGATCTCCGACAAGACGCGCTTCATATGGGACGGGCTGAAGACGCAGCGCCTGGACCGCCCTTATGTCAAGAAGGATGGACGCCTGCAGCCGGCAAGTTGGGGCGAAGCCTTCCAGGCGATCAAGACTGCCGTTGCCGGCACGTCCGGCGACAGGATCGGCGCGGTCGCCGGCGATCTCGCCTCGGTCGAGGAAATGTATGCGCTGAAGGAGCTCGTCTCCTCGCTCGGCTCCGGGAACCTCGACTGCCGGCAGGACGGCGCAGCGCTCGATCCGTCGTTCGGCCGTTCGAGCTACATCTTCAACCCGACGATCCAGGGTATCGAAAGCGCCGATGCGCTGCTTATCATCGGCTCGAATCCGCGCTTCGAAGCGTCGGTCCTCAATGCCCGGATTCGCAAGCGCTACCGCATGGCCAACTTCCCCATCGGTGTGATCGGCGAGGCGGGTGAGCTGCGTTACGAATACGAATATCTGGGTGCGGGTACCGACACGCTCGCCGAACTCGTTTCCGGCAAAGGGACGTTCTTCGCGACGTTGGAAAAGGCCGCGCGTCCGCTGATCATCGTCGGCCAGGGGGCCCTGGCAGGGGAGGGCGGTGCGGCCGTTCTCGCCAATGCGGCGAAGCTCGCCGTTGCCGTTGGCGCGGTGAACGCCGAGTGGAACGGTTTTGCCGTGCTTCACAGCGCGGCCGCCCGCGTCGGCGGTCTCGATCTCGGCTTCGTTCCCGGTCAGGGCGGCAAGTCGGCGGGCGAAATGGTCGACGCCATGGATGTCCTTTTCCTGCTGGGTGCCGACGAAATCGATCTCTCGGCCAGGAAGGCCGGCTTCACCGTTTACATCGGCTCGCACGGCGACAACGGCGCGCATGCGGCGGATGTCATTCTTCCCGCCGCGACCTACACGGAAAAGTCCGGCACCTGGGTCAATACCGAAGGGCGTGTCCAGATGGGCAACCGCGCCGCTTTCGCACCGGGTGAAGCCCGCGAGGACTGGGCGATCATCCGCGCGCTTTCCGACGTGCTCGGCAGGAAGCTGCCTTTCGATTCCCTCGGCGAATTGCGCGCGAAGCTCTATGCGGCCCATCCGCATTTCGCCGCAGTCGACGAGATCGCCGCCGGCAGCAGCGACGAAATTGCCGCACTTGCGCAAAAAGCCGGTGCGATGGCGAAATCCGTGTTTGCGTCTCCGGTCAAAGACTTCTATTTGACGAACCCGATAGCGCGCGCATCCGCCGTCATGGCCGAATGCTCGGCCTTGGCGCGCAACAATTTCAAAGCTGCCGCGGAATGAGCGCGAGGGAATAGAGCATCATGGACGCTTTCTTTTCGACCTATGTCTGGCCCACGGCCATCATGATCGGCCAGTCGCTCCTGCTTCTGGTCGCGCTGCTGCTTTTCATCGCCTATGTCCTGCTCGCCGACCGGAAGATCTGGGCGGCCGTGCAGCTTCGCCGCGGCCCTAACGTCGTCGGCCCCTTTGGGCTGTTCCAGTCCTTCGCCGACCTTTTGAAATTCGTCTTCAAGGAGCCGGTCATCCCGGCCGGCGCCAACAAGACGATCTTTCTGCTCGCGCCGCTCGTTTCCGTGACGCTGGCGCTCGCCGCCTGGGCGGTCATTCCGCTCAATGCGAACTGGGTGATCGCGAACATCAATGTCGGCATCCTCTTCGTCTTCGCCATATCTTCTCTCGAGGTTTATGGCATCATCATGGGCGGCTGGGCGTCCAACTCGAAATATCCCTTCCTTGGTGCATTGCGCTCCGCGGCGCAGATGGTGTCCTACGAGGTCTCGATCGGCTTCGTCATCGTCACTGTGCTGCTCTGCGTCGGCTCGCTCAATCTGACGGACATCGTAAACGCGCAGAACGACGGTCTCGGCACCATGCTCGGCCTGCCTGCCTCGTTCCTCGACTGGCACTGGCTGTCGCTCTTCCCGATGTTCATCATCTTCTTCATCTCGGCGCTCGCCGAGACGAACCGTCCGCCCTTCGACCTTCCGGAAGCCGAATCGGAACTCGTCGCCGGCTTCATGGTCGAATACGGCTCGACCCCGTACATGATGTTCATGCTCGGTGAATACGCGGCGATCTGCCTGATGTGCGCGCTGACGACGATCCTGTTCCTCGGCGGCTGGCTGCCTCCGGTCGATATCTGGCTCCTGAACTGGGTCCCGGGCATCATCTGGTTCGTGCTGAAGGCGTCGCTGGTGTTCTTCATGTTCGCCATGGTGAAAGCCTTCGTCCCGCGCTACCGCTACGACCAGCTGATGCGCCTCGGCTGGAAGGTCTTCCTGCCGCTTTCGCTGGCGATGGTCGTCATCGTCGCATTCGTTCTGAAGCTGACGGGCTGGGCATGATGGCCGCTCAAGCTTCGCTGCATACCGCCGGTTTCTCCCAGACCGGCAAGTTTGGAGGTTAATGATGGCCGGTCTTTCGAACGCCGTCAGCTCGCTGTTCCTCAAGGAATTCGTCGGCGCATTCCTTCTGTCGATGCGCTATTTCTTCCGTCCGAAGGCGACCTTGAACTATCCCTTCGAGAAGGGGCCCGTCAGTCCGCGCTTCCGCGGCGAGCACGCGCTGCGCCGTTATCCCAACGGCGAAGAGCGTTGCATCGCCTGCAAGCTGTGCGAGGCGATCTGTCCTGCGCAGGCCATCACCATCGAGGCCGGGCCGCGCCGCAACGACGGCACGCGCCGCACGGTGCGTTACGACATCGATATGGTGAAGTGCATCTATTGCGGCTTCTGCCAGGAAGCCTGCCCGGTCGATGCGATCGTCGAGGGGCCGAACTTCGAGTTCTCCACCGAGACGCGCGAAGAGCTCTACTACGACAAGGAGAAGCTGCTCGCCAACGGTGACCGGTGGGAGCGGGAAATCGCGCGCAACATTGCGATGGACTCGCCCTACCGCTGAGGCCATTCGCGCAACGCAGCATCGCGCCGCTTGATCGAAGACGGTGCATGCAAAACGGGTTTGGGCATCGGCCGGACATGTGGTCCGGCTTTGCCTCATGGAGTGCGGGCCTGGGGGCCTTCACGCCAGCAAGACGAAAAAGGCACCGATCATGGGTCTGCAGGCTCTTTTTTTCTATCTCTTTGCCTTCATCGCCGTGGCGTCGGCATTCATGGTCATCGCGGCCAGGAATCCGGTCTATTCGGTTCTGTTCCTGATCCTGACCTTCTTCAACGCGGCCGGGCTCTTCCTGCTGACCGGTGCCGAGTTCCTGGCGATGATCCTGCTGGTGGTCTATGTCGGGGCCGTCGCGGTTCTCTTCCTCTTCGTGGTCATGATGCTCGATATCGACTTTACCGAGCTTCGCGCCGGCGTGCTCGAATATGCGCCGATCGGCGCGCTGATCGGGCTGATCCTTGCCGCCGAACTGATCGTCGTTGTCGGCGGCTCGGCCTTCTCACCTGAGATCGCCAAGGGCATCGCAATGCCGATACCGGCACCCAGCGAGCGCACCAACACCGCCGCGCTCGGCGATGTCCTCTATACCCATTACGTCTATTTCTTCCAGATCGCGGGGCTCGTGCTGCTCGTCGCCATGATAGGCGCCATCGTGCTGACCCTGCGTCACCGTCAGAACATCAAGCGTCAGAGCATTCCGCAACAGGTTGCCCGCACCCCCGAAACCGCCGTCGAGGTGGTTACGGTCAAGCCGGGGCAGGGCATCTAATCGGGACGCGAGGTCGAGGGACTACACTTATGGAAATCGGAATTTCCCACTATCTGACCGTCAGCGCCATTCTGTTCACGCTCGGCGTCTTCGGCATCTTCCTCAACCGGAAGAACGTCATCATCATCCTCATGTCGGTGGAGCTCATCCTGCTGGCCGTCAACATCAACATGGTGGCCTTCTCGGCCTTCCTGAACGACATCACCGGCCAGGTGTTCGCGCTGTTCATCCTGACCGTTGCGGCGGCCGAAGCCGCGATCGGACTTGCAATTCTCGTCGTCTTCTACCGCAACCGCGGCTCGATCGCCGTCGAAGACGTCAACATGATGAAGGGCTGACAGGGCTATGGATACCATCGTCAAGGCTATCGTTTTCCTGCCTCTGATCGGCTTCCTGATCGCCGGCCTTCTCGGCACGCAGATCGGCGCCAAGGCATCCGAATATGTGACCAGCGGCCTGATGCTCGTCACCGCCGCGCTCTCCTGGTTCGTCTTCTTCCACGTCGCTCTCGGCGAGGAGGAGATGATCAAGGTTTCGGTGCTGCGCTGGATCCAGTCCGGAAGCTTCGATGTCGAATGGGCTTTCCGCGTCGACACGCTGACGGCCGTCATGTTCGTCGTCGTCAACACGGTTTCGACCCTGGTGCACATCTATTCGATCGGATACATGCACCACGATCCGAACCGGCCGCGCTTCTTCGCCTATCTGTCGCTCTTCACCTTCGCGATGCTGATGCTCATCACGTCGGACAATCTGCTGCAGATGTTCTTCGGCTGGGAAGGCGTGGGTCTCGCGTCATACCTGCTGATCGGCTTCTGGTACAAGAAGCCGTCCGCCAATGCGGCGGCGATGAAGGCCTTCATCGTCAACCGCGTCGGCGACTTCGGCTTCTCGCTCGGCATCTTCTGCGTCTTCGTCCTCTTCGGCTCGATCAATTTCGAGACCATCTTCGCCGCCGCGCAGAACTATCTGCCGGCCGAGGGTGCTGCGGCGGGGGATGCGGTCATCAATCTCTTCGGAATGCAGCTCGACAAGGGGCATGCCCTGACGGCCACCTGCCTGCTGCTCTTCATGGGCGCGATGGGCAAGTCGGCGCAGTTCCTGCTGCACACCTGGCTGCCGGACGCCATGGAAGGCCCGACCCCGGTTTCGGCCCTTATCCATGCCGCAACCATGGTTACCGCGGGCGTCTTCCTCGTCGCCCGCATGTCGCCGCTCTTCGAGCTGTCGCCGGACGCCCTGACGGTCGTCACGCTGATCGGCGCGATCACCGCATTCTTTGCGGCGACGGTCGGTCTCGTCCAGAACGACATCAAGCGCGTCATCGCCTATTCGACCTGCTCGCAGCTCGGCTACATGTTCGTCGCGCTCGGCGTCGGCGCCTATGGCGCGGCGATCTTCCACCTCTTCACGCACGCCTTCTTCAAGGCGCTCCTGTTCCTGGGCGCGGGGTCGGTCATCCACGCCGTCGATGGCGAGCAGGACATGCGTTACATGGGCGGACTGCGCACGCATATTCCGGTCACCTACTGGATGATGTTCATCGGTACGATCGCGCTCACCGGCGTCGGCATTCCCGGTACGGTCATCGGCACGGCGGGCTTCTTCTCGAAGGATGCGATCATCGAATCCGCCTTCGCGTCGCATAGCGTCGTTTCCGGTCTGGCCTTCGTGCTGCTGGTCATCGCAGCGCTCTTCACCAGCTTCTACTCCTGGCGCCTGACCTTCATGACGTTCCACGGCAAGCCGCGCGCTTCCTCCGACGTCATGCATCACGTCCACGAGTCGCCCCAGGTCATGCTGGTGCCCCTCTACATCCTGGCCGCCGGCGCCCTTGTCGCGGGCTTCCTGTTCCACGACTATTTCTTCGGCCACCACTACGCCGAATTCTGGCAGGGCGCTCTGTTCACGTCGGCCGAAAACGAACTTCTCGAGGAGTATCACCACGTTCCGCTGTGGGTGAAATGGAGCCCGTTCGCGGCCATGGCGCTCGGTCTCTTCACGGCCTGGTACATGTACATCCGCTCGCCGGAGACGCCGAAATATCTCGCCGAGCAGCATCGCGGGCTTTACCAGTTCCTGCTCAACAAGTGGTATTTCGACGAACTCTACGATTTCCTGTTCGTCCGCAGCGCCAAGCGCCTCGGTACCTTCCTCTGGAAGGAGGGTGACGGACGGGTGATCGACGGGTACGGCCCGAACGGGATCGCTGCGCGCGTTCTCGACGTGACCGACCGGGTGGTCCGCCTGCAGACCGGATACCTTTACCACTACGCGTTCGCCATGCTGATCGGTATTGCAGCGCTCGTTACCTGGATGATGCTCGGGAGTTCCTTCTGATGACCGATTGGCCCGTACTTTCCGCGGTCACCTTCATGCCGCTCGTCGGCGTTCTGCTTCTCCTGCTCACAAGGGAAGACAGCGCCTACGGCCGCCGCAACATCCTGAACGTCTCGCTGCTGACGACGGTCTTCACGTTCCTCGTGTCGCTCTACATCTGGTACCAGTTCGACCCGTCGAACCCGGGCTTCCAGATGGTAGAGAAGCGGGAGTGGCTCGGCACCGGCATTTCCTACCATCTGGGCGTCGACGGCATTTCCATACTCTTCGTCCCGCTGACGGCATTCCTGATGCCGTTCTGCGTGCTGGCAAGCTGGGTCACGATCGAGAAGCGCCTGAAGGAGTACATGATCGCGTTTCTGATCCTGGAAACGCTGATGCTCGGTGTCTTCGTGTCTCTCGACATCATCCTTTTCTACGTCTTCTTCGAGGCGGGCCTCATCCCGATGTTCATCATCATCGGCGTCTGGGGCGGCAAGGAGCGCGTCTACGCGAGCTACAAGTTCTTCCTCTACACGCTGCTCGGTTCCGTTCTGATGCTGCTCGCCATGATGGCGATGTACTGGCAGGCGGGCACCACCGACATCACGCAATTGCTGGCCTATCAGTTCCCGCGTGAAATGCAGACCTGGCTCTGGCTTGCCTTCTTCGCTTCCTTCGCGGTGAAGATGCCCATGTGGCCGGTGCACACCTGGCTTCCCGATGCGCACGTGCAGGCGCCGACGGCAGGCTCGGTCATCCTGGCCGGCATCCTCCTGAAGCTCGGCGGCTACGGCTTCCTGCGCTTCTCCCTGCCGATGTTCCCGCTGGCGTCCGACTTCTTCGCGCCGTTCGTCTTCACGCTGTCGATCATTGCGATCATCTACACCTCGCTGGTGGCGATGATGCAGACCGACATCAAGAAGCTCATCGCCTATTCCTCGGTTGCGCATATGGGCTATGTGACGATGGGAACCTTCGCGGCGAATGTTCAGGGCGTCCAGGGTGCGATCTTCCAGATGCTGTCGCACGGCATCGTCTCGGGCGCGCTCTTCCTTTGCGTCGGCGTCGTCTATGACCGGCTGCATACGCGCGAGATCGCGGCCTATGGCGGCCTCGTCAACAACATGCCGAAATATGCCGTCGCCTTCATGGTCTTCACCATGGCCAATGTGGGCCTTCCGGGAACGTCGGGCTTCGTCGGCGAAGTGCTGACGCTGGTGGGCGCCTTCCGCGCCAACACCTGGGTCGCTCTGTTCGCGACGACCGGCGTCATTCTGTCGGCCGCCTACGCTCTCTGGCTCTACCGCCGGGTCATTTTCGGTGCGCTGGAAAAGGAAAGCTTGAAGGCGCTGCTCGATCTGTCGGCGCGCGAGAAACTCATTCTCTATCCGCTGGTGATCCTGACCATCTTCTTCGGTGTCTATCCGGCACCGGTCTTCGACGCGACCGCGGCCTCCGTGGACTTGCTCGTCAACAACTACGCCGCCGCCCTGCAGGCAGCGCAAGACGTTGCGCTTTCGGTGCAATGATCAAGGGACGTGATGTGACATGACTGCTGAAACCCTTATCGCCAGCCTGCAACTTTCGATGCCCGAGCTGATCCTTGCGGTCGGCGCGATGGCACTCCTGATGATCGGCGTCTTCTCGGGCGAACGAGCCACACCGACGGTAACCGGCCTTGCGGTCGCGGTGCTCATCATCGCCGGGCTGTGGCTCGTGCTGAAGACGGGCGAGGGGGAGGCCTATGGCGGCGCCTTCCTGTCGGATCCTTTCGCCAAATTCATGAAGGTGCTGGCCCTGATCGGCTCGATCACCGTGATGGTGATGACCGTCGGCCACGCGCGTTCGGCTCAGATCGACCGGTTCGAGTTCCCCGTGCTTCTGGTTCTGGCCACCCTCGGCATGCTGCTGATGATCTCGGCCAACGATCTCATCTCGCTCTACCTGTCGTTGGAGCTGCAGTCGCTCGCCCTTTACGTGGTGGCGGCAATCAACCGCGACAGCGTCCGCTCGACGGAAGCGGGCCTGAAATATTTCGTTCTCGGTGCGTTGTCTTCGGGGATGATGCTTTACGGCATGTCGCTCGTCTACGGCTTCACGGGGCATACCGGCTTCGACGAGATCGCGGCGGCGCTCACGGCCGAGGGCCGGTCGCTGGGCCTCGTCTTCGGTCTGGTGTTCATTCTTGCGGGCCTCGCCTTCAAGATCTCCGCCGTCCCCTTTCATATGTGGACGCCGGACGTATATGAAGGCGCACCGACGCCGGTGACGGCATTCTTCGCCGCCGGACCGAAGGTCGCGGCCATCTCGATCCTCGTTCGCATCGTCATCAACGCCTTCGAGCCGGTGGTCGCCGATTGGCAGCAGATCATCGTCTTCATCTCGATCGCATCGATGCTGCTCGGCTCCTTCGCCGCGATCGGCCAGCGCAACATCAAGCGGCTGATGGCCTATTCCTCGATCGGTCACATGGGCTATGCGCTCGTCGGCCTCGCGGCCGGCTCCATGGCCGGCGTGCGCGGCGTGATCCTCTACATGCTGATCTACATGGTCATGACGCTGGGCACATTCGCCTGCATCCTCGCCATGCGCCGCAGGGAAGGCGAGCATGTCGAAGGCATCGACGATCTTGCCGGTCTTTCGCAGACCAACCCCTTCATGGCGACGGTGCTGACGATCCTCATGTTCTCGCTTGCCGGCATCCCGCCGCTGGCAGGTTTCTTCGCCAAGTACTTCGTCTTCGTCGCGGCAATCGAGGCGCAGCTCTATGGCTTGGCAATCATCGGCGTGCTCGCTTCCGTCGTCGGCGCCTACTACTATCTGCGGGTCATCAAGGTGATGTGGTTCGAGGAGCCGAGAGGCGAGTTTGCCCGGACGGCGGGCGAGCTTAGGCTGGTGTTCGGCCTGTCCGGCCTCTTCGTGCTCGGCTACGTGCTCATCGGCGGTCCGCTCGGAACCGCCGCCGAAGCCGCGGCGCGGACATTCTTTTGACCGGCGGACGAAGCGGCGGCCGGAGTTCGCCTGAAGATTTCCGGCACGTCGCGCTCGCCGAAACGGTCTCGACCAACAGCGAGTGCCTTCTGCGGGCGCGCGAGGGTGATCCCGGCAATCTCTGGATCACCGCGGTGCGCCAGACCGGAGGCAGGGGCAGGCGTGGCCGCGCCTGGTTCTCGGAGCCGGGGAACCTCTACGCATCCCTGCTGCTCATCGATCCGGCGCCGGTGGACAGGCTGCATGCGCTGCCGCTTGCGGCAGCGGTTGCGGTTCATCGGGCCATCCGCCGGGTGATGCCGCCGGGCGGAGCCGAGGCCGCGATCAAATGGCCGAACGACATTCTTATCGACGGGCGGAAGACCTGCGGCATTCTTCTCGAAGGCGAGGTTCTGGCCGACGGGCGGCGGGCCCTGGTGATCGGCTGCGGCATCAACGTCGCCGTCATGCCTGAAGACGCACTTTACCCCGTCACATCGCTTCGGCGCGAGGGCGCGACAATCTCTCCCGAGGAGCTGTTCGCGCATCTTTTCGTAACCATGGCCGAGACGCTCGCCGTTTGGGACCGTGGCGCCGGCGTCGCCGCAATCATCAATCAGTGGCGCGCCGCGGCCAAGGGCATCGGCGAGGCGATCACGGTCAACCTGCCGGACCGCTCGCTTTCCGGCCGCTTTGCAGGTATCGATCGGGACGGCCGGCTTCTACTCGACACGGGTTCCGGCCCGCCGCAAACCATTGCGGCGGGCGACGTATTTTTTGGATGATTGAAAAAAGCAAAGGCGCATCACGACATGGCGCAGGATGAAGAACTGGTGTTCTTGCCGCTCGGCGGCGTCGGCGAAATAGGCATGAATCTCGGCCTTTACGGTTATGGAAGGCCAGGCCACCGCCAATGGATCATGGTCGATTGCGGCGTGACCTTCCCCGGCCCGGAATTGCCCGGCGTAGATCTGGTTCTGCCCGATATCGCCTTTCTGGCCGAACAGCGCCGCAACCTGAAGGCGATCATCATCACGCATGCGCATGAGGACCATTACGGGGCTCTGAACGATCTGTGGCCGGGCCTGAACGTTCCCGTCTACGCCTCGCCCTTTACCGCGGGCATGCTGGAGGCCAAGCGCGCATTCGAAAAGTCCCGCAGTGAGATCCCGATCACGATCTTCAAGCAGGGCGACCGCATCAATGTCGGGCCTTTCAGCGTCGAAGCCGTGGGGGTCAATCATTCGATCCCCGAGCCGATGGCGCTCGTCATCCGCACGCAACTCGGCACCGTCGTGCACACGGGCGACTGGAAGATCGATCTCGAGCCTTCGCTGGGGCCCCTGACCGACGAGTCGCGGTTTCGCCAGATCGGGGAGGAAGGCGTCCTCGCGCTCGTCTGCGATTCGACCAATGCCTTGCGCGAAGGCGTGTCGCCGTCCGAACGGCAAGTCTCCGAAAGTCTCGCCAAGATCATTGCCGATGCCGAGGGCCGCGTCGGGATCACCACCTTCTCCTCCAATGTCGGGCGCATCCGCTCTGTTGCGGAAGCGGCGGAGGCTGCGGGGCGGGAGGTGCTTCTACTCGGCAGTTCGATGAAGCGCGTCGTCGACGTTGCGCGCGATGTCGGGCTCATGGAAGGCGTGAAGCCGTTCCTCGCAGAGGACGAGTTCGGCTACATCCCGCGCGACAAGGTCGTGGTCATCCTGACGGGCAGCCAGGGCGAGCCGCGCGCGGCCCTTGCCAAGATCGCTCGCGACGAGATGCGCAACGTGGCGTTTTCGGCCGGCGACACGATCGTATTTTCGTCGCGCACCATCCCCGGCAACGAAAAAGCGATCAACGACATCAAGAACGGGCTTATCGAGCAAGGCATCCACATCATCACGGATAGCGAGGCGCTGGTGCATGTTTCCGGCCATCCGCGGCGCACCGAGCTCCAGCAGATGTACCAATGGGTGAAGCCGCAGATCCTCGTGCCGGTGCATGGCGAGGCGGCGCATCTGACGGCACATGCGGAGCTCGGGCTGCAATCGGGCATCCCGAGCGTGCCGCGGCTGCGCAATGGCGAAATGCTACGACTTGCGCCGGGCCCCGCGGAAGTCATCGACGAGGCGCCGCACGGCCGCATCTACAAGGACGGCACCCTCATCGGCGATTTCGAAGAGATGGGGATAGGCGAACGCCGCAAGCTTTCCTTTGCCGGCCACGTCTCCGTCAGTGTCGTACTCGACAGCCGCTACGACTTTCTGGGTGACCCGGACGTCGTGCCGATCGGCCTTCCGGAATTCGACGACGAAGGCGAGGCTATGGAGGACACGCTCTATGATGCGGTGCTCGGCGCCGTGGAAAGCATCCCGCGGGCAAAGCGGAAGGACCTCGCGATGCTGCAGGAAGCCGTTCGCCGCGCCGTGCGCAGCACCACGAACCAGGTCTGGGGCAAGAAGCCGGTCGTGACGGTTTTCATCACGAAGGTCTGACTTCCGTGCGCGACGCCCGCCGTGGGCGTCAGCTGCAGGGCAAGGAGTGGAGTGTTCGATGCTGGGAAAAGTGAATCATGTGGCGATTGCGGTCCCGGACCTTTCGGCCGCAGTCGAAAGCTATCGCTCCACCCTCGGTGCATCGGTTACGGAACCGCAGGCCCTGCCTGAACACGGCGTGACCGTCGTCTTCGTGATGCTGCCCAACACCAAGGTCGAATTGCTCGAGCCGCTCGGCGAGGGATCGCCGATCTCCGCCTTCCTCGAGAAAAACCCGGCCGGCGGCATGCACCATATCTGCTATGAGGTGGAAGACATCATCGCCGCGCGCGACCGGCTGAGGCAGGCCGGCGCCCGTATCCTCGGCGATGGCAATCCGAAGATCGGCGCGCATGGCAAGCCGGTCCTGTTTCTTCACCCCAAGGACTTTCAGGGCACCTTGATCGAGCTCGAAGAGGTGTGACAGTCGGGCGCGGGGAAGAGGTTTGCCGCATTGGCCGCTCGGCGTTATAAGGCAGGCGAACGCTCCAACTCCTGAAGCTACGCACTTCCGCACGGAAATCCGCTACACGTTTTTCGTGGAAGTGCTCCAGAGATTTTCGATGTCCTTCTTTTCGACCTTCGCAATCTATTTCATCATCTGGTGGATCACGCTCTTCGTCGTGCTGCCGCTGGGGGTGCGCACGCAGGCCGAGGAGAACGACGTCGTCCCCGGAACCGTCGAGAGTGCTCCTGCACGCTTCCGCGCCTTGAGGGTCGTGCTGCTCACGACGGTGATCGCCGCGGTCATCCATCTCGGCTGGTACGTCCTTTCCGTGAAGCTCGGCTACGACATCGACGCCATTCCCCGCTTCGCGCCGAAATTCTACTGAGCGATTGCGGGCCGCAATCACGAATGGTGTGCTCTTTGGGATGGTTGATCACTAAGTTTAGGTGACGAAGCTCGCGATGTGATCGGCTACACGGCGTAGGGTTCGCGTATCCCCGGGTCGTCGGCTGGAAAGTCCTTGGTATTGCGCGTCACGAGCAGACGACCGGCAGTCTGCGCCGTTGCCCAGATCACCGCGTCGGGTAGCTTGATGCGGTGCGCCCTGCGCAATGTCACCGCACGGTTGGCGATCTCATCGTTCAAGGCGATCGTTTCGAAACCGTCGAGGAAGCGCCGGGTCGGCTCAACCAGTTCGGCGTCCGCTCCAACCATCACCTCCATCCAGGTGATGATGCTGATGGCCCGGTTTTCGAAACGGTCAAGTTCCTTGTGCGCCTGAGGCACCGCATTCAGATGATCGATAAGGATATTGGTATCGAACAGTGCGCCTACCATTCGCCGCGCACCTTCTCCTGATAAGCCAGACCGTCAACTTTGCGCTTGCCCCACAAACCGAAGCCATCTTCGATCTGCTCGCGATGATGACGGTTGAGATAGTCGTCGATCGCTTCGCGGATCAGAGCCGCACGGGACCGGCGCACCCGCTTGGCGAGGGTATCTAGGGCTTCGACCTGGGTATCGTTCATATCGATCAAGGCTCGCATCGTGTCCTCCAATGATATGCACTATGTATATCGTATGCTAGTGGGCGCCGGAAGGGAAGAGATCGCCTCATTCCGTCGAAGCATCCCAGGCCATCGGCCGGGTGAAGCCCTTGACAGTCAACAAAAAGACACTGTTGAACTGCTTCGCCGTAATGTGTGAGTTGAAAAAACCAAAAAAAAACAAGGCCGAAGCCTTGTTTTTAAGTGTCGCGTGATCTTTAATCCGTTTCCGGCGGCAGCGAACAAGCGCGCCTAAGATCTTATCCTCCCAAGACTTGACCGCGAATTTCGGCAAGAATTTGGTCTTCCTGCCTGTTTTGTGAGCCGAAATTAGCTCAAACCTTGGGCGCTGTCATCTGCTTTTTTTGCATTTTTGCTACAGTCGGGCAAAATTTTTCCGTTGACACCAACTGTCTTCGTCCTGTTACTAGCGTGCTCTTTTGCCGCAGGCCGGGCCTGGTGTTTCTCATCCGGGATATGTGTCGATGCAGCGTCCCGCCACCCCTACGGCAGGGTTCCCTTCCGTGCGCGAAGCGGCTATGAACGCTGAACTCGAAAGGTTCCCGTCGATGCGTCGCCGGGAAAATCAAGAGCCCTGTTAGAATGGCAACAGCTGCCTACCCTGATCTCAGGCGAAGGGGCGGCCGAAGCACAACGTCATTTCGCCTGAATCCGTCGATAGTGCGAATTCACCAGTTCTGGAACCTGTCATGCGCCTGTCCCGCTTTTTCATGCCCATCTTGAAGGAAAATCCGAAGGAAGCGGAAATCGTTTCCCATCGACTGATGCTGAGGACGGGCATGGTCCGCCAGCAGTCCGCCGGCATCTACACATGGCTGCCGCTCGGCAAGCGCGTGCTGGACAAGGTCAATGCGATCATTCGCGAGGAGCAGAACCGTTCCGGCGCCATCGAACTGCTGATGCCGACGCTGCAGTCGGCGGAGCTCTGGCAGGAGAGCGGGCGCTATGACGCCTATGGCAAGGAGATGCTGCGCATCAAGGACCGGCAGGACCGGCCGATGCTCTACGGGCCGACGAACGAGGAGATGATCACCGACATCTTCCGCTCCTACGTCAAGTCCTACCGCAATCTGCCGCTGAACCTCTATCATATCCAGCTGAAGTTCCGCGACGAGATCCGCCCGCGCTTCGGCACCATGCGCTCGCGCGAGTTTCTGATGAAGGACGCCTATTCGTTCGATCTCGACCGGGCAGGGGCGGAGCACGCCTATAACAAGATGTTCGCCGCCTATCTGCGCACCTTCGACCGGATGGGCCTGCGCGCCATACCGATGCGTGCCGACACGGGTCCCATTGGCGGAAACCTGAGCCACGAGTTCATCATCCTTGCCGACACCGGCGAGTCCGAGGTGTTCTGCCACAAGGACTTCCTCGGCTTCGACATTCCGGGCGAGGATACGAATTTCGACGACGTCGCCGGCCTGAAGACGATCTTCGACAAATGGACGTCGCGTTATGCGGCGACCTCGGAAATGCATGATGAGGCCGCCTTCGGCGCCATCGCCGAAGGCGAGCGCCTGTCCGCGCGCGGCATCGAGGTGGGTCACATCTTCTATTTCGGCACCAAATATTCCGAGGCGATGGGTGCGAAGGTGCTTGGGCCGGACGGCAAGGAACACACCGTGCATATGGGCTCCTACGGCATCGGTCCGACCCGCCTGGTGCCGGCGATCATCGAAGCTTCGCATGACGACAACGGCATCATCTGGCCGAAGGGCATCGCCCCGTTCGACGTCGTCGTCATCAACATGAAAACGGGCGATGAAGCTTGCGATGCGGCTTGCGGCAAGGTCTACTCCGATCTCGGCAAGGCTGGATTCGATGTTCTTCTTGACGACACCGACGAGCGCGCCGGCGGGAAGTTCGCGACCGCCGACCTCATCGGCGTGCCGGTGCAGGTGATCGTCGGACCGCGTTCGATCGCGAACGGCGAAGTCGAAGTGAAGGACCGCAAGACCGGCGCGCGGGAGACGATGACCGTCGAAGCGGCGATCAACAAACTGGTCGCGGCGAGATAACAGAGACGAAGGGATCGATGATGACCGCGGCGACGGATGAGCAAGTGCAAGCTGCCGCTCCATCCAGCATATCTTCCAGCCGTCCCTTCTCCGCCTTCGAGCGTATGGTCGCCTGGCGCTACCTGCGTTCGCGGCGGAAGGAAGCGTTCATCTCGGTCATCGCCGGCTTCTCCTTCATAGGGATCATGCTCGGGGTGGGAACGCTGATCATCGTCATGGCGGTGATGAACGGCTTCCGAACCGAGCTCATTTCGCGCATTCTCGGCATGAACGGCCATATGATCGTCCAGCCCCTGGACGGCCCGCTCACCAATTACGCCGATCTAGCCACCAGATTCTCCGCCGTTCCGGGCGTGACCATGGCCATTCCGATCGTCGAGGGCCAGGTTCTCGCGCAAGGCCTGGGCGATGCGTCGACGGGTGCGCTCGTTCGCGGGATACGCGCCGACGACCTCACCAAGCTGAAGTCGATCTCCGAGCATATTCAGTCCGGCGACCTCGTCGGCTTCGCGTCGGGCAGCGGCGTCGCCATCGGCTCGCGCATGGCCGAGCAGCTGGGCATCCGGGTGGGCGGGACGATCACGCTCACCTCGCCGAACGGCGACGTCACGCCGATGGGCATGAATCCGAGGGTCAAGGCCTATACCGTCTCGGCCATCTTCGAGATGGGCATGTCGGAATACGACGCGACCATCATCTTCATGCCGCTCGAGGAAGCGCAGCTCTATTTCAACGCCGAAGGCCTCGTTCAGTCGATCGAGATATTCGCCGAGCATCCGGACGCGGTCGACGAGCTTCGCAAGCCGGTGGAGGACGCCGCCGGCCGGCAGATATTCATTACCGACTGGCGCGAACGCAACAGGACGTTCTTTTCCGCGCTCGAGGTGGAACGGAACGTGATGTTCATGATCCTGACGCTGATCGTGCTGGTCGCAGCGCTGAACATCATCTCCGGTCTGATCATGCTGGTGAAGGACAAGGGCAGCGATATCGCGATCCTCAGGACGATGGGCGCGACCTCCGGTTCGGTGATGCGCATCTTCTTCATGACCGGCGCCGCAATCGGGGTTACGGGAACCATCGCCGGCGTCGCCCTCGGGGTGGTCGTCTGCCTCAACATCGAGTCGATCCGCCAGTTCTTCTCCTGGGTGTCCGGCGCCACGCTCTTCGATCCGGAGCTCTATTTCCTCAGCCAGCTTCCGGCCGACATGAATGCCGACGAGACCGTCACCGTCGTCGTCATGGCGCTTGCGCTTTCCTTCCTTGCCACGATCTTCCCGGCCTGGCGCGCCTCGCGCCTCGATCCGGTGCAGGCCCTGCGGTACGAATAACAAGGACAACAGCTTAAATGAATGCGCGCGTGGCACTGCAGCTCTCCGGCATCGAGCGGCATTATGGCGAGGGCGACACGTTTCTGCCGATCCTCAAGGGAGCCGACCTGACGTTGCGAAGCGGCGAGACAGTCGCCCTCGTGGCACCGTCCGGTACCGGAAAGTCGACATTGCTTCATATCGCCGGGCTGCTCGAACACCCGGATGAGGGCGAGGTGCTCGTGAACGGCACCTCATGCAACGGACTCAGCGACGACCGGCGAACGGCAATCCGCCGCAACGAGATCGGCTTCGTCTATCAGTTCCACCATCTCCTGCCGGAATTCTCGGCGCTGGAGAACATCATGATGCCGCAACTGATCGCCGGATTGCCCAAGGCCGAGGCGGCGGAGCGGGCATCGGCCCTTCTGGACTATATGCGCATCGGCCATCGCGGCAGCCACCGCCCGACCGAGCTTTCCGGCGGCGAGCAGCAGCGCGTCGCCATCGCCAGGGCGGTCGCCAATGCGCCGCTCATCCTTTTGGCGGACGAGCCGACCGGCAACCTCGACCCCGAGACGGCCGGCTATGTATTCGAGGCGCTGGAAGCCCTGGCGCGCCAGTCCGGGCTCGCGGCGCTGATCGCCACCCACAATCACGAACTCGCTTCGCTCATGGATCGCCGCGTGACGATCGAGGACGGCAAGGTGGTCGAACTGAAATAGTCCGGCCGCCGCCGCGCGTATTCAGCCCCGATCTCGCTCGAGGCGCGGTCACCGCTTGGCGCTCCTTGCATGTTCCGTTCGAGGCGTGTCGCTCCTCGGAACGCATGCGCGAATGGGGGCCGTCGGTGCACATTAACCATAGCCACTGAATAGCGGGTCTTCCATGCAGACTTCCTTGACTATCGAACGGAAATAGAACAAAAAGGGAACAGTAGCGGAAAGGAGACAAGTTATGGCTGATTTCGTACGTGATCTTGCTGCCTTCGCCTCGATGAGCCTTTTCATCGTGAGCATCTCGGTAATCGCTCTCGGCCTGTGACCGGGATTTATCCAGCGTGCTCCGCGTCCTGTCGAACACGCAGTAAACACCACAGCCGGGCAAAAACCCCGGCGGCCCGTCCTTGAGACTGGACAGTTGGGACGGGAAACAGGATATCCTCGACGCCGGACAAGAATCGGAGTGCGGCGATGACAGGCAACCAGGGTATCGGGCAGGGTATCGGGCACGGCACAGGGGCTGCGGCCGATCCGCAGTTCGTTCACCTGCGGGTGCATTCCGCCTATTCGTTGCTGGAAGGCGCCTTGCCGCTGAAGAAGATCATCGGCAAGGCGGTCGCCGACGATCAGCCGGCGATCGGCATCGCCGACACCAATAATCTCTTCGCGGCACTCGAATTCTCGCAGAAGGCCGCCGACGACGGATTGCAGCCGATCATCGGCTGCCAGCTCTCGATCGATATGGAAGACGAGGCGGAAGGCGAGCGGCGCGGACACGCCCATCAGTTCGTCAAACTTCCCGCGATCGTGCTGATCGCGGCGACCGAGGACGGTTACGCCCGCCTCGTCGAGCTCGTGAGCCGCGCCTATCTCGAAGGTGAGGGTCACCAGCAAACGCGAATAAGCCGCTCCTGGCTTGCGGCTGGCGGCACGACCGGCCTGATCGCGCTCACCGGTGCGGGAGCCGGCCCGGTCGATATGGCGCTGAAGTCGGGTTCGCCGGCTCTGGCCGAGGCGCGCCTAAAAGCCTTGATCGAGCTTTTCGGCGATCGCCTCTATGTCGAACTGCAGCGGCACGGGAATTACGACCGGCGTCACGAGAACCGCATGATCGATCTCGCCTATCGGCTCGACATTCCGCTCGTCGCCACCAACGAGGCGTTTTTCCCGTCGCCGTCCGACTATGATGCCCACGATGCGCTGATGGCCGTCGCTCACAATGCGATGGTGTCCGACGACAGCCGTTTCCGTCTGACCCCGGATCATTACCTGAAGAGCCGCAAGGAGATGGCGGCGCTCTTTGCGGATCTGCCCGAGGCATTGGAGAATACGATCGAGGTGGCGCGGCGGTGCTCCTTCATGTTGAAGACCCGCGGACCGATCCTGCCGCGCTTTACCGGCGCTTCGGATGATCCGGAGGAGGCTGAACGCGCGGAGGTAGCGGAACTGCGCCGGCAGGCGGAGGAGGGGCTGGAGGAACGCCTTGCCAAGCTCGGCATGGCGCCCGGCTACAAGGAAGAGGACTATCGGGAGCGGCTGGCCTTCGAACTCGGCGTTATCCAGCGGATGAAGTTTCCGGGCTACTTCCTCATCGTTGCGGACTTCATCAAATGGGCCAAGCAGCATGACATTCCGGTCGGGCCGGGCCGCGGCTCGGGTGCCGGCTCGCTGGTCGCCTATGCCCTGACGATCACCGATGTCGATCCGATGCGCTTCTCGCTGCTTTTCGAGCGCTTCCTCAACCCCGAACGCGTGTCGATGCCCGACTTCGACATCGATTTCTGCCAGGACCGGCGCGAGGAGGTCATCCGCTACGTGCAGCAGAAATACGGCCGCGAGCAGGTGGCGCAGATCATCACCTTCGGATCGCTGCAGGCGCGTGCAGCACTGCGCGACGTCGGCCGCGTGCTGGAAATGCCCTATGGCCAGGTCGACAAGATCTGCAAGCTGGTGCCGAACAATCCCGCCAACCCGACGCCGCTTTCCAAGGCGATCGAGGAGGAACCGCGCCTGCGGGAAGAGGCGGAGAAGGAGCCGGTCGTTGCCCGTCTCCTCGACATTGCCCAGAAGATCGAGGGGCTTTACCGCCACGCCTCGACGCACGCGGCCGGCATCGTCATCGGCGACAGGCCGCTCTCGCAGCTCGTGCCGATGTACCGCGATCCGCGCTCCGACATGCCGGTGACCCAGTTCAACATGAAATGGGTCGAGCAGGCGGGTCTCGTGAAGTTCGACTTCCTTGGCCTGAAGACGCTGACCGTTCTGAAGACCGCCATCGACTTCGTCGGCAAGCGCGGCATCCATATCGACCTCGCAAGCATTCCGCTCGACGATCCGAAGACCTACGAGACCCTTTCGCGTGGCGAGACGGTCGGCGTGTTCCAGGTGGAAAGCGCCGGCATGCGCAAGGCGCTGATCGGCATGCGCCCGGACTGCATCGAGGACATCATCGCGCTCGTGGCGCTCTATCGCCCGGGTCCGATGGAGAACATCCCGGTCTACAACGCCCGCAAGCACGGCGAGGAGGAGATCGAATCGATCCATCCGAAGATCGATTACCTGCTCAAGGAGACGCAGGGCGTCATCGTCTACCAGGAGCAGGTGATGCAGATCGCTCAGGTGCTCTCGGGCTATTCGCTCGGCGAGGCTGACCTCCTGCGCCGCGCCATGGGCAAGAAGATCAAGGCGGAGATGGACAAGCAACGCGCCCGCTTCGTCGATGGCGCCGTCAAGAATGGCGTCTCGAAGCCGCAGGCCGACCTGATCTTCGACCTTCTTGCCAAGTTCGCCAATTACGGCTTCAACAAGTCGCATGCCGCCGCCTACGCCATCGTCTCCTACCAGACCGCCTACATGAAGGCGCATTATCCGGTCGAGTTCCTCGCAGCGTCGATGACGCTCGACATGTCGAACACGGACAAGATCAACGATTTCCGTCAGGACGCGATGCGCCTCGGCATTCAGGTGGTCGCGCCGTCCGTGCAGACCTCCCACCGCCACTTCGAAACCGGCGACAACCGCATCTATTACTCGCTCGCCGCCCTAAAGGGCGTCGGCGAGTCTGCCGTCGACCACATCGTCGCCGTGCGTGGCGATCGACCCTTCGCAAGTCTCGAAGACTTCTGCCTGAGGATCGATCCGAAGCTCTTGAACCGACGGGTTTTCGAAAGTCTGATCGCCGCCGGTGCTTTCGACTGCTTCGGCTACGACCGGGCGGAGCTCATCGGCGGGCTCGATCGCATCCTCGGTTTCGCGCAGCGCGCCCAGGAAAACAAGGTGAGCGGCCAGAGCGACATGTTCGGCGCGGGGGCCGCGACGGGGCCCGAGAAGATAGCGCTCCCGCCCTATACGCCGTGGCTCGCCTCGGAGAAGCTGCATCGCGAGTTCCAGGTCTTGGGCTTCTATCTCTCCGCCCATCCGCTCGACACCTACAATAATCTGCTCGCGAAGATGCGCGTGCAGACATTTGCGGATTTCTCGGCAGCCGTGAAAAAGGGAGCGGCGGCGGGCCGCCTCGCCGGTACGGTGACGTCGAAGCAGGAACGCAAGACGCGCACCGGCAACAAGATGGGGATCGTCGCCTTCTCGGACGCTTCGGGCCAGTTCGAGGCCGTGCTCTTCTCCGAAATGCTGAACCAGTATCGCGATCTTCTGGAGCCCGGCAAATCGCTGGTGATGACGGTCGACGCCGAAGAGCGGCCGGAAGGGATCGGCCTTCGTATCCGAACCCTGCGTTCGCTCGAGGAGGAATCGCTGCAGATGCAGAAGGCCTTGCGCGTCTATGTGCGCGACTGCGGACCGCTGCGCTCCATCGCCTCGCATCTGAACGCCAAGGGGGACGGCCTGGTTTCCTTTATCGTCATCAAGGACAACGGACAGCGGGAGATCGAAGTCGAGCTCAACGAGAAATACCGGATCTCACCCGAGATCGCCGCCGCCCTTCGCTCCGCTCCCGGAGTGGTGGACGTCGAGCTGGTTTAAGGTCTGTTCTCTGTGCTTGTCACAGAGATGCAGCAGCGTCGCGTCTGCGGCGCGGGGAAGAGTTCTTCCAGCCCAAGGACTTGGGCTGGCTGGATTCCTGTGACGAGCACAGGAATGAGGAGATCAAATAAGCCGCGGCGGGTATCCCGAATCTCAACAGCCCTTAAATCACTCCGTCGAAAGCGGGCGCTTGCCGCTTGTCCCTTCGCCCCGCTTGCGGGGAGAAGGTCCCGGCAGGGGGATGAGGGGCAAACCAGGGTGCGGAAATCACCCCATTCCTCACCCGCGCCGCTCCCTCGTCACGGTGATGAAATCCGTTCCCTCGCCGGTCTCCAGCCCCGATTCGGTATCGGTGATCGAGAGTGACGAGCCGTTTGCAAGGAGGCCGGCGAGGCGTTCGCGAGCGTCTTTGGGTACGGTGATGCGGCTCAACGTTCGCTCCAGTGCGCCGGGCCGGTCTGGCTCGCCTTCCGCTGTGATGCCAAGTCGCTTCTTGGTCGTTTTCGGCAGCCTGTTCTCGAGCGACATGCCGAACCACTTGCCCTGTCCGGTGTTCGTGTCGAGATCCTGGAACTGCAGTAAATGTGTTCCGAGGGCCATTTCCGGTTCTGCGATGGCGACCTCGGCCTCGAAAACCGGCTGGAATTGCCGGCGCACCCGCAATACGCCATTCAGCGGTGCGCTGTGGCCCGCCTTGCGGAAGACGGCTTCGATCAACTCCGGCGTTATCTTGCCTTCGACGGGCAGCCCTTCGGCCCTCTGGAACGCTTCGATAGCGGCGGCCGTCGCCGGACCGCTGAAGCCATCCGGCAGGCCCGCATCGTAGCCGAGCGTATTAAGGAGCGTCTGGAGGTCGCGCACGCTCTCTTGCGTACCGCGCCGGGTAATCAGAATGCGTATCGGGACCTTCTCCTCGTCGGATGCGACGGGCGAGGGGCGTTTGTCGGTCATGGCGACTTCAACTGCGCTCTGGTTGAACTCCCCGATCGCCGGCCGCAGGGGGACGTCCGACAGGGCAGGTCCCTTCGGTCGCGACTCGCTTGGCTGGAACAGCATTTCGCTCGCGACCTCGACCGGGGCGATCTGCCGATCCGATATGACCACATGCATGCCGTAGCCCGTCATCTTGAACAGGCTCGCCGCGAATTTGCCCGGCAGCCGCACGCAACCGTGCGAAGCCGGATAATCCGGTACATGGTTTGAGCCGTGCAGCGCAATGCCGGACCAGGTAAGCCGCTGCATGAACGGCATCGGCGCATTCGAATAGATGTTCGACTCGTGACGTCGGCGCTTCTCCAGGATCGAGAAAATGCCCGTCGGCGTTGCGTGCCCGGCCTTTCCTGTGGACACTTTCGACGTGGCGACCACCGTGTCGCCGTCATAGACGACGAGGGACTGCTGATCCCTCGATACGACGACCTGCAACGGCGTCTTGGCGCCGGCCGCAAGCGCGGACGGCGACGCCATGACGAAAACCGCGAATCCCATCCGGAGAGCGAAACGCAACACCTACCCTCGTTCAGACAGTGGCGGCACCGCAAGACGGACGACGGAGCCGTGGAAGCAGGCTACCGTTCAATCTTTAAGGAATTGCCCCATACGATGCGGGAGCCGTCCGGTCGGGCAACCGTAACGGCTATTGTCCGCGCCGCCCCTTGCCGAATGTGTAGCCGGTCTCGACGCTTGTCTTTCCGAACTTGTCGCGCAGCCTGTTGATCGCGTCCTCGGCGGCGGCACGCCGGGAGGCCTGCGGATCGACAAGATCCGGCGGATCGGCGAGATCGGGATCGACCAGATCACTGACGCCGATGCCGATCAGCCGGTATTTCGTCCCGTCTACCTCCTTCTCGAGCAGCTGCAGGCCGGTGCGGAAGATGCGGTCGGCCAGGCGGGTCGGGCTTTCCAACCGGCGGTTGCGCGTTCGGGTCTTGAAGTCCGCGGTCTTGAGCTTCAGCACCACCGTCTGCCCTGCCAGCGCGGATTTTCGCAAGCGGAATGCCACTTGTTCGCTGAGGCCCCTCAGATGCGCTACGAGGTCCTCCTGGCGCGCCAGGTCGTCGTTGAAGGTCGTCTCGGAGGAGACGCTCTTCGCTTCTCCGTCGATCTCCACGGACCTTTCGTCCAGGCCGCGCGAAAGCCGGTAGAGCCGCCGGCCCATCGTGCCGTAGCGGCGCATGAGGTCCGCCTCTTCCATCGTCTGGAGCTGCCCGATCGCGCGGATTCCGTCCCTTTCGAGCGTGGCGGCGAAGGCCTTGCCGACGCCCCAGATGAGGGTAACGGGCTTGGCTTTCAGGAAGTCGGCGGCTTCGGCCTGGCCGATGACCGAAAAGCCGCGGGGCTTCTGAAGGTCCGAGGCGACCTTGGCCAGGAATTTGCAGTAGGAAAGCCCGACGGAAACGGTGATGCCGATTTCCTGCTCTACACGCTTGGCGAAGCGGGCAAGCGTTCGGGCGGGCGGATCGTGGTGAAGCCGCTCGGTGCCGCTCAGATCGAGAAAGGCCTCATCTATCGACAGCGGCTGCACGAGAGGCGTCAGCTCCTGCATCATCGCTCTGACCTCGCGCCCGACGCGCACATATTTCTCCATGTCGGGCTTGATCACCACGGCCTGCGGGCAGGCTTCGAGGGCTTTGAACATAGGCATGGCGGAGCGCACGCCATGGATGCGGGCAATGTAACAGGCCGTGGAGACGACGCCACGCTTACCGCCGCCGATGATCACGGGCTTGTCGGCGAGCTCCGGATTGTCGCGCTTCTCGACCGAGGCATAGAAGGCATCGCAGTCGATATGCGCGAGGGTCAACCGGTAGAGTTCGGAGTGCCGGAGGAGCCGCGGACTGCCGCAGGCGAGGCACCGCCGTGATTGGGCGGCTTGCTCCTTGAGGCAATCACGGCAGAAGCCGGAGGGTGGGGCGGCGCTGTCGATCATATCCGGAACAAATGTTGAACGCGGCGACTTTACGCTCTACGCTGCTGAGTCTCAAGGCGGCGGCTGGAGGCTGTTTTGGATATCGCTGTTAAATTTGAGATGGTGCGGGCCGATCGCCGGCCGGACTTCGGGGCACTGTTTGGTCGTCAGGGCGCATTCGGCGTCGGGCGGTGTACCGCGCCGCGCACATCGCGTATCGGCACCATTCAGTCCTCGAAGTCACGTGGGCCGGAGAGGACATGGTGCGCCCGGACGACCTCTTCCGGCGAGGTTTGCGTTTCGTTGCAGAAGGCCATCAGCGTCGGTTCGTGCTCCATCAGGAACGCAACGAGTCCGCCCATGAAGCCCGGCTCGCCGATGGCGCTGCGCAGGGAGGCGGGATCGGTGCCGGTAAGCGCCAGAAAGCGCGACATCAGCTCAGGCTCGTTCGCGAGCCAGGTGAGGATGGCGATCGCCGTATCGTCAGCGTTCTTCATGATATGCGCTCTCTTCTCGTTTGGCGGCCGCAATTACCTATTTTTCAACCAAATCGCGCTAGCCTGGCGATCGACGAAATGGGTCGAGTCGCCGTTGTTGCAACTTAAATCTCTCCCGGAGACTTGCAAGGCGGCGGCAGACAGCAAGGGATCGACATGCCCAAACAGGTAATGATTGTTGAGGATAACGAGCTGAATATGAAGCTCTTCCGCGACCTGATTGAGGCTTCGGGCTACGCGACGATCCAGACGCGCAACGGCATGGAAGCCCTGGAACTCGCGCGCAAGCATCGTCCCGACCTGATTCTGATGGACATCCAGTTGCCGGAGGTCTCCGGCCTCGAGGTCACGAAATGGCTCAAGGAAGATGATGAGCTTCACGTGATTCCGGTCATTGCCGTAACCGCTTTTGCCATGAAGGGCGACGAGGAACGCATCCGCCAAGGGGGATGCGAGGCCTATGTCTCCAAGCCGATTTCCGTTCCAAAATTCATTGAGACGATCAAAACATATCTGGGCGATGCCTGACTGCCGGAAAGATCGATATGACTGCGCGCATCCTCGTCGTTGATGACGTACCAGCCAATGTGAAGCTCCTGGAAGCGCGGCTCGTGGCCGAATATTTCGACGTGCTTACGGCCGGGGACGGGCACGCCGCATTGGCGACATGCGAAAAGACGCCGGTGGATCTCGTCCTGCTCGATATCATGATGCCGGGGATGGACGGTTTCGAGGTCTGCGAAAGACTGAAGGCGAACAGCCGGACCGCGCATATTCCGGTCGTGATGATAACGGCGCTCGATCAGCCGTCCGATCGTGTGCGCGGGCTGAAGGCCGGCGCCGACGACTTCCTGACCAAGCCCGTGAACGATCTGCAGCTCATGTCGCGCGTGAAAAGCCTCGTACGCCTGAAGAACGTCAGCGACGAGCTGCGTCTCAGAGCCCAGACGGCGCAAACGATCGGGCTGCAGGAACTGGCCCGTGTCGATCGGCCGGACGAGCCCGGCAGCGTGCTACTGGTCGATGGCCGCGCTTCTTCACAGGAACGGCTCACCCGTGCCCTGAAGCCGATCGCCGATGTCGCCGTCATATCGGACCCGCAGGCCGCTCTGTTCGAGGCCGCCGAAAGCAGTTTCGACCTGATCATCGTCAACGCGAATTTCGACGATTACGATCCCTTGCGTCTGTGTTCGCAATTGCGCTCGCTCGAGCGGACCCGCTTCATTCCGATCCTGCTGGTAACCGAGCAAGGAAACGATGAGAGAATCGTCCGCGCACTCGAACTGGGCGTGACGGACTACATCATGCGACCCGTCGATCCGAACGAACTTGTCGCCCGCTCCCTCACGCAGATCCGGCGCAAGCATTGCAACGATCGCCTGCGCGCAAGTGTCCAGCAGACGATCGAATTGGCCGTGACCGATGATCTCACCGGCCTCCACAACAGGCGTTATCTGGAAAACCACCTGAAGCTGCTGATCGATCGCGCGACCACAAGGGGGCGTCCGCTGTCGATCTGCATCACGGATATCGATCGCTTCAAGCGTGTGAACGACACTCACGGCCATGATGCCGGTGACGATGTACTGCGCGAATTTGCCAACCGTGTTCGCGCCACGGTGCGCGGCGCGGATCTTGCCTGCCGTTTCGGCGGGGAGGAGTTCGTGGTCGTCATGCCGGATACGACGCCCGAAATGGCTGCAATCGTTGCGGAGAGGCTTCGACTGGCGGTCGAGAGCCGTGGCTTCGACATTCCGCAGGCCGCGACGGTCCTGAACGTAACGGCGTCGCTCGGCATTGCAACCCTGAGGCCGCATGGCGATACGGCCGAGGCTTTGCTGAAGCGGGCCGACATGGCGCTCTATCAGGCGAAGAACGGCGGACGGAACCGCGTCGTCGCTGCCGCTGCCTGATCCGCCGCACATGCTGAGCTTTTCAGGGCCTCGCGCGCGGGTTCCTTCAGGTTCCGTTTTTCTTCGCGTGGCCCGTGCCGGGGTAAGCACATCTGCAGGCGACACTGTCCGATTCTGAAACAGAATTAACCAAACGCCGAGCAACCCCTCTTCGGCGATTAAGAATGCATTGATTTTTTTTTAGTTTCAGGCAATGCTGATAAGCGAGGAAGGAAACTTCCACAGCATTCGGTTACCCCATGATGCTCAGGTCCGCCGCATCTCCTGGGTCGTGGGGTCGGTCGGCTGGCCTCGGACTTGCGGATTCCTCGTGCTGCAACCGGACCAGTCGACCCCCATTCGAAACGCCGCTTCGAAAGAGGCGGCGTTTTCGTCTCGTCCATCCTTTTCAGGTTCAAGCAGCGGAAAAGCGCAAAGAACGGAAAAGCGTAAAGAAAAAGCGCCGGCCCTGCGGGCGGCGCTCCTCGATCGAAGAAAGCGGCGATCTTACTTGATCTTGGCTTCCTTGAATTCGACGTGCTTCTTCGCGACCGGATCGTATTTCGTCTTCGTCATCTTGTCCGTCATCGTGCGGCTGTTCTTGGTGGTGACGTAGAAGTAACCGGTGTCGGCCGTCGACAGCAGCTTGATCTTGATGGTGGTAGCTTTCGCCATGGTCGTCCTGCCTTTATGAAAAATTGAAAGCCGTGGACAACCGATTGCGGGCCACGGTCAAGTTGCCGCGAAACTACAAATCACGACCGAAAAGTCAAGGCCGTTTTGGTTTCAAAACGATGCGGACCAGGGAAAGTACGACATAAAGCCCGAAGAAGCCGGCGATTGCCCAGGCAAAGCCGTCATTGCCCGTCACATCCATGGCCGCCCCGATCACCTGCGGACCCGCTACCGTGCCGACGGCGTAGGAGAACACGAAGGCGGCGTTGGCGGCCGCAAGGTCCGCTCCCTGAAGACGGGAACCGAGGTGGCTGAGGCCGACCGTATAGAGACCGGAGACGCATCCGCCCCAGAACAGAAGAACAAGCGCCATCAGGAACCAGTTTTCAACCAGCATAGGCAGGAACAGGGCGCCTACGAGCCCGATCAGGGTCAGCGCCGACAGGATCGTACGGCGGTCCTTCACGCGGTCGGAAAGCATGCCGAGGGGGATCTGGAAGATGAAATTGCCGACGCCCATGACCGTCAGCAGCAGCGCTGCCTGCGATTCGCTGAAACCCGCGCGGGTCCCGAAGATGGGAAACAGGGAAAGCCCGCCATATTCCACTGCGCCGAAGATAAAGACGGCGGCCGTCGCGGTCGGCACCAGGAAGACATAACGCATGAAATGGCGCTTCGGCTTTTCGTCCAGCACCGGGCTTTCATTGCGCGCGAGAAAGATCGGGATCGCGGAAAGCAGGATGACGCCCGCGCCGACAGCGAAGGGCAGGAAGCCTTCGCTGCCCAGGATGGAGAAGAGCAGGGGACCGCTCGCGAAGCCGAGCGAGAGTACCGTGCCGTAAATCCCGAGCACGAAGCCGCGCCTGTTGGGGGGCGCGGTGGCGTTGATCCAGAACTCCGAAAGGATGAAGAGGACGGTGATTGCGCCGTGAAAGACGATGCGCAGGGGAAACCAGAGCCAGAAATTCGTGAGGTAGTAGAAACCGAGCGAGCTCGTGGCCGCAAACATTATCGCCAGCAGCATGGTCGGAGCGACGCCGTGACGATGGGCGAATTTCATCGTGAACGGGGCGGCGGCCATCGATGCGAGGCCGGCCATTGCCGCATTCAGCCCGTTCAGGGTGGGCGCGATGCCCCGCTTTTCCATGATGACGCTGAGCAGCGGGAGCCCCAGGCCGATCGCGATGCCGACGGCAGTGATCGACGCGAGCGCGGCGATCAATGAAGGCCAGTGGATTTCGTCAACCGGTCCTGACGTACCGGGCGGCGGCTTCGACATGCGATAGGGCCCTCAGAGAAGCGTGCGGTGAAAGCGCCCATGGCGCGTAAAATAAAATGGAACGGTTCTTTCAGGCGGAAGCGAAGGATCCGACATGAGATCGTTTCTCAGATCCGAGAGGATGATTGCGGTGATCTCCGGCACGCGAAGCGCGGAAAAGTCGTTGACATCGATCCACTGCAAATCCTGAAGCTCCCGGCTTTCCGCCACCAGTGAGGGATCGATCTCGGCCTCGTCCGCGAAAACGGCAAAGAACCGTGTGTCAAACCGCCTCGGCAGTCCCGGAGGAGTAATGGCCCGCGCCATATAGCGCAAGTTCGAAAGATCGGGAAGAAACGGAAGCACCGCGCCTTGGCGCTCGCGTGTCCGGCCGAGGCTTACCCCGGCTTCTTCGTAAAGTTCCCTCGCGGCCGCAAGTGCTAGCGCCCGTGCGCGAGCCTCGGTGATCGCCCGCCCGTCGCCTGCCCTGAGAGATCGCAGAACCGCCGGATGAAGATCGCCGTCAAATCTCAGGCGATGGTCGCCGGGATCGCGGCGGCCACCCGGAAAGACGTAAAGGTCCGGCATGAAGACGTGGGCGCTGTGGCGTTTGCCCATCAACACGCGAATGTCCTTGCCGGATCTGTCGAGAAGCATGATGGAGGCCGCATCGCGCGTCCTGACCGTAGGAGAACTCGCCGCTTCGGCCTCGAGTGCGAAAGCGCGGCCGCCAAGCGGCTCCGGGGTCATGCCGAAGGATCTCGCGGCGGGAGGACGTCTTCAGGCAGATCGTCGTGACCGCCGAAGCCGTGCATTCTCAACGCCCATTGCAGGCCGATGACCGCGCCCTTGACCGGCTGCATCAGGGCGAGCGAACTGGCAAGCGTAACCGGCGCCCAGATCGCGAGATGCTGCCATGTCGTAAGCGGCAGCACGAGATCGGTCATCATATAACCGCCGAGCACGACATGGCCGACGATCGTGACGACGATATAGGGCGGGAAGTCGTCGGCGCGGTGGTGATCCATGCGTTCGCCGCAGGCGTCGCAGGCGTCCACCGATTTGAGGAAGGCGCGGAACAACCGGCCGCGGCCGCAGGCCGGACAGGTCCCGAAAAGGCCACGCTTGATCGAGCGGCCGACAGGCCTTTTGTCGCCCTCCGCTCCGCCGAGCTGAAGCATGTCTGTCGCCGTTGCCTTCATGTCCAATCCTCGTGCCGGACGTCGCGCGTCCGGCTGTCAGTGCCTGCCGCGGGGCGGTCGCGTTCCCGGGCGTTTGCGCGCACCCGTCCGGTCGCGGCGGCCGGCCTTGTGGAAGGAGCGCATTGCCGTCGGCATCTTTCGTCCCTCGCTCAGCATTTCGAAACGGAGTGCACCGGCCAACGGCACCGCTTCTACAAGCTTGACCTGCACCGGGTCCCCGAGACGGTAACCCAGTCCGGATTTCTCGCCGGAAAGGGCCTGATGCGCCTCATCATAGATGAAATAGTCGCGCCCGAGCGTAGATATAGGGATGAAGCCGTCGGCGCCATAGGCGGGGAGGGTGACAAAAAGTCCCGCCTTGGTGACGCCGGAAACCCGTCCGTCGAACTCTTCGCCGACGCGGCCGTTCAGATGGTGGGCGATCAGCCGATCGATCGTATCGCGTTCAGCCGCCATGGCGCGCCGCTCGAAGGTCGAGATTTCGGCGGCGATATCGTCGAGCGCTGCTTCTTCCTCGGGCATTATGCCGCCTTCGCCGAGCCCGAGCGCGGAAACGAGCGCGCGGTGCACGATCAGATCCGCATAGCGCCGGATCGGCGAGGTGAAGTGGGCGTAGCGCAACAGGTTCAGGCCGAAATGACCGATATTTTCCGGGCTGTAGATCGCCTGGCTTTGCGAACGAAGCACCATCTGGTTCACGATCGTCTCGTAAGGCTTTCCGTCGGCCTTGGCGAGAATGCCGTTGAAATGGTTCGCCCGCATGTTGCCGCCTTTGGCGAGCGCGATGTCGAGCGTCGCCAGGAATTCGCGAAGGCTCTCCTGCTTGGCGAGCGAGGGTTGGTCGTGGACACGATAGATCAGAACCTGACGTTTCTGTTCCAGCGTCTCGGCAGCGGCGACATTCGCCTGGATCATCATCTCTTCGATGAGCTTGTGCGCATCGAGGCGTTCCGGCACGAAGACCCGATCGACCGTGCCGTCCGGCTTCAGGATGATCTTGCGCTCCGGCACGTCGAGTTCGAGCGGCTGACGGCGCTCCCTTCCGCGGGTGAGGGTACGATAGGCTTCCCAGAGCGGCTTGAGGATCGTATCCAGTATGGGGCCGGTCTTGTCGTCGGGAGCACCGTCGATCGCGGTCTGCGCCTGTTGGTACGAGAGCTTGGCGGCGCTTCGCATCATGATGCGGTGAAACGTATGCCCGGCCTTGCGGCCTTCCTTGGAAAAGCGCATCCGGACCGCAAGCGCCGGGCGGTCGACGCCTTCCTTCAGGGAGCAGAGGTCGTTGGATATGCGCTCGGGCAGCATCGGTACGACCCGGTCGGGAAAATAGACGGAATTGCCGCGTTTCAACGCCTCGAGATCGAGTGCCGAGCGTGCCCTGACGTACCAGGAGACGTCGGCGATCGCGACGGTGACGATGACGCCGCCCGGATTGTCCGGCGACGAATCCGGCTCCGCGTAGACGGCGTCGTCGTGATCCTTGGCGTCCGCCGGGTCTATGGTGATGAGCGGCAGGGTGCGCCAGTCCTCGCGATGCGCCATGGTTGCAGGACGCGCGGCTTCCGCCTCCTGCAGCACCCTCTCCGGAAAGACGTGCGGGATACCATGGGCATGGATGGCGATCATCGAGATCGCCTTTTCGGACGCGACCGAGCCGATGACGTTCTGCACCTGCGCCCGCGGCAGGCCGTAGCGGCCGATCCGCGAAAGATGCGCTTCGACGAGATCGCCTTCCTTGGCGTCGCCGATGAACTCCGGATCGATGAGGAGCTCCTCGCCGCGCTTGTCGATCGGCATCAGCCGGCCGCCGCCGCCGGGCGTGGCGCGGAAGACGCCGAGGACCGCGTCCTTGCGCTTGTCGAGCACCTTGATGATACGCGCGGTATAGGCAGGGCCGCCGCGTTCCTTGGCCGGGAAAATCTTCGCGAGCACCCGGTCGCCGAGACCGCCTACCGGCGTCTTGCCCTTGGCCCTGGCGACGCTTGATTGCTTGATCAGGACTGCGGGCGCGACGCCGTCGTCGTCGAGCCACTCGGCCGGCCGGCCGATCAGGTCGCCATCGACGTCGCGAATGGTAATGTCAAGAACGGTGACGGGCGGGAGCCCGCCGGGGCGAACGAGCGACTTGCGCTTCTTCTCGACGAGCCCGTCCTCCTCGAGCGATCGCAGCAGTCCCTTGAGCTCTACCCGTGCCTCGCCCTTCAGGCCGAACGCCTTGGCGATCTCGCGCTTCGAGGCGTGTTGCGGGTTCTCGGCGATGAAGCGCATCAGCACCTCGCGGGAAGGAACGACGCCATGAACGATCGTCTCCTTTTCTCCGGCCGGTGCCGTCTTGGCCGCGCGGCCGTTCTTCTTGCCTGCGCCCTTTGCGGGCGTTTCGGTCGGGTCGCGCGGAATCCTGGTCAAGGTCAGTCCTTCTTGGCCTTCGCGGCCGCTTTCGTTTTCGTCTTCGCTGCTGATTTCGGCTTCTCCGCTTTCGCAGTTCCGGCCGATGCAGCCTTGGCAGACTTCGTTCCGGCCGATTTTCCCCCGGTCGGCTTTCCCTTTGCCGCCTTGCCCTTGGTCACGCCGCCTTTCGCTTCGCGCTCGGCGATGAGCGCAAGCGCTTCCTCGACCGTGACCGATTGCGGGTCCTTACCCCTCGGCAGCGTGGCATTCACCTTGCCCCAGTTGACGTAGGGCCCGAAGCGTCCGTCGCGAACAGTAATCGCGCCGCCGTCCGGATGTTCCCCAAGCTCCTTGAGGGCCGCCGCGCTAGCGCGTCCGCCGCCAGCCCCTTTGGACTGCTTGTCGGCAAGGACGGAAATCGCGCGGTTCAGACCGATAGAGAAGACGTCCTCGACGGATTCCAGATTGGCATAGGTGCCGTTGTGAAGCACGAAGGGGCCATAGCGGCCGATGCCGGTGGAGATCATCTTGCCGCTTTCCGGATGCGGCCCGATATCGCGCGGCAGGGAGAGCAGGGCGAGGGCCTTCTCGTGATCGATCGCCGCCGGCGTCCAACCCTTCGGCAGGCTGGCGCGTTTCGCCTCCTTGCCGTCGCCGCGCTGGACATAGGGGCCGAAGCGGCCGTTGCGCAGCGTGATTTCCTCGCCGGTATGCGGATCCTTGCCGAGGCTTTGCGGCTCGTTCGCTGCAGCTGCTTCGGCGTCACCGTTGCTGTCGGAGGAGAGTTGGCGCGTGTAGTTGCATTCCGGGTAATTGGAGCATCCGACGAAAGCGCCGTATTTGCCGAGCTTCAGGGACAGCTTGCCGGTGCCGCAGACCTGACAAATGCGCGGGTCGCCGCCATCTTCCCGCTTCGGGAAGACGAGCGGAGCCAGTTCCTCGTTGAGCGCATCGAGCACGTTGGTGACGCGCAGTTCCTTGGTGTCCTCGATCTGGGAGAAGAAGTCCTTCCAGAAGTCGCGCAGCACGTCCTTCCAATTGAGTTCGCCTGCCGAAATCTGGTCGAGTTTCTCCTCGAGCGACGCGGTGAAATCATATTCTACATAGCGGGTGAAGAAGCTTTCGAGGAACGCAGTGACCAGACGGCCTTTCGCCTGCGGCACCAGCTTGCGCTTGTCGATCTCCACATAGTCACGGTCGATGAGGGTCGTGACGGTCGCCGCATAGGTGGACGGGCGGCCGATGCCAAGTTCTTCCATCTTCTTGATGAGCGTCGCTTCCGAATAGCGCGGCGGCGGCTCGGTGAAGTGCTGGCTGGCGTTGATCTTCTGCTTGGCAAGATTTTCGCGTGCGTTGATTTCCGGAAGGCGGCCGTCCTCGTCGCCGTCATCCGCCTGCTCGCCGTCTTCCTTCATGTCGGTATAGGCAGCGATGAAGCCGTCGAAGCGGATGACCGAGCCGGTTGCCCTGAGGCCCGCCTTCTTGCCGGCATTGTCGGCAACGATCTCGGCGGTGGTGCGCTCGATCTCCGCAGACGCCATCTGGCTCGCGATGCCGCGCTTCCAGACAAGATCGTACAGTCTCAGCATGTCGCCGTCGAGGAAGCGCCGGACCTGGTCGGGCGTGCGGTCGAAATCGGTCGGGCGAATGGCCTCGTGCGCTTCCTGGGCATTCTTTGCCTTGGTGGAATAGAAGCGCGGCTTTTCCGGAAGATAACGCTCTCCGAACTGGCTGCCGATGGCCTGGCGCGCGGCCTCGATCGCTTCCGGCGCCATCTGCACGCCGTCCGTTCGCATATAGGTGATGAGACCTACGGTTTCTCCGCCGATATCGACGCCTTCATAGAGCTTCTGCGCCACCTGCATGGTGCGCGATGCCGAGAAGCCGAGCTTCGAGGAGGCGGCCTGCTGCAGCGTCGAAGTGGTGAAGGGCGGGGAGGGATTGCGTTTGACCGGCTTGGCCTCGACGCTCTCGACGACGTAGCTCGCGCCGTCGAGCAGGGACTTCAACCGATTGGCTTCCTCGCCATTGCCGATCGCCTTCGGCGGCAGCCGCTTGCCGTCGGCCGAAACGAGGCGCGCTTCGAATTCGTCGCCGCGCGGTGTCTTCAGAAGCGCCGAGATGTTCCAGTATTCTTCGGTGACGAAGCGCTCGATCTCCGCCTCGCGGTCGCAGACGAGGCGCAGCGCCACCGATTGCACGCGGCCCGCCGAGCGTGCGCCCGGCAGCTTGCGCCAGAGCACGGGCGAAAGATTGAAGCCGACGAGGTAGTCGAGAGCGCGGCGTGCGAGATATGCGTCGACCAGAGAGGCATCGATGTCGCGGGGTTCGGCCATCGCATCGAGCACGGCCTTCTTGGTGATCGCATTGAAGACGACTCGCTTGACCGGCTTGTCGCCGATGACCTTCTTCTTCCTGAGAAGGTCGAGCACATGCCAGGAAATCGCCTCGCCCTCGCGGTCGGGGTCGGTTGCCAGAATGAGTCCGTCGGACGATTTCACCGCGTCGGCAATGTCCTTCATCCGCTTGGCGGAAGCGCCGTCGACCTCCCAGGACATCTCGAAGTCTTCGTCGGGGCGAACCGATCCGTCCTTGGCAGGCAGGTCACGCACGTGGCCGAACGAGGCAAGCACCTTGTAGCCTGGGCCCAGGTACTTGTTGATCGTCTTGGCCTTGGAAGGCGATTCCACCACTACAACATTCATCGACATTCTCTGAAACAACTTGTTTGGCGACCCTGCGCGCCAATCCGACGCCACGACATGGACAGGGATTCGGGCGCGGTCAAGGGGTTTGATCGAAAATAGCTATATCACGCTCGACCGCAACCAAGCGGCAACATTCGAATCGGCTCAACCACTGGTCGTCATTCTTGCCGTTGTCTTCGACGCGGCGGAGCGACAGGTCCTGGCCGTCATTCGGCCGTCGCGAGGGATACGAGATTGCCTCCGTGACGGCAGAGCTGACCGGCAAGATCCAGTTCGACGAGCACCATATGGATCTGCGGTGCGGCAAGGCCGGTATATCGGATGAGATCGTCGATCTCGACCGGCGTCGGCCCGAGAGCCTCGACGACGCGCGAGCGATCTGTGTCGTCCGGCGGCTGCGGCATCGGCCGCGGCTCCTCGGCGCTTGGCTCGTTGGCTTCCAGCCGCGAGAAAAGGTCGTCGCGGCTGAGAGGCGCCAGCGCCTCGATCACGTCCGCCGAAGAGGTCGTGACGGTCGCCCCCTGTTTCAGGAGATCGTTCGTGCCATGACAGCGCGGATCGAGAGGCGACCCGGGAACGGCAAAGACCAGCCGGCCGAAATCGGCGGCATAGCGCGCAGTGATCAGTGACCCTGAACGGTTCGCGGCTTCGACGATCGCAACACCGAGGCTGATGCCCGCGACGAGCCGGTTTCGTCTCGGGAAATCCCGGGCGCGCGGTTCCCAGCCAAAGGGCATCTCGCTGACCGCCAGCCCCTCGCCGGAGACGATTTCCTGCAGGAGGCCGAGATTCTCCGGCGGGTAGGGGCGGTCGAGGCCACCGGCGAGCACGGCGATCGTGCCTGTCCGCAGACTGGCGCGGTGCGCGGCGGTGTCGATGCCGCGGGCGAGCCCTGATGTGATGACATAGCCGGCAGCTCCGGCGTCGCGGGCGATCATCGCCGCGAACTTCGCGCCGCTGACCGAGGCATTGCGTGAGCCGACGATCCCAAGCGAGGGACGGGCCGTCGCGTTCAAATTGCCCTTCGTCGCGAGAAGCGGCGGGGCGCCGTCGATCTGTCTGAGCGCGTCCGGATAATCGGGTTCGCCGATGCCCACGAACACGGCACCGAACCGGTGTGCGGCCTCGAGTTCTCGCTCGGCTTCGTCCACCGTGGCAATGCGGAAGGACCGGTCCGCCCCGCCACGACGCGAAAGTTCCGGCAGCGCCTCGAGCGCCGCCTCTGCGTTGCCGAAATGGCTGATCAGATCGCGGAAGGTTGCCGGGCCGACATTGTCGCTTCGGATGAGCCGCAACCATGCGATCTTCTGCCGTTCGCTGAGCGCGGTCCCGGTCCGTCGAGCGCCGCCCGGCGGCATCAGCCCTTTTCTCCGATCCGGCTTTCGGTGCCGCTCAGGAGTCGCTGGATGTTGGCGCGGTGCTTGATCCAGGCGATGGCCGTCATGACCGCAAAGAGCCCGGCCACCTTGCCGTTGCCGGCTGCATAGAGCGCGATGGGGACGGCGGCGGTCGCGACGAGTGCCGAAAGAGAGGAGTAGCGGGTGATCTTTGCCATCGCCAGCCAGATGGCTGCGAAAAGGAGCACCATTACCGGCATGAGGCCGAGCAGTACGCCGATATAGGTCGCAACGCCCTTGCCGCCCCTGAAGGAAAGCCAGACGGGAAAAAGGTGTCCGAGAAAGGCGGCAAAACCGGCGGCAATGCCCGCTTCGACACCCCAGTAGGATGCGATCGCTGCGGCAGCCGTGCCCTTCAGGGCATCGAGCAGCAGCGTGGCGGCGGCAAGCTTCCTGTTGCCGGTTCTGAGCACATTCGTCGCGCCGATATTGCCGGAGCCGATCTTGCGTACGTCACCGAGGCCGGCCATCCGCGTCAGAATGAGGCCGAACGGGATCGAGCCCAGCAGATAACCGAAAACAAGGCATGCGAGAGTCGAAGGCAGCCCCAACTGCCAGGAAAACATGTCCACCGGTCCCCCCTTCCGCTGACCCGCGCCGGTTATGCCGAATGCACGAGTTCGCCAGCAACATAGGTTTGGACGACCCGTCCGGTAAAGCGTGCATTTTCGAAAGGCGTGTTCTTGGAGCGTGAGACGAGCGTCTCCTTGTGGAGAACCCAAGGCTCGTCAAGGTCGATGACGGCGATGTCGGCTCGGGCGCCGGGCTTCAGCGTGCCGGCATCCAGGCCGAAGATCGCGGACGGGCGGGTGGACAGAGCATCGATCAGCCGCATCAGCGGCACTTCGCCGCTGTGATAGAGCCGCAGCGCCGCTGCCGCCAGTGTTTCGAGGCCGATCGCCCCGTCCGCGGCATCCGCGAAGGGCAGGCGCTTGGTGTCGACGTCCTGCGGATCATGAGACGAGACAATGATATCGATCGTTCCGTCGGCCAGCGCCTCGACCATCGCGACGCGATCGTCCTCGGTGCGCAAGGGCGGCGAGAGTTTGAAGAAAGTCCTGTACTCGCCGATGTCGTTCTCGTTCAGGGTCAAGTGGTTGATCGAGATGCCGCAGGTGACGTTGGTGCCGCGCTCGCGGGCGATGCGAATGGTCTCGGCCGATTCGGGAACGGAAATTTCAGCCGCGTGATAGGCCGCACGCGTCAGGCCGGCGATGCGCAGGTCGCGTTCGAGCGGAATGATCTCGGCTTCGCGCGGCACGCCGGGAAGGCCGAGCCAACTCGCAAGCAGCCCTTCATTCATGACGCCGTTGGCGCCGAGATACTTGTCGCGCGTCCCGAGCGCGACGACGGCACCGAACTCGCGCGCGTAGGTCATCGCGCGGCGAAGCACGAGCGTATCGTGCACCGGCTGTCGCCCGTTGGTGAAGCAGACGGCGCCCGCATCGCGAAGCAGCCCGATCTCGGTCATCTCTTGGCCGAGCAGTCCCTTGGTCAGGGCCGCCGCCGGATGGACGTTGACGAGCGCCTTGTCGCGCGCGGTCTTCTGCACGAATTCGACAAGCGCGATATCGTCGATCACCGGATCGGTGTCCGGCATGGCGATGAAAGAAGTGACGCCGCCGGTTGCCGCTGCACGCGAGGCCGACTCGATCGTCTCGCGATGTTCGCTGCCCGGTTCGCCGACGAAGACGCGCGCATCGACCAATCCCGGGACGGCGGTGAGGCCGGCGCAGTCCTTGACGAAGGCGTCCGCAGGTACGCCCTGGTTCTGCGCATCCTTCCCGGCCGCGAGGATACGGCCGTCGTCCCCGACGATGATGGTGCCGATTTCGTCCAGTTTCCGCGAGGGATCGACGATGCGGAGGTTCTGCAGAACGAGTGGTCTGGTCATAGGCGCGGCCCCTGGTTCTGGGAGAGAAGCAATGTTTCCATCACCGCCATGCGCACGGCGACGCCCATCTCGACCTGCTGTTCGATCACGCTTTGCGGCCCGTCTGCGATCTCCGAGGCGATCTCGACGCCGCGGTTCATCGGCCCCGGATGCATGACGAGCGCGTCGTCCTTCGCGACCTTGAGCTTCTCGGCATCCAGGCCGTAGTAATGGAAGTACTCGCGCACCGAAGGCACGAAGGAGCCGGCCATGCGCTCGCGCTGGAGTCTCAGCATCATCACCACGTCCGCATCCTTGAGGCCCTCGGCCATGGAGTGGTAGACCTCGGCGCCCATCTCGGCGATGCCGGCGGGAAGCAGCGTCGCCGGCGCGACGACCCGCACACGGGCGCCCATCTGGTTCAAAAGCAGGATATTGGAGCGGGCGACGCGCGAGTGGAGAACGTCGCCGCAGATCGCCACGATGATCCGCGAGAGCTTGCCCTTGGCGCGCCGGATCGTCAGCGCGTCGAGCAGCGCCTGCGTCGGGTGCTCGTGCTGGCCGTCGCCGGCGTTGACGACCGAGCAGGAGACCTTCTGGGCAAGCAGCGAGGCAGCCCCCGCCGACGAGTGGCGAACGACCAGCACGTCCGGGTGCATGGCGTTCAGCGTCATCGCCGTATCGATCAGCGTCTCGCCTTTCTTCACCGAGGAATTGCCGACGGACATGTTCATGACGTCGGCGCCGAGCCGCTTTCCGGCGAGCTCGAATGAGGACTGGGTACGGGTCGAGGCTTCAAAGAACAGATTGATCTGCGTGAGCCCGCGCAGCGAGGAGGTCTTCTTTTCCCTCTGTCGAGAGATCTTGACGGCCTCGTCGGCGCGATCGAGCAGGAGCGTGATATCCTGTTCCGTCAGCCCCTTGATGCCGAGCAGGTGGCGATGCGGGAAGGTGATCATGAGCCGCCCTTGCATTTCTGGAATTCGGTCGCTCTATAGAACGTGGACCCCGGCGCGGCAAGCGGCGCGCCGCCCGTTCCGAAGAAAACTTGGGCCAACAGAATTGTTTCCATTTGGACAGGAAAGGCTCTAAAACCGGCCCATGAATCAGATGAACCGGACAGAACAAAAACTTGCAGAACTGAACCAGCCCAAGCCCTGGTCCGGTGTCAACGCCTTTCGCTCCGACCCGCTGGTGGTCGACATCACGTCCAGCATGCCGAAGACGCTGCGCGACGAGTTCGATGGGCTTGGGCGCTATGTGACTTCGCCCGAGGCACAGGAACTGGCCCGGATGGCCAATGAAGGCGTGCCGAAGCTGAAGACGCACGGGCCGCGCGGCGAGCGCCTCGACGTCGTCGAGTTCCATCCCGCCTGGCATGCGCTGATGCGCCGCTCCATGACGACCGGTCTGCATTCTTCCGCCTGGGAGAACCTGCCCGATGAGCGCGGCCGCTCGCACAAGGTAAGGGCGATCCGCTTCTATCTGACCGCGCAGCTCGAATGCGGCCATCTCTGCCCGCTGACGATGACCAGTGCCTCGGTCGCGGCGATTACCGCTTCCCCCGCCGTCCAGAAGGAATGGGCGCCGAAGATCCTCTCGCGCAAATATGATTCGTCCAATCGGCCGTGGATGCAGAAGTCCGCGGTCACGATCGGCATGGGCATGACCGAGAAGCAGGGCGGCACCGACGTGCGCGCCAATACCTCCACGGCCGAACGGGTGGGGGAGGGCATTTATCGCCTCACCGGACACAAATGGTTCATGTCCGCGCCGATGAGCGACGCTTTCGTCATGCTGGCACAGACCCGGGAGGGGCTCGGCTGCTTCCTGGTCCCGCGGCTGCTGGAGGACGGCGGGGCCAACGGTCTGCGTTTCCAGCGCCTGAAGGACAAGCTGGGCAACCGTTCCAATGCTTCCTCCGAGGTCGAGTTTTCCGACACTTTCGGTTTCCTGCTCGGTACGCCGGATGCCGGTATCCGCACGATCCTGGACATGGTGACGCTGACCCGGCTCGACTGCGCGCTGGCCTCGGCCGGGATGATGCGCGCATCGCTCGCCGAAGCCGTGCATCATACCCGCGGCCGCAAGGTCTTCGGCAAGGCGCTTGTCAGCCAGCCGATGATGACCAGGGTGCTCGCCGATATGGCCCTGGATGTCGCGGCCGCAAGCGCACTGTCGTTCCGCCTGGCCGAAGCCTTCGATAATGCCCATAGCAGCGCGGAGGATGCCGCCTACGCCCGTATCATGACGCCGGTCGCGAAATACTGGTGCTGCAAGATCGCCCCCGCGCTGATCTATGAGGCGATGGAGTGCATGGGCGGCAACGGCTATGTCGAGGAGCGGGCGCTTGCGCGCCACTACCGCGAAGCCCCGGTCAATGCGATCTGGGAAGGCTCCGGCAACGTTATGGCGCTCGACGTCCTGCGGGTGCTCGGGCGCCGGAAGGAACTGTTCGAACAGCTCTTCGCAACGATCGGCCGCGATCTCGGCCCCGCCGGGCGCAAGACGATCGAGGTTCTGCGTGCCGCCATGTCGCTCTGCGAGCGCGACGAGGGCGCGGCACGCATGCTGGTCGAGCAACTGGCGCTGGCGGCGGCTGCTGCCGAACTCTACAGGCTCGGGGCCGGGCGCATCGCCGATGCGTTCCTGGAATCGCGCCTGGCCGCCGGCTGGCGCTCGACTTACGGCATGCTCGATTCGCGCTTCGATTCGGCCTATGTCCTCGATTTGCTCTACCCGGCCGCAACATAGCCCGTAACGAAGAGCACGAGCGGTATCGTCAGGAACGAGGCCGCCGTCTGGATCGTGGCGACGGACGCGTAAAGCTCCGCGTCACCCCCCATCTGCTTGGCCAGAAGATAGCCGTTCATGGCGGTCGGGACGGCCGCACCCACGGCGATGACGAGCAGGGCATCCCCCCGGATGCCGAGAAGCGCGCTGCTGCCCACCATGAACACCGGCATGACGATCAGCTTGAGCACGACCGCGAACAGGACCGGGATGCTCGGGTTCAAGGCGTCGGCGATCTTGAGGCCGGCCCCGACCAGGATCAGCCCAAGCCCGAGCGAAGCGCTCGCCAGCATGTCGACCGCCGTCATCACGGGCCCATACAGTTCGATGCCCGTCAAGTTGAACAATATCCCGAGCGCCGACGAGATGATCAGCGGATTGGTGATGATCTTCAAAAAGAAAAAACCGATGCCACGGCTGCCGCCGCCGAACCAGGTCAGAACGGCGATATTGTAGAAATTGATCGGGATGATGAGCAGTGCCATGACGAGAGCCGTCAGGCTGAGTCCAGCCGTGCCGAATAGTTTTTCAGCGACCGCCAGTGCAATGAAGGCATTCCATCGCGTGGCCGTCTGGAACACCGATGTAAAGGTGGGGCCGGAAATGCCGCCTCGGCGCAGCAGAGGCCAGGCCGAGAGGAGGGCGGCCGACATCAATGTGACGCTGCCGACCGTAGCGACGGCCGTCTCATCAGCCTCGAGGCCGGCCAGGTCCGCCTTCGCCAGCGTCGAGAAGAGCAGAGCGGGAAAGAGAAAATAATAGCCGAACTGCTCGAGCCCGATCCATAGCCCCTGGTCGACAAGCGTCGAGCGCCGGAGCGCGACACCAAGGATCACGAGCAGGAAGACCGGCAGAATGCTTTCGAAGACGATGGTCATCAGGGCTCCAGGCAGACGGAGGTTCACGCACGCAGCGCCGCGCGCCCTATGAGGTGCGCAGAACTCGCTGTAGAGCGCTGGACAGGCGGCCGCAAGCCGGCTTTCACTGTGAATATTAACCTTAACAAATGGTTTACGTTGCGCTTCTGCCTCCGAGGCGGAGATACTGGCGGTGTGATTTTTTAAGGATGGAACGGAGCGGCCGGTGAGAGCTGCCTTGCTGATCATCATGGTGATCTTTTTCGCCGGCTTGGCGCTCGACATAGCGAGCCTCGCGGCCGTCCTGACCACGTTCGTCCTGCTTGATCGTGCAATCTTTCCGCTTCTTAGCGGTCACCAGCCGGAGAGGGGCGCTTCATGAAGTGGTTGCTGATCTTCTGGGGCGGTCCCGTGATGCTGCTTACGGGCTGGTACGGGCTCTCCTACTATGACATGAGCTTCGGCGTCTTCATGCTGACGCGAGAGGCGCATGAGCTCGTCTTCCGGGTTTACGGGAGTATCCTGGGAATCCCGCCGGAAACCATTCCGCCGCTCGTCGCCCGGGCCATGATCGTCGACAGCCTGATCGTGTTCGGCCTTGTCGCGCTCAGGAAGCGGAGGCAGATCGCGGCCTGGTATCGGCGCCGTTACGGCGCGTCCCGATCGCCGGAAGCGCCTCTCGCCAGCGATGCCAATCTATCCAGCGCTCCCTGAAGGATGAAGGAAGCGGCGGCCGAATCGATGCGTTCGGCCCGCTTTTTCCGCGATACGTCCATTTCGATCAGTACCCGCTCGGCTGCCACCGTGGACAGGCGTTCGTCCCAGAGGACGAAGGGGATATCGGTCTTTTCTCCCATAGTGCGCACGAAGGCCCGCGTCGCCTGGCAGCGCGGCCCTTCCGATCCGTCCATATTCACCGGCAAGCCGATGATGAAGGCGGCGATTTTTTCCTTCTCCGCAAAAGACAGGAGCGCCTGCGCGTCGGCGCCGAACTTGACGCGGCGGATCACCTCGCGCGGCGTCGCAAAGCGCCGCCCCAGATCGGAAACCGAAATGCCGATCGTTTTCGTCCCGAGGTCCAGGCCTGCCACCGACTGATAGGGCGGCAGCCGCTCCGCGAGTTCCTCCATCGTGAGAATTGCCATGGGATTTACCGATTCGATCTTTCCAGTGCGCTGGTCTGATCCATATGCTTGTCCTAGACATAAATCGATCAATTTTATCGCCCGACTCGCCTGGGGTGCCGCGCGCGATCTGAGGAGAACATCATGAACATCAAATGGCTGGGACATTCCGCCTTCCATATCGAAACGGCGAAAGCCAAAATACTGATAGATCCGTTCTTCACCGGCAATCCGGCCTTTCGGGATGAGGAGCGCAAGGCCGCAACGGCGGGACTGACCCACATTCTGCTGACCCACGGCCACGGCGACCATGTCGGCGACACCGTTGCCATAGCCAAGGAAACCGGCGCGACGGTCCTTGCCAATTTCGACCTCTGCATGTGGCTCGGCCGGCAGGGCATTTCGAAGCTGGAGCCGGGCAATACGGGCGGAACCATCCAGCTCGGGAGCTTCACCGCCACATTCGTCAACGCGCTGCATTCATCGGCGCAGATCACCGACGACGGCGTTTCGCATTCGCTCGGCAATGCCAATGGCCTCGTTCTCCATTTCGACGACGAGCCGACGCTCTATCACATGGGCGACACGGACATCTTCTCCGACATGGCGCTCGTGCAGGAACTGCACGAGCCGGAAATCGGCATCGTGCCGATCGGCGACCGTTTCACCATGGGCGGTGCCGTGGCCGCGCTCGCGTGCCAGCGTTACTTCAAGTTCAACACGGCGATCCCTTGCCACTATGGCTCCTTCCCGATCATCGACCAGACGCCGGAGACCTTCATTGCCGGCATGGACGGCGCCTCGACATTGGTCGCCACCCCCGAGGTCGGCGGCGCGGTAACCCTATAAAGAAGGGCGCAGCCCCGCCCGAAGCCGGTCGGCGCCATTCGCGAGTTGCACGTTGTGCAACTCGCCTTTATAGCGGGGGAAACTTTGCGATACCGGAGATGATCATGTCCGTAGACCTTGCCACCGTGAAGCGCGTCGCGCGCCTTGCCCGCATCGCCGTCAGCGATGAGGAAGCCGAGCGGATGACCGGCGAACTCAACGGTATCCTGGGCTTCGTCGAGCAGCTCTCCGAAGTGGATGTCGACGGAGTCGAGCCGATGACGTCGGTGATGCCGATGAAGATGAAAAAGCGCGACGACATCGTCGCGGATGGTGACAAGGCGGACGACATTGTCGCCAATGCGCCGAACTCGGATCGCAACTTCTTCCTCGTTCCGAAGGTGGTCGAGTAACCACCGCCGCCCGTCCAGCCGTTCCGAATGCGAAAGTCCGATTGCACCATGACCGACCTTACGAGCCTCACGATCGCCGAAGCCCGCGCGAAGCTTTCCGCCAAGGAAATCACCGCGGTCGAGTTGACCGACGCCTATCTTGGCGCGATCGAGGCAGCCAACGAGACGATCAACGCCTATGTCGCCGTTACGCAGGAAAAGGCGCGCGAGATGGCGAAGGCCTCGGACGCCCGCATCGCAGGCGGTAAGGCCGGCGCGCTCGAGGGTATCCCGCTCGGTATCAAGGATCTCTTCGGCACGGAGGGCATCCACACGCAGGCATGCAGCCACATACTCGACGGATTCGAGCCGCGCTACGAGTCGACCGTGACCCAGAACCTGTGGAACGACGGCGCCGTCATGCTCGGCAAGCTTAACATGGACGAGTTCGCCATGGGCTCGTCTAACGAGACCTCCTATTACGGACCGGTCAAGAACCCGTGGCGCGCTAAGGGCTCGAATCTGGACCTGGTTCCGGGCGGCTCTTCCGGCGGATCGGCGGCCGCGGTCGCGGCGCGTCTTTGCGCCGGCGCCACCGCGACCGATACCGGTGGCTCGATTCGCCAGCCGGCGGCGTTCACCGGCACCGTCGGCATCAAGCCGACCTATGGCCGCTGCTCGCGCTGGGGCGTCGTCGCCTTCGCCTCGTCGCTCGACCAGGCGGGCCCGATCGCCCGCGACGTGCGCGATGCGGCGATCCTGTTGAAGTCGATGGCGAGCATCGATCCGAAGGACACGACGTCCGTCGATCTGCCGGTGCCGGACTACGAAGCCGCGATCGGCCAGTCGATCAAGGGCATGCGGATCGGCATTCCCAAGGAATACCGCGTCGACGGCATGCCGGAGGATATCGAGGCGCTCTGGCAGCAGGGTATCGTCTGGCTTAGGGACGCCGGCGCCGAAATCGTCGATATCTCGCTGCCGCATACGAAATACGCGCTGCCCGCCTACTACATCGTCGCTCCGGCCGAAGCGTCGTCCAACCTCGCGCGTTACGACGGCGTTCGCTACGGCCTGCGCGTCGACGGCAAGGACATCATCGACATGTATGAGAAGACGCGCGCCGCCGGCTTCGGCCAGGAGGTAAAGCGTCGCATCATGATCGGCACCTATGTGCTTTCCGCCGGCTATTACGACGCCTATTACCTGCGCGCGCAGAAGGTCCGGACTTTGATCAAGCGCGACTTCGAGCTCGCATTTCAGGCGGGCGTCGATGCGATCCTGACGCCGGCCACGCCGTCCTCTGCCTTCGGCATTGCCGACGAGGACCTCGCATCCGATCCGGTGAAGATGTACCTGAACGACATCTTCACCGTGACGGTGAACATGGCCGGCCTTCCGGGCATTGCGGTGCCGGGCGGGCTCGACCGCAAGGGGCTGCCGCTCGGTCTGCAGCTCATCGGCAAGCCCTTCGAGGAAGAAACGCTGTTCAAGACGGCCCATGTCATCGAACAGGCAGCCGGCCGCTTCACGGCGTCCAAATGGTGGTGACGGCGTAAAGAGACCGCAAGCTGCCGGAAATCGCGGCGATACCGACCGCATCGAACACCGGAGACGATATCTCCGGTATCGATGCGATGCGGATCGCCGGCGCTCAGCGGTTGTTGAGCTCCGATCTGACCAGATGCAGTCCGCGTTCGGTAATGCGATACGGCTTACCGGCGGATGACTTGATCGCTCTCTTCCGTTTCAGCTTACGGAAAAGCTCGAGATCTACGCCGGGATAGACCCAGCCGTCTCTCGTAAAGCAGCGAATTTCCGCGATCGCCTTGCCTTCGCGGGTGATTTCAATGCGGCCGCCCTGGGCCAAATGGTGAAGAATGCGCTGTTCGGCGCGCGAAATGTCCATCGTTAGAGTATTCCGGAATAGCGTTCATCAGAACGCAGGAAAACGTTCCGTTCTTCGTGAGAAGAGCGGGGTTCACGTTTCCGGCCCATGCACGCTTTTCAGTGGAAGCGGGCAGGGCCCTTACCGGGACTCAGACTGATGGAACATAAATACTCCTGTCGGATCTCGCGCTTTCTAGGAGATCGTCGCGCAATCGTCAAGGTTGCAAAGACCGGCTGCCAGAGCCGGCATTGTCCAGTGCCCCATGTGTGCGGCCGCGCCTTACAAGCTTGCACCGTGGGATCAATTGCTCTACCGAGAAACCACGAATTCAGGCTTCAAAGAAGAGCATGACATGAGCATCGTCGACGTCCGCACTCCTGATCCGAAACGCTTCATTCCAGGCGCCACCGGCGACTGGGAGGTCATCATCGGCATGGAGGTCCATGCGCAGGTGCTGAGCAATTCGAAGCTGTTCTCCAGTGCGTCGACCGAGTTCGGATCGGAGCCGAATGCCAATGTTTCGCTCGTCGATGCCGCAATGCCGGGCATGCTTCCGGTCATCAACGAGGAATGCGTCAAGCAGGCCGTGCGCACCGGCCTGGGCTTGAAGGCAAAGATCAACAATCGCTCGATCTTCGACCGGAAGAACTATTTCTATCCGGACCTGCCGCAGGGCTACCAGATCTCGCAATACAAGGACCCGATCGTCGGCGAGGGCAAGATCATCATTTCCGTCGGTCCGGACCGCCAGGGGCAGTTCGAAGACGTCGAGATCGGCATCGAGCGCCTGCATCTGGAGCAGGATGCCGGCAAGTCGATGCACGACCAGCATCCCGCCATGTCCTATGTCGACCTCAACCGGTCGGGCGTCGCGCTGATGGAGATCGTCTCGAAGCCGGACCTGCGTTCGTCGGACGAGGCGAAAGCCTATCTCACCAAGCTTCGCTCGATCCTGCGTTATCTCGGCACCTGCGACGGCAATATGGACGAGGGCTCGATGCGCGCGGACGTCAACGTCTCGGTTCGCCGTCCGGGCGAAGCTTTCGGCACGCGCTGCGAAATCAAGAACGTCAACTCGATCCGCTTCGTCGGCCAGTCGATCGAGTACGAGGCCCGTCGCCAGATCGCGATCCTTGAAGACGGCGGCGCGATCGACCAGGAGACCCGGCTCTTCGATGCCAACAAGGGCGAGACCCGCTCCATGCGTTCGAAGGAAGAGGCGCACGACTACCGCTACTTCCCCGATCCGGATCTCCTGCCGCTCGAGTTTGACGATGCCTTCGTGGAAGCGCTCAAGGCCGACCTTCCCGAATTGCCGGACGACAAGAAGGAACGCTTCGTTCGCGATCTCGGCCTGTCCGTTTACGATGCGTCCGTTCTCGTCTCGGAAAAGGCGATTGCCGATTACTTCGAAGCCGTGGCCGAAGGCCGTGACGGCAAGGCGGCGGCGAACTGGGTGATCAACGATCTTCTCGGCGCGCTGAACAAGGCCGGCAAGACCATCGAGGAAACGCCGGTCTCGCCGGCGCAGCTCGGCGGCATCATCGATCTCATCAAGGATGGCACCATTTCCGGCAAGCTCGCAAAGGACGTCTTCGAAATCCTTTGGAACGAGGGAGGCGATCCGGCCGAAATCGTCGAGAGCCGCGGTATGAAGCAGGTCACCGACACCGGTGCGATCGAGAAGGCGGTCGACGAGATCATCGCCGCCAATCCCGACCAGGTGGAAAAGGCCAAGGCGAAGCCGTCGCTCGCCGGCTGGTTCGTCGGGCAGGTGATGAAGGCGACCGGCGGCAAGGCCAATCCGCAGGCGGTGCAGGCCCTGGTAAAATCCAAACTCGGCATCGAGGAGTGACGATGTTCTTCGTCCGAACCGCGAGCGAGCGTGACCTCGAGAAGGTTCGCGCTCTGCTCGCCGAGACGTGGCACGCGACCTACGATACGTTCTACGGTGCCGAAAAGGTCAATGAACTGACGGCGAAGTGGCATTCGATCGAGGCCCTTCGCGCGCGCCTGCAGCGCAAGCATTCCGAGTTTGTCGTCGCCGACAACGGCAGCGAGCTTGCCGGCATGGGTTATGCCGCCATGTCCGAGTCGCTGGAAAAGACAGCCGTGCTGCACCAGCTCTATGTGCTGCCGAAGCATCAACGCCATGGCGTCGGCCGCGACATGTTCGCGGAGCTCGAGACCTGCTTCCCGGATGCGGAACGCATGCGGGTGGAGGTGGAGCCGCAGAACCTGCACGCGCTCGCCTTTTATCGCGCGCACGGATTTGTGGAAGTCGCAAAAACATCCAGTTGCGGCGACGAGCAGTCCGGCATACCGGCGCTCATCCTGGAAAAGCGCCTTTCCTGACCTTTCACGCCGCATCGATGCGAACACAGGCGCTTCGGCCTCGAGATGCGGGTGAAAGACCCGAGCCGGGAGCGGAATCACTGGACAAGGCGAAAGCGGCGCGGCATAAGCGGGGGCGAGATTTTGATATCCGGCCGGCTCCCATCGGCCGGTAAAGGACGATGCATATGAAGCTCCTGCTGCAGATTTTCACCTGGTGGAATGGACAGACGATCGGTACCCGGTTTCACACCTGGCGCCATGGCCAGCGCGTCGGGGAAGACGAATTCGGCAACGTCTACTATCAGGGCGGCACGGACTCCGAGGGACGGACGCGGCGTTGGGTGATCTACAACGGTCCCGCCGAGGCGTCTGCGATCCCGCCGGGCTGGCATGGCTGGATGCATCATCGCACCGACGTCTCCCCCGCCGACGAGAAATATGCGGTCCGCGAATGGCAGAAGCCGCACCGCGCCAACCCGACCGGTACGCCCAATGCCTACCGGCCGAAAGGGTCGATTGCCGGTGCCGGCAAGCGCCCGCGTGTGACCGGCGACTACGACGCCTGGACGCCGCGCTCCTGAGCCGGGCTTCTCGGGCATCGTCCCGCGACTTGCGGGACGATCACGGCGCAGCCACATTTCGGGTTTAGCGCCTGAAGTCCATCCGGGACTAACAGCAATGTGCGGGGGATTGGCGGTAATGGCGGGTTTCTGTCTGCGGGATTTGATTGGCCGGGGAGGGCGGTTTGCGGCCATTGCCCTTCTCCTTGCCGCTCCGGTGACGTCTGCCGTCGAAACCGCGCAGGCGGCACGCCTTTCCAACGCCGTGGCGGTCTTCTCCGGCATCGACAAGATCACCGGCCGCATCACCAGCTTTGACGTCTATATCGGCGAAACGGTGCAATTCGGTGCGTTGCAGGTAACTCCGCGCGTTTGCCACAGCCGCGACGAAACGGAAGCGCCGAAGACGACCACCTTTGTGGAGGTGGACGAAATCACGCTCGACCGGAAGATCCGCCGCATCTTTACCGGCTGGATGTTTGCCGACAGCCCGGGGCTCAACGCCGTCGAGCACCCCGTCTATGACGTTTGGCTGCAATCCTGCAAGTCCACCTCCGAAGTTCCGCCGCCCGACACTGCGGCAAAGCAATAGAGCACTTGACAAGGCGCCTTCTGCGATCGTTCTCCCTGTGCGTGTCACTGGAGCGACGCAAAGCGTAAGCCTTCCCTTTGAGAAGGCATAATCCTCAAAATTCGAGATTTGGCGAGGCGATCGCTTTCGCGAGCAGAACTTCGTACTGAGCCTTCGGCACGTCGACTGCGCCGAAGGACTTCAGGTGTTCGGTCGTGAACTGCGTGTCGAGGAGCTGAAACCCCTTCGACCTCAATCGCTCGACCAGATGGACGAGGCAGATCTTGGATGCGCCGGTGCGGCGCGAGAACATGCTCTCGCCGAAAAAGGCTGCGCCGAGTGAAACGCCGTAGAGGCCGCCGACGAGCGCATCTCCCTCCCAGGCCTCGACGCTGTGCGCATGACCCATATTGTGCAGGGCCGCATAGAGGGAGCGGATCGTGTCGTTGATCCACGTCGTCGGCCTGTCCGGTGCGGGCTGCGCGCACCCCTCCATGACTTCAGCGAAGGCCGTATCGAAGCGAATGTCGAAGGGGCGCCTGCGGATCGCTTTGGCGAGGCTGCGCGAGACGTGAAACCGGTCCAGCGGAATGATGCCGCGAATCTCGGGCTCGACCCAGAAAAGTTCCGGATCGTCGGCCGAGTCGGCCATGGGGAAGAGTCCGATCGAGTAGGCGCGCAACAACATGTCCGGCGTGATATCCGGTTGTTTGCTGCGCGTCTCCTTCAATGTCGTATCCTATGCGGATGTTGTGGCCAGATGGTGCTCCAGCCAATGGATATCATAATCGCCGTTTGCGATATCCTGATTGTTGATCAGGTCCTGAAAAAGGGGAAGAGTCGTCTTGATGCCGTCGATGACAAATTCGTCAAGCACGCGGCGCAGCCGCATCATGCACTCGACGCGCGTCCGGCCGTGGACGATCAGCTTACCGATCAGGCTGTCATAGTAGGGGGGTATGCGGTAACCCTGATAGGCGCCGCTGTCGACGCGCACACCGAGGCCGCCCGGGGCGTGGAAATGCGTGATCGTGCCCGGGGAAGGGACGAAGGTGCGCGGATCTTCGGCATTGATGCGGCATTCGATGGCGTGACCGGAGAAGACGATATCCTCCTGCTTGGCGGACAGGCCGGCTCCGGACGCCACGCGAATCTGCTCGTGCACGAGGTCGATCCCGGTGATCGCTTCGGTAATCGGGTGTTCGACCTGCAGGCGCGTGTTCATCTCGATGAAGTAGAACTCGCCGTTCTCGTAGAGGAATTCGATCGTGCCGGCGCCGCGATACTTCAACTTCTTCATCGCGTCGGCGCAGACCTGACCGATCTTCATGCGCTGTTCGACGTTCAGGGCCGGGGAGTTGGCTTCTTCCCATACCTTCTGATGGCGGCGCTGCAGCGAGCAGTCGCGTTCACCGAGATGGATCGCATTGCCTTCGCCGTCCCCGACGACCTGTATTTCGATATGGCGCGGCTTGCCGAGAAACTTCTCCATGTAGACCGCGTCGTTGCCGAATGCGGCCGCGGCTTCGGAACGTGCCGTCGCAACCGCATTTTCGAGTTCCTCCTCGGTGCGGGCGACCTTCATGCCGCGGCCACCGCCACCCGCCGTCGCCTTGATCAGCACGGGGAATCCGATCTGGCGGGCGATCTCCAGGGCATTCTCCGGCCTCACTTCGCCATCGGAGCCCGGAACGACCGGAATGCCGAGTTCTTCCGCCGTCTTCTTGGCGGTGATCTTGTCGCCCATGAGGCGGATGTGCTCGGCAGTCGGTCCGATGAAAGTGATGCCGTGCGCATCGAGGATATCGGCGAACTTGGCGTTCTCCGAGAGGAAGCCGTAACCCGGATGCACCGCATCCGCACCGGTGATCTCACAGGCGGCAACGATCTGATGGATGTTCAGATAGCTCTCGCGCGAAGGCGGCGGGCCGATGCAGACGCTCTCGTCGGCGAGCCGGACATGCATGGCGTCGCTGTCCGCCGTCGAGTGCACGGCTACGGTCGCGATGCCGAGCTCCTTGCAGGCGCGCAGGACGCGCAGAGCAATTTCGCCGCGATTGGCAATGAGGATTTTCGAGATCATCGCCACCGTGCCCTACTCGATCACGATCAGGGGTTCGCCATATTCGACCGGAGCGGCGTCCTGCACGAGAATTTCCGTCACCTTGCCGGAGCGGGGGGCGGGAATCTGGTTCATCGTCTTCATTGCCTCGATGATCAGGATCGTCTGACCTTCCTTTACCACCGCACCGACTTCGATGAAGGGGCGGGAACCCGGAGCCGGGGCGAGATAGGCGGTGCCGACCATGGGGGCCGTCACTGCGTTCTTGGCATTGTGACCGCCTTCGGCGGCACCCTGGGGCGCACCAGCCGGCTGGCCGGCGGCGATGGCGGGCGGCACCTGGTAGGCGGGCATCGCCGGCATGGACATGGCAACAGGCGTGCCGTTCCGCGAAACGCGGATGCGCAGATCGTCCTGTTCCACTTCGATCTCGGTCAGGTCGGTATCGTTGAGGATATTGGCGAGATCACGGATCAGCGCCTGATCGATACCCGGTTTCTTTTCAGCCATGGGATATGAGCCTCGTGTTCTTCTTATTTGGATTTTTCCGTCAGGTTCTTTAGCGCATGCAGCGCCAGAATGTAACTCTGTGCGCCGAAACCGCAGATAACGCCTTTGACGGCCGGCGCGATCATCGACTTGTGCCGGAATTCTTCGCGCGCATGAATATTGGAAAGATGCAGCTCCACCACGGGGACGGTGATCGCCCGAATGGCATCGTGCATGGCGATGGAGGTGTGTCCGTAGGCGGCGGGATTGATGGCGATGCCGACTGCCTTTTCGCCAGCCTCGTGCAACCAGTCGACCAAGGTGCCCTCATGGTTTGACTGCCGGAAGTCGACGTCGAAGCCCAGGAGTTTGGCCTCCTCCTTGCACATGGCTTCGATGTCGGCAAGCGTCTTGCCGCCATAGATACCCGGTTCACGTTTGCCGAGCGCGTTCAGGTTTGGGCCGTTCAGCACAAAGATAGTCGAAGGCATAAAGGATTCCGGTCCGGTGATGGAGGGTTACCTATAGACTGATGGTTCCCCGAGGAAAAGCCCCCTGGGTTCCCGCGGGATTTGTCCACAAGTCGTGCTGTTCCGATAGGGCGAAAGCCGCCGGCGTGCCGGCCGGCCGTCAGCAGACCGTCTTGCCGCACGCACGCATGTTGGCGACTTTCTGTTCGATCTCAGGCGCCCCGACAGCGCCGAAGACCGCCTCGTTGCCGACGACATAGGAAGGCGTTCCCGTGATGCCGAGCTCGTTGGCGAGCGTATAGGCTTCGCGCACCGAGGCATCATACGGCCCGTCATCCATCTTTTCGCGCAACTGCGCTTCCGTCACCCCGAGCTTGGCCGCAACGGCGATCGCGGTTTCCTCCGTCGCCCGTTCCTCTGCCCCGAGCAGGGCGCGATGGAAATCGCCGTATTTCTCCGGTGCGATCACGCGGAAGGCGGCGCTGACCTTGTGGGCCGCGAGCGAATCCGGTCCGAGAATTGGGAGCTCCTTGAGAACGAATCGGACATTCTTGTCCTTGGCGAGGATGTCGTCCATGTCGGACATGGCCCGTTTGCAATAGCCGCAGTTGTAATCGAAGAATTCGACGATCGTCACATCGCCATCCGGATTACCGAGGGCTATGTCGTAGTCAGAGTTGAAGATCGCCTTCTTGTTGTCGGCGATTGCCGCCTGGGCGGTTTCCTGCTGCTTGGCCCGCTGCTTGGAGGTGAGCGCTTCCTGCACTTCCAGCATGATCTCCGGATTGGCGAGCAGGTACTCCTTGATGAAGGCGCCGAATTCCTCCTTCTGCTTGGCATCGAGCGCCGCCGCCGGCCCGGGCAGGGCGACGCCGGCAGCAAGCGCGATCAGGGATGCTGCGGCAATCATCTTCATCTTGAGCGTCATTCTTTCCTCGTGGTCTGCTGTTCTATGTCGGTCGTAGAGTCCGCACGCTTGCGTCAATGCGCCAGTTTGAAGACGACGACAAGTCCCGGCTTGCGCCGATTGGTTGAACCATAGGACCTGGCGCGGGCAAACGAAACGGCAAAATGGGCCGAATTGCGGCGTTCGCGGACTTGTGAAGCCGTAAGCGATGGGGCAAAGGGCATAGAGAAACTCGTGAGGACCAGTCATTTGGCACAGATGTCGAAACGCAGCGCAGTCGAGCCGTTCCACGCCATGGACGTGCTGGCCGAAGCCACGCGGCGGCGCGATTGCGGCCACCCGGTCATATCCATGGCGGTCGGTCAGCCCGCGCATCCTGCGCCGAAAGCGGCACTCGATGCGGCAAGGAGGGCGCTCGATCACGGTCGGCTCGGCTATACGGACGCTCTTGGCACACTCTCCCTGAAGAGGGCGATTGCCGCTCATTATCACAGCCGGCACGGCATCACGCTCGATCCGCAGCGGATTGCGGTGACGACCGGATCGTCGGCCGGGTTCAATCTCGCTTTTCTCGCCCTGTTCGATCCGGGCGATCGCGTGGCCATCGCCCGGCCAGGCTATCCCGCCTATCGCAACATCATGGCTGCGCTCGGCCTCGAAGTGGTCGAGATCGAAGCCAATGCCGAGGCCGGCTTCACTTTGACCCCGGACAGCCTCGAGCGCGCCGCGGCACGTGCCGGAAAACCGCTGAAGGGCGTGCTTCTCGCAAGCCCCGCGAACCCGACGGGAACGGTGACCGGCAAGGCGCAGCTGAAGGCGCTCGCCGACTATTGCCGGGACCACTCGATAGCCTTCATTTCCGATGAGATCTATCACGGCCTTACTTTCGCCGGGGAGGAGACGACGGCGCTTGAAGTCGCCGACGACGCCGTCGTGATCAACTCCTTCTCCAAATATTATTGTATGACCGGATGGCGCATCGGCTGGATGGTTCTGCCCGAGGCGCGGGTGCGTGCCTTCGAGCGCATCGCGCAGAGCCTCTATATTTCGCCGCCGGAGCTATCACAGATTGCCGCAGAGGCGGCCCTCGGCGCGCATGAGGAGCTCGACGGCTACAAGCGCGCCTATGCCGCGAACCGCGCATTGCTGCTCGAACGGCTGCCGCAGATCGGCTTTTCGATCGCCTCGCCGATGGACGGCGCATTTTACGCCTATGCGGATGTCAGCCGCTTCACCAATGACAGCATGGCCTTCGCCCGTCGGATGCTGGCCGAGATCGACGTTGCGGCAACGCCCGGCTTCGACTTCGATCCCCTCGAAGGGCATCGCACCATGCGCTTTTCCTATGCGGGCGCGGCTACCGAGATGGAGGAGGCGATGAACCGCATCGCGCGCTGGCTGGCCTAGATCACGATGTTTTTAGGTCGGGTCGACCTAAAAACATGAACGTGATCGATTCCAATAGTTTAGAGCGGGATGCGGGCGGAAAACCGCACACACTTTTCCTCATCCCGCTCTAAGGCCTGTTGAGGTTCATCCGGAGTTTATGACGGCTGCTGCGAGATGGGTGATGGCGTTGGAGCTCTGGGCTGTTTTGTCGGCGCGCATGGCCTGGCTCTAACCGGCCTGTGAAACCTATCGGAGGACTGCAATCTCTCCTCACCTCGTCTCTGTGCTTGTCACAGAGATCCAGCAGCGCCGCGTCTGCGGCGCGGAAGAGTTTTTTCAGCCCAAGGACTTGGTCTGGCTGGATCCCTGTGACGAGCACAGGGATGAGGAAATCAAACAGGCCGCGGCGGGTATCCCGGATCTCAACAGGCCTTTAGAGCGCTTCACGTTTCACTGGACGGCGAAACGCTTAGGTCGTTGGACCAAGCACCTCCGGACGGAGAGCTGTCATGCTTTGCGTGGAAGTGCTCTGCTCCAGACATGGGTATCCGCACATCGGCCGGTTACGCGTGGCTTACCAATTGCCGGGGTCTGCAGTGTGATCGACACTGGCAAATTCATCTGCCTTTTTCCGGTCCAGTATCAGGCTGGTTGCAATCTTCGTTTCATCCGTGACCGAATAATGCAGAGGTGCCGGCCCGTTGGTCAGTTGCTGATACATGAGCAAGGCGGCCTCCTCGGCAGTGTCGGCTTCGAACTCTTCCGTAACGATGACTGTGAACTTGCGCATGGCCTCGTCCTCCCTGCGGGAAAGTATAGAGCGGGATAAGGAAAAGCGTGTGCCGCTTTCCGTCCGGAAAGTGCGGAGTTTTCAAAGAGGCAGGTCACAACTGAGCCGCCACGCGGCCCCAGCATGAAAAAGCCCGGATCGCTCCGGGCTTTTTCCTATTCTTCTTAGAAGAAGCTGCGGCGCTGCCACCAGCCGCCCTTTTTGGGTTTTGTCGGCTCCTCTTCGCCCTCGCCCTTGCTGGACGTCACGACCGGCTCGGTAGCGATCGCCGACAGATCCCGGTTTGCGCGCGCGGGCTTTGCGCCTTCCAGATCGGCAACAGCTTCCTCCACGGCCTCGGGGGCGGCTTCGGTTGCTTCGGGTTGGGCCTCGACGGTCTTCTCGGCTACTTCATCGACACTCTCGGCCGGCTCCTCGGCCTTGACTGCTTTCTTGCGGCTGCGCCGGGGTTTTGCCGGTTTCGGCTCCTCCGCTGCTGCCTCGACGGCAGCGGCTGCCGCGATATCCGGTGACGTCTCCTCGGCTGCCGCGGCTGGGGCGACTTCCGCCTCTGCGTCGTCGCCGGCTCCTTCGCCGGCGTCTGCAGCCATGCCGGTCTCGCCCTCGGCATCGGCCAGTTCGTCCTGACGACTGCGGCGGCCGCCACGCTTGCCGCGGCGGCGACGCTTGCGCTTCTGCTCGCTATCGCCATTCAGGGCATCCGTAGCGTCGACTTCATCCTCGGCATCGTCCACGGCGGCTTCGTCGCCGGTCTCGTCCTCAGCCGCGTCGGCGGCGTCAGCGAAGGCCTCGTCCGCCCCCTGACCCGCACCCTTGCCGCGCCGGCGGCGACGACGCTTGCGCTTGCGGCCGCCTTGTTCGTCGGTCTGCCCCTTTTTCTGGTCCTGACGCTCGGCAGCAATCTCTTCCACTTCCTCTTCGTCGGACTCCTCCTCGATGAGGACCTCTTCTTCGTCTTCCGGCTCCGGCTCGAACTGCAGGATCTGGTCGATCCTCACCGGATTTTCGACCGGTTCACCGCGATCGATCGCGAAGTGCTGCGCACCGACATGAGCGTCCGCTTCGATGAAGATGGAGACACCGAAGCGCTGCTCGTAGTCCGTGATCGAACTGCGCTTCTGATTGAGCAGGTAGAGCGCGATATCGGGTGTCGTCCGCACGCTGATGTCGTGCGTGGTGTTCTTGAGCAGATGTTCCTCGATGCCGCGCAGGACATGCAGGGCAACGGAGGATTGCGAGCGAATGTGGCCCGTGCCGTTGCAGTGCGGGCAGGTCTGCATCGTGCTTTCCAGCACCGAGGCGCGGATGCGCTGGCGAGACATTTCGAGCAGGCCGAAATGCGAGATGCGGCCGACCTGGATACGGGCACGATCGTTCTTCAGGCAATCCTTGAGCTTCTTCTCGACGGAGCGGTTGTTCCGCTTCTCTTCCATGTCGATGAAGTCGATGACGATCAGGCCGGCAAGGTCGCGAAGGCGCAATTGCCGCGCTACTTCCTCGGCTGCCTCGAGATTCGTCTGGAGAGCCGTATCCTCGATCGAGTGCTCGCGCGTCGAACGACCGGAGTTCACATCGATGGAAACCAGAGCTTCGGTCTGGTTGATGATGATGTAGCCGCCCGACTTCAGCGTCACCTGCGGCTGCAGCATGCGATCGAGCTGTGCTTCGATGCCGGAGCGGGAGAAGATCGGATGCACGTCGCGATAGGGCTGCACGACCTTTGCGTGGCTCGGCATCAGCATCTTCATGAAGCCCTTGGCTTCCTTGTAGCCTTCCTCGCCCGAAACGACGATCTCGCTGATGTCCTTGTTGTAGAGGTCGCGGATCGATCGCTTGATAAGGCTGCCCTCCTCGTAGACGAGGCAGGGGGCAGTCGAGTTCAGCGTCAGCGTGCGGACGTTCTCCCACAGGCGCATGAGATATTCGAAGTCGCGCTTGATCTCGACTTTCGTGCGATTGGCTCCGGCGGTGCGCAGGATCACACCCATCCCCTGCGGCACGTCGAGACCGCGGGCGATCTCCTTCAGACGCTTGCGGTCCTGCAGGTTGGTGATCTTGCGCGAAATACCGCCGCCGCGCGCCGTGTTCGGCATGAGAACGGAGTAGCGGCCGGCGAGCGAAAGATAGGTCGTGAGTGCCGCACCCTTGTTGCCGCGCTCTTCCTTTGCGACCTGCACCAGCAGGATCTGCCGGCGCTTGATCACTTCCTGGATGCGGTATTGCTTGCGCGGCTTGCGGATATGACGATCCGCCACCTCTTCCATGGCATCTTCGGCGCCGACGGATTCGATGATTTCCTTTTCGCCGTCGTGATTGTCGTCGTCATCGTCGTCGTCACGCTGACGGCGCGCGTCGATATCCTCGGAGATCGAGTCGGTATCGACCACCGCGGCCATTTCGTTCTTGTCGCCTTCGCCGTCTTCCGACGGGCCGCTTTCAGGCGCCACGGCCTCTTCGTCGGCCTTCGGCTTCGCGCGGCGGGTACGCTTCGGCTTGGCCTTGGCCTTCGGCTTCTCCGCAGCGGCCTCAGCGGCTTCTCCGGCTGCCTCGGCGGCTTCGGCCTGTGCCACGACTTCGGCAACCGTATCGCCAGCCGGCGCGAATTTCTGTTCCGCCACGGTGTCGTTCGGCTCGTCATCGTCGCGGCGAGCCTCTTCGGCTTCCGCCTTCAACAGGGCCTGACGATCGGCGAGGGGAATCTGGTAGTAGTCGGGATGGATTTCGGCGAAGGCCAGAAACCCGTGGCGATTGCCGCCGTAATCGACGAAGGCCGCCTGGAGCGACGGCTCCACTCTGGTTACCTTCGCCAGGTAGATATTGCCGCGGATCTGCTTCTTATGTTCCGATTCGAAATCGAATTCTTCTATGCGGTTTCCGCGTACGACAACGACGCGCGTCTCCTCTGAGTGAGACGCATCGATAAGCATTTTCTCTGCCATCTAAGCTGTGCTCCTCGGCGCGGCGGGACGACAGACAGAGTGCCTTTTTCAAGAAGGCTGTCGAAGACGTCGGAGGCTGCGCCGGATATAAAAGGTCCTGTTTGGCGCAAGCGATGGTGCAGCAGCCAGACGGCAGCCGGAACGCTAAGGTCCCGGGGCCGCTCTACTTCTGACCGATACTGCTGAGTCACATCAAAGACCAAACAAGAATGCCAATGTCCTGGACCTCTGGAAGAGGCCCGATGAATGCGCCCGCTTGCGGGCATCCGGTGAAATTCACCATCAAGAACTCCGGCCACCGCCGGAAATTTGCGAACCAGTATACGGAGGAGGAAATGCGGCGACGGCGGATGAATTCCTGCGGCCGCGGAAGCTTGATACGGTTGCAACCGGTTGTTCCGGCTCGATCACTCCCTGGCGCCAAGCTCGTCTAAAAGCTCCGGCTGCCCGGCCGACGATTCTATCCCGTCAACACTTTCTCCTTGTGACGCTTTTATGTTTTCCATGTCACATTGGCAAGGGAAAAGCCTTTGCCGCCACAATATTGATCGATTCGCTTGCGCGGGTGTAACCGGACCTTCAGGAGAAGACTGCGCCGGCTGAGGGGCGGTGCCGCGGCCCCCGTGTCAAGCTTTGGTTAACCCTGAGGGTTCATTGGTTGAGGGGCGGATAAGGGCAGCCGGGGAGACCTTCGCCGGTATATCGATTGGATGGATGCGGGGTTTCAGGTGAAGCGTTCGGCGACTAGGCTGTGTTCAATGGAGGCGATCGGGCGTCATCGCGGCATGCGCATGTTCGTCGCTGCCTTTGGTGCCGTTTTGCTTCTCTTGTCACCCGTGGCGGTCGTGCGCGCCGGCGAGCCGGTGCCTCTCCTCGCCTATGCCGCGCGGATTGCCGGCGACGATGCCCGCACGCGCCTGGTCATCGAGTTCGATCGCGAGCCGGCCTTCTCCATCCACTACGTCGCCAATCCCGTTCGCGTCATCGTCGACCTGCCGGAAACGTCGTTCGGACTGAAGCCGGAGAGCCTGCAGCCTCGCGGCTTGTTCGACGCCATCCGCTATGGCGGAATGGGGGCAGGGGCCTCGCGGCTCGTGCTCTCCGCCAACGGGCCGACGGAGGTGACCCATGCGGAAGTGAAGCCGGTGGAGGACGGGAAGGGCTTTCGCCTCGTGCTCGATGCTGAGAGGATCGGCCAGGACCGCTTCGACAAGCTCCTGGCCGAGCAGCAGTGGACGGGTACGGTGCCCTCCGCCAAGACCGACCGGCCGGCCGCCGCGCCGCCCCCGAAGGCCGGCGTTTTCGTGGTTGCGATAGATGCCGGGCATGGCGGAATCGATACCGGTGCGATCGGCGGCGTCACGAAAACCGAAGAGAAACATGTGACCCTTGCCTTCGCGAAGGAGCTGGTGGAACGGCTCAATCACGAACCCGGCATCGAGGCGTTTCTGACGCGGGAGCGCGACGAATTTCTCTCCCTGCCTCAACGCGTGCAGATCGCACGCCAGCGAGGCTCCAACCTGTTCATTTCGGTTCACGCCGACACGTTGCGGCAAAAGGAAATTCGGGGCGCCACGGTCTACACGATCTCCGACAAGGCGTCCGACCACCTCGCGGCCGATCTTGCCGCACGCGAGAATCTCTCCGACGAGATTGCCGGGATTCCGCTCGAAAGCGAGCCGGCCGAAGTCGCGGATATCCTCATCGATCTCACCCGCCGCGAAACGCAGGCTTTCTCGGTCAATCTCGCCCGGAGCGTCATTTCCTCGTTCGAAGGGCAGATCAAGCTGATCAACAATCCCCACCGTCATGCGGGGTTCCGCGTCCTGCAGGCGCCGGACGTGCCCTCGGTGCTGCTCGAGCTCGGTTTCCTGTCGAACAAGGAAGATGAGAAGCAACTGCTCGATGCGGAATGGAGGAAGAAGGTATCCACGCTGCTTGCGGACGCCGTGCAGCGCTACCGGAACTCCGCGGTTGCAAACGGCGGTTGAATGCGCAGGGCGTTCCGGGATCCTTGATTTCGCGCCTGCCCGACGCCACTGAGTGGGGATGTGATTTGTGTCGACCCGGTAACAGCGATATGCTTTTCAGCAGATGCGCACCGTATAATCCGATAACAGCCCTATTTTACTCACAATCCGGGCCCCTTAGGGGGAGGGCGTCCCGATTTGTTGGGAAACGGTGTTGATGCTTCAGGTTCCTGGCCATATGAGGGAGCCCAAACGCGTATAACTGCAAATGCCAGACGATTTCTTTGGAAGAGTTTGGCGAGGTCGGCTTCCTTCGCGGAAAACGAGCGTTCGGGCATTCGGCGACCTCGCAATGGGACGATAATTAGATACCGGTACCTGACTGATGATCAGACTGATTGGATATTTTTTCGGCATTGGTGCGTTTCTGCTGCTTGGCACAGCCGCGGCCGTCGCGATCTATCTCGGCGCCATCACGAAGGACCTCCCCGATTACGAGGTTCTGGCCAATTATGCTCCGCCGGTGACGACACGCTTCCATGCGGGTAACGGCGCGCTGATGGCCGAATATGCGCGCGAGCGCCGGCTATATCTGCCCATTCAGGCAATACCCGATCGCGTCAAGGCCGCATTCATCTCGGCGGAAGACAAGAACTTCTACCAGCATCCGGGCATCGACGTGACGGGCCTTGCACGCGCCATCGCCGTCAACCTGCAGAATTTCGGCTCCGGTCGGCGCCCCGTCGGCGCCTCGACGATCACCCAGCAGGTCGCCAAGAACTTCCTTCTGAGCTCCGACCAGACGCTCGATCGCAAGATCAAGGAAGCGATCCTCTCCTTCCGCATCGAACAGGCCTACAGCAAGGACCGCATTCTCGAGCTCTATCTCAACGAGATTTTCTTCGGGCTGAATTCCTACGGCATCGCCGGGGCGGCGCTGACCTATTTCGACAAGTCGGTGACGGAACTGACGATTGCCGAGACCGCCTATCTTGCGGCCCTGCCCAAGGGGCCGGCCAATTACCACCCGTTCCGCAAGGTCGAGGCTGCGATCGAGCGCCGCAACTGGGTGATCGATCGGATGGTCGAAAATGGTTACGTCACCAAGGCTGACGGCGAGGAGGCAAAGCAGCAACCGCTCGGCGTCAAGCCGCGCCGCGGCGGCGCGCACCTCTTCGCCTCCGACTTCTTCGCCGAGGAAGTGCGCCGCCAGATCATCCAGAAATACGGCGACAAGGCCCTTTACGAGGGCGGGCTTTCCGTGCGTACCTCGCTGGATCCGCGGCTGCAGATTGCGGCGCGCAAGGCGCTTCAGGACGGGCTTTTGAGCTACGACGAGCGGCGGGGCTTCCACGGACCGGTGAAAACGATCGAGATCGGCGGCGACTGGGGCGAGCCGCTGAGCAAGATCCCCATGCTCAGCGACGTGCCGGAATGGAAACTGGCGGTCGTGCTCTCGGTAGACAGCGAAGGCGCCGAAATCGGCATCCAGCCGGACAAGGAAGTCTCGGGCAAGATCGTTCCTGAACGGGTGACCGGGCGCATTGCCGCCAAGAACATGCAGTGGGCCCACCGCTCCGCCGGCGGCAAGCGCAAGAGCGCCAAGTCGCCGGAAGAGGTCTTCGGCCCGGGCGACGTCGTCTATGTCGAGCCGTTGGAGGAGGCCGGCGAATATCGGCTGCGCCAGCCGCCGAAGGTTCAGGGCGGATTGGTCGCGATGGACCCGCATACCGGCCGCGTGCTGGCGATGGTCGGCGGGTTCTCCTACGGACAGTCCGAGTTCAACCGCGCGACGCAGGCGATGCGTCAGCCCGGTTCCGCCTTCAAGCCCTTCGTCTACGCGGCCGCCCTCGACAACGGCTATACGCCGGCATCGGTCATCCTGGATGCGCCCATCGAGATCGTCGCGGGCGGTCAGGTCTGGCGCCCCGAAAACTACGGCGGCGGCTCTGCCGGACCGTCGACGCTCCGCCTCGGCATCGAAAAATCGCGCAACCTGATGACGGTCCGGCTTGCCAACGACCTGGGCATGAACATCGTCGCCGAATATGCCGAACGTTTCGGGATCTACGACAAGATGGCACCGCTTCTTGCGATGTCGCTCGGTTCCGGCGAAACGACGGTGCTGCGTCTCGTTTCCGCCTATGCCGTCATCGCCAATGGCGGCAAGCAGATCAAGCCGTCGCTGATCGACCGGATCCAGGACCGTTACGGCAAGACCATCTTCCGCCACGAGGACCGGGCCTGCGAGAATTGCAATGCCGACGATTGGGAAGCGCAGGAAGAGCCGGTGCTGATCGACAATCGTGAGCAGGTCCTCGATCCGATGACCTCCTATCAGATCACCTCCATGATGGAAGGCGTCGTCGCGCGGGGGACCGCGGCAGGCAAGATCAAGCTCGATCGCCCTGTCGCCGGCAAGACCGGCACGACCAATGACGAGAAGGACGCCTGGTTCGTGGGTTACACTCCCGACCTCGTCGCGGGGCTCTATCTCGGCTTCGACGATCCGGCACCGCTCGGGCGCGGGGCGACCGGCGGCGGCCTGTCGGCGCCGATCTTCAACGCCTTCATGCAGAAGGCCGTGGAGGGTACCCGCCCCGGCAAGTTCGTGGTGCCGGAAGGCATGAGCCTCATTCCCGTCAACCGCAAGACCGGCATGGCGGCCGTCGAGGGCGAGCCGGACACGATCATCGAAGCCTTCAAGCCGGGAACCGGCCCTGCGGACACCTTCTCGGTCATCGGCGACCTTGACGAATATGCGCCGCCGGAAGAGATATTGAGAACCTCTCCGCAGGCCAACCAGGCGGTAACCTCCGGCTCCAACGGACTGTTCTGAACCCTTTCCATTGCACGCAATGCCCGTCGCCTTTACATCGGCGGCGGGCATCGCTATTTGACCGTCACGTTCGAAAAGTCACCTGAAGAAGCAGGATCATGCGCAGCGAAATCGAGAACATCGTCGACGAAATCAAGCAGGCCATAAGCCTGCTGAGGAGGCATCTTTGACTGGGACCAGGCGGTAAGACGACTGGACTGGTTGAACAACAAGGCGGAAGACCCGTCGCTCTGGAACGACGCGGCCGAGGCGCAGAAGCTGATGCGGGAGCGCCAGCAGCTCGATGACGGCATCAATGGCCTGCGCCGCTTCGAGCAGCAGCTCAACGACAACATCGAGCTCATCGAACTCGGTGAAGAGGAGGGCGATTCGGCGATCGTCGCGGAGGCCGAGGAAGCGCTTCGCCAACTGCGCGGCGAGGCGGCGAAAAAGCAGGTCGAGGCCATGCTTTCGGGCGAGGCCGACCAGAACGACACATATCTCGAAGTCCATTCGGGCGCCGGCGGCACGGAAAGCCAGGACTGGGCGAACATGCTGCTTCGCATGTATACCCGATGGGCCGAACGCCAGGGCTACAAGGTCGAGCTCATGGAAATCCAGGACGGGGAAGAAGCGGGCATCAAATCGGCCACGCTCCTCGTCAAGGGGCACAATGCCTATGGCTGGCTGAAGACGGAATCGGGCGTGCATCGCCTCGTCCGCATTTCTCCGTATGACAGCAACGCTCGCCGTCATACGTCCTTTTCGTCCATCTGGGTCTATCCCGTCGTGGACGAATCGATCCAGATCGACATCAACGAAAGCGATTGCCGGATCGATACCTACCGCTCCTCGGGCGCCGGCGGTCAGCACGTCAATACGACCGATTCGGCCGTGCGCATCACGCATATGCCGAGCGGCATCGTGGTGCAGTGCCAGCAGGAACGCTCGCAGCACAAGAACCGCGCCAAGGCATGGGACATGCTTCGCGCGCGGCTCTACGAGGCCGAACTGAAGAAGCGCGAGGAGGCGGCCAACGCCGAGGCGGCATCGAAGACCGATATCGGCTGGGGTCACCAGATCCGCTCCTACGTCCTGCAGCCCTACCAGCTGGTGAAGGATTTGAGGACGGGAGTCGAAAGCAGCAGCCCGGGCGACGTGCTCGACGGTGAACTGAATGAATTCATGGAGGCAGCCCTTGCGCATCGCGTCAGCGGCGGCGCGGATGCGGCCGTCGACGACCTGAGCTGATTGCCAGTGCTCCGGTGTTGAGGGGGCATGCGCGGCGTGCGGCCTACGCTGAAAGCCGCCCCTCATCCGCCTGCCGGCACCTTCTCCCCGCAGGCGGGGAGAAGGGACAAGCGGCGCCAACTGAACCCCGCATTCACCGCCCGCCCGAGGGAGCGAGTGGGCGCGGCATATCCCTTCTCCCCGCCTGCGGGGAGAAGGTGGCGGCAGCCGGTTGAGGGGCAATCCCGACCGAGCGGGGTTGAGGCGGTTGGGTTCGCGAGGGATCCCTTTCATGAGCAGTATCCGCCGCACCGGCGCGCAAGAGATATGTGCATGCCGTAGCGTTCTGACGGGGAGAAGGGACATGCGGGTTCCTCCCTGTGCTCCTTCTACGCCCGTCCTATGCTCCTTCTACGATGGAGAGGGGGCTGGGATTTTGCGGCTTGTCCCTTCGCCCCGCTTGCGGGGAGAAGGTGCCGGCAGGCGGATGAGGGGCGAAGTTCGGTGCTCACATCTAACCCTCAATTCGTCGCCCGCTCGACTTTGATGTCGCCGAGCTCATCGATGAGGACCGTCCAGGACTCGGGCTCGGTCGCGCCAGCGTCGGTCTTCAGATAAACCGTCGCGAACATGCCCGGCTGCGGCGTGATCCCCGTCGAGGTTTCGGGGCGAATATCGGTGACATAGGGTTTCAGCGCCGTGAATTCCTCGAGTTCCGCGGAGGAAACCACCTCGGGGCCGGTCGGAGTTGAGGCGATCTGTTGCAGATGGACCTGCGCGGTGCCGTCCTCCTGTCGAATGGCAATCAGTTTATAATAGCCGCGCCGTCCCCCGGGCGCAGCAGACTTCGCACTCTTGTCGCCGTCGCTGTTTTCGTCCGGCTGCAGCGCGCCGCCGCTCTCCTCCCAAAAGCCCGTGCTCGTCACGAAGATGACATTCGGGGGCAGGAGGTCGCTTTCCTGGGCGCCTAGCCCGCCTGCGGGCAGGGTCAGGCAGAGCGTTATCAGCAGGGCCTTGTGCATGTGGATATCCTTCGCAACCGAACGCCGGGACCGCGAGGCACGCTACCGCCCGTGATCATACCAAATCGCTCGTGCAACGTGTGATTTCAATTGGAGAACTGCTCGGCCAGGATTCGATCGGACCAGGAATGGTCCGGATCCGAAAGGATCCGCGCAGTGAGCTTCTCCGATTCGGCGATGCGGACATGCACGACGGACTTGACTTCCTGGTGATCGGCCACGGCGTTGACCGGTCGCTTGTCGGCCTCGAGGATTTCGATGTCCACTGTTACGTGATTCGGCAACAGCGCCCCGCGCCAGCGCCGCGGCCGGAAGGGGCTGACGGGCGTCAGCGCCAGAAGCGGCGCTTCCAACGGCAGGATCGGCCCGTGCGCAGAAAGATTATAGGCGGTGGAGCCCGCAGGCGTTGCCAGAAGCAGCCCGTCGCAGGTCAATTCGTCGAGCCGCGTCTTTCCGTCCACCATGACCTTCAGCTTCGCGGCCTGGTAGGACTGGCGAAAAAGGTAAACCTCGTTGATGGCAAGCGCGGTGAACTTATCGCCGTTGACGTCCGTTGTGCGCATTTCGAGCGGATGAAATGCGTTTTCGTCGGCATTGGCGATTCGCTGATGCAGGTTCTCGGTGCTGTAGCGGTTCATCAGGAACCCGACCGAGCCGCGGTTCATCCCGTAGACGAGCTTGCCGGTATTCATCGTCCTGTGCAGCGTGTGCAGCATGAAGCCGTCGCCGCCCAGCGCAACGATCACGTCGGCCTTGTCCGGATCATGATCCCCATAGACGGCCCGGAGATCCTCGGCCGCCTTCTGCGCTTCCTCCGCCGGCGATGCGATGAAGGCAAGGGAGTTGAACTTGCGGGCCATGAACTCAGTCCGTCTGTCATTGCGGGGGCGGGGCGCTTCCGCTTGTTTTCACATCAATTTAGGCGGGCGGCGCTGTAGACGCCACGGTCGCTTTTTCTGGCACGGCCTCGGCGCGAACGCATCCGAAAAATTGGGAGAAGCTGCATTTTTGCTTTACACCGGGGGAGAATATGGTAACTCCCAGCGCTAATATGCCCTTATAGCTCAGTTGGTAGAGCGGCTGATTTGTAATCAGTAGGTCGGGAGTTCGAGTCTCTCTGGGGGCACCATATCTCTTTTTCGCGGTTATTTTTGCTTCGGTTTTGGTGTTGATCCCGCACTCGGAATTGGAGATGCGGCAAATCGTTTCGCCGATTTGTCTGGTTCGGCAGCGTACTAGGGCCAACAGGCTCTCATATGGCCCTGCTGAACTCCGCTTCAGCGGGCCAAGATGAGAAGCAGCCTCATGAAGTTCGGGGGCGGCGCCCCAAAGGCTCATAGAACCGTAGCAAGTATCCGTCGGGATCCGCGACCACGAACTGGCGATTGCCGACCTCTTCCTCACCCCTTCGATACCAGCGTTCTTCGAGGGGGAGGTAGAGCGCGATTCCCCTGTCGGTCAATGCTCGGACCAGGGCGTCGGCTGAGGCAACCCGAATTTGGACGTTCAGCCCCTTTCCAAAGGGATAACTTTGCGGAAGGTGGCCGTCCTCGAAGGTACGCCCCGTGCCGATCTGATCAATCATGAGTTCCGCGCCGTCCAGACTTAGATAACAAAAGCCCTCTTCCGGCCGTTCGTGGTCGCACGAGAAACCGAGGATATTACAGTAGAATTCTTTGGAAGCCTGCCAATCGGAGACAGCGAACTCTGGCACAAGCGCGTTACTCATCTTGAAGTCTCCGGGTTTCCCAAATGCCTCCCCATACCGATCACCGGCGCCCTCTGCGCCTTGAGAATGCCTTGGCTTCGAGGCGGATACGGGCGGGAGGTACGAAGCAACATCATCAAATCTCAAACGATGCCGCTGGCCTCGGATCGACCTCGCGGCAGCGCTCCAGCGCCTTGATCAGATTTTCCGCCAGAAAGTCGATGAGGGCGCGGGTCGCGGGCAGCAGGCCGTGGCGCGAGGGGAAGACGAGGTGGACCATGACGTTGCCGGAGGTCCACTCCGGCAGGACCGGAACGAGGGCGCCGGTTCGGAAGGCGCGCTCGCAAATATGGTCGGGCAGCAGCGCTATGCCCATGCCTTCGATGGCCGCGCGTTCGAGGATGAGAAAATCGCTGCAGCCGACGACGGGCCGGTGAGCGATCTCGATTGCTCCCCCGGTTGCGTGTACGAGCCGCCAGACATCATTGGGGTGCTGTTCGTTCATCGACAGCGTCGGCATTTGCGAAAGATTGTCGGTCGTGATCCCGCCGAGGCGCGCGAGAAGCGTCGGGCTGGCGGCGAGGCGTTGGCGCACCTCGCCGAATTTGCGGACGATGAGCTGGCTGTCGGTGTCGAGCTGGTCGCGCGCGCGCAAGGCCACGTCGATCCGTTCCTCGATGAGATCGATCCGCCGGTTGGAGGCGGTGATCAGCAGGCGGACGCCCGGATATCGGCGGTGGAAGGCGGGCAGGATGTCGGCGAGCATCGGTGTGAAGCCGATAGGACATGCGAGCCGGACGACGCCCGTCGGCTCGGCGCGCACTGCGGCGATCTCGGCTTCGGCTGCGGCCACGCCGTCGAGCAATCCCTGGGCGTGCTCGTAGAAGATGCGGCCGACCTCGGTCATCCGAAGCTTGCGCGTCGAGCGCTCGAGCAGACGCACGCCCAATTGCTCCTCCAGGCGTGCGACATGTTTGCTGAGCTTGGATTTCGGCACGTTCAGGTCGCGCGCGGCGGCGCTGAAGCCGTTGTGTTTGACGACTGCGGCGAAGAGCGCGATATCGTTGAGATCCTGCATGAGTGCCTCCCATCAAAGGCGGTATCGACGATCGGTGCAGCTCGTCGTCCATTGGAGGCGACGATTAGAGCCCAGGCGGCCACCTGTTCGCGATATATGCCGAATTGTTTCCCTGGGGAAACGGAATGTCAAATATTCGCTGACTTATCGAAGGATTGTTTGCAGATCATATGTGATGCACCGCAACGTAAGCAAAGGTGCTTCCCATGAAAATCCTTCACATCGACTCCGGCATTCTCGGCGAACACTCCGTCTCCCGCCGCCTGACATCGGCAATCGTCTCGCAGCTCAAGGCCGACCGGCCCGATGCGGAGATCACCTATCGGGATCTCGCATCCGAACGCGTTCCGCACCTGACCGGCGCACAGATCATGGCGCCTGCAGATCTCGAAGGTGTCGACGCCCTTTTGGCCGCTGATGTTCGCATCGGCCGCCAGATGCTCGAGGAATTCCTGGCTGCCGACACGGTCGTCGTCGGTGCGCCGATGTACAACTTCTCGATCCCGAGCCAGCTCAAGGCGTGGATCGACCGCTTGGCCGTTGCCGGCAAAACCTTCCGCTACACCGAAGCAGGACCGGAAGGCCTCGCCAAGGGCAAGAAGCTGATCGTCGCCTCCACCCGTGGCGGTCATTATTCGGTCGCCCCGGCTTCCGCCATGGACCACCAGGAAACCTATCTGCGGTCGGTCTTCGGTTTCTTCGGCATAACGGACATCGAGTTCATCCGCGCAGAGGGCCTGAATCTCGGCCCCGACCAGAAGCAGTTCGCCATCGCCGAAGCCGAAAAGACGATTGCCGAGGGCAACGTTCTGAAGCTCGCGAGCTAACCATTCGGCCGGCGCTGTGGCGCCGGTTCGTTGCGGAGGATGCCGGCCGAGCGATCAGCCGGCATTCTCCGTTTCTGATCGGGTCGAAACTGCGCTATTCTGTCGGGCATGAAATGCGTGCGCGCCCTGCGGTTTCTGGCGTTGTCGCTCGCGGCCGTCGCCCTGGTGGCCGGAAGTGTTTCCGCGTCTGCGCCGGGCGGGCGTTGCACCTGCCGACACCGCGACGGAGCGAAATACGAACTCGGGCAGACTGCCTGCATCCGCATCGGCGATATCTCCTATCTCGCGCGCTGCGAAATGAACCTCAACGTCACGACATGGAAAAGATTGCAGGACGGCTGCCCGACGGCGGGGCTCGCCGTGACGATCGTCCCGTCGGCTCCTATCCCTTAAGATGATGTCTCGCCGCGTACATCGCGATGGCGGCGGCATTCGACACGTTCAGCGACTTGATCGCGCCGGGCATGTCGAGCCGGGCGAGCGCCTTGACCGTCTGCCGCGTCTTCTGGCGCAGGCCCTTGCCCTCCGATCCGAGCACGAGCGCGATCTTGTCGCCGGCGAATGTGCCTTCGAGCGCCTGCGGCCCCTCGGAATCGAGGCCGATCGTCATGAAGCCGAGCTCGTGGAGCTCTTCGAGGGTGTCGGCGAGATTGGTGATCTGGATATAAGGAATGAGTTCCAGCGCACCCGAGGCCGATTTCGCCAAAACACCCGATTCGGTCGGACTGTGGCGCATCGTCGTAATGAGTGCGCCTGCGTCGAAGGCGACCGCCGAGCGCATGATCGCTCCGACATTGTGGGGGTCGGTCACCTGATCGAGAACGAGAATCAAGGGGCAGTCGCGAAGAGCCTCGAGCTTGCGGTGCGGCAGAGGCTGCGTCTCCAGCATCACTCCCTGGTGAATGGCATCGGGCCCGAGTATGCGGTCGAGTTCCTGCGGCGTTACAGTCTCGGTCGGGAAGGGGAGCGCCGTGAGATCTCCGAGATCCAGGCGTGCGGCGGCGTTCTGCGTGACCGAGAGGCGGATGATGCGGCGTTCCGGATTGTCGAGGGCTGCGCGGACCGTGTGCAGGCCGTAGAGGAGCACCTGGTCCGGGGCGAGTGCCGGCGGCTTCCAGTCGGCGGGCGGCTTTCCGCGCTTGTCCTGACGCGGGGTTGGAATCTCCCCGCGTTCGCGCCTTGCGTCCCGGTGCGCACGGCGGAGATTTGCATAATGGGTGTCTCTGGCGCTCTTGTCGCCGGTCTTGTCCTTGCTCATGCCGGTCTTATAGTGAGCTTCGTCCCGGGTTGAAACTGATTTCGGAAAATCGCCGCTGCGGCCGCCTGTGGAGAAATTCTGAAAATTTGCATTTCGCCGTGTTGACAGGACGAATGCAGGCGGTCATATACCCGGCGCAGATCGAGGGGCGGCGACAAACGGCGCCGGTTCTTACGCGATCTCAAATGCTTGGTCGATTGATCCCGACAGAAAAATGGAGGGATGCCCGAGTGGTTAAAGGGGACGGACTGTAAATCCGTTGGCTCAGCCTACGTTGGTTCAAATCCAACTCCCTCCACCATTCTGCTTCAGGATCGAAGGCCCGCGGGTATAGCTCAATGGTAGAGCAGCAGCCTTCCAAGCTGAATACGCGGGTTCGATTCCCGCTACCCGCTCCAGCTTCTTTTTCAAAGCATAACAAAAATTCCGCTGCACTTTAGGTTTGTGCCGCATGCGCCTGTTTACGTTCTGTTTTCCGGCCTGAGGCGTTGCGCTTTGGGTGCTTCTGCCGCCGCTTGCCGCTGCCTTTCTAAGGAGGCGAGACCTTGCCGTTCCGGCGCACGCAATTAAGTCTTGCGCAAATGCGACGAAACCCTTAAACGGCTCGACAAACCGGCCCCGCCGGCTGATCCATCCGATTTGACCACAGGAAGCGTACCCATGGCAAAGAGCAAATTTGAGCGCAATAAGCCGCACGTCAACATTGGCACGATTGGCCACGTTGACCATGGCAAGACGTCGCTGACGGCAGCGATCACGAAGTATTTCGGCGAGTTCAAGGCGTATGACCAGATTGACGCTGCGCCGGAAGAAAAGGCCCGCGGCATCACCATTTCGACGGCGCACGTCGAATACGAGACGCCGAACCGTCACTATGCGCACGTCGACTGCCCCGGCCACGCCGACTACGTCAAGAACATGATCACCGGTGCGGCGCAGATGGACGGCGCGATCCTGGTTGTTTCGGCCGCTGACGGCCCGATGCCGCAGACGCGCGAACACATCCTGCTGGCCCGCCAGGTCGGCGTTCCGGCGATCGTCGTGTTCCTGAACAAGGTCGACCAGGTCGACGACGCGGAACTGCTCGAGCTCGTCGAGCTGGAAGTGCGCGAACTGCTGTCGTCCTACGAATTCCCGGGCGACGACATTCCGATCGTCAAGGGTTCGGCTCTGGCCGCGCTTGAAGATTCGGACAAGAAGATCGGCGAAGACGCGATCCGCGAGCTGATGGCTGCGGTCGACGCCTACATCCCGACGCCTGAGCGTCCGATCGACCAGCCGTTCCTGATGCCGATCGAAGACGTGTTCTCGATCTCGGGCCGCGGTACGGTCGTGACCGGTCGCGTCGAGCGCGGCATCGTCAAGGTCGGTGAGGAAATCGAGATCGTCGGCATCCGTCCGACGACGAAGACGACCTGCACGGGCGTTGAAATGTTCCGCAAGCTGCTCGACCAGGGCCAGGCCGGCGACAACATCGGCGCGCTGCTTCGCGGTGTCGACCGCAACGGCGTCGAGCGCGGTCAGATTCTGTGCAAGCCGGGTTCGGTCAAGCCGCACCGCAAGTTCAAGGCTGAAGCCTACATCCTGACGAAGGAAGAGGGTGGCCGTCACACGCCGTTCTTCACCAACTACCGTCCGCAGTTCTACTTCCGCACGACGGACGTGACCGGCATCGTGACGCTTCCGGAAGGCACGGAAATGGTCATGCCGGGCGACAACGTCACGGTTGACGTCGAGCTGATCGTGCCGATCGCGATGGAAGAAAAGCTGCGCTTCGCTATCCGCGAAGGCGGCCGCACCGTCGGCGCAGGCATCGTCGCCTCCATCGTCGAGTAATTCCGGTTCGGATCGGACTTCGAACCCCGCGGGCAACCGCGGGGTTTTTCTTTTGGCGATTACCAGATCAACGCTTTTTGAAGCGGTGGGGCGATCTCTTTCGCGTGTGATGTCTGCAACAGTGTTTGCATAGTCCCACACGCGACGTCCGATTATCACGGGACCTTGCCGCCGGTCCGTGTTACCTTCCGGTCCTGACGACTTGCGAATGGCAACGGTTGCGGCCTACAGCGCCGCGCGTCTTTGCCAAACGCGCAAAGGTTTCACTGTAGCGCGTTGAAATTGGTGCATGTCTTGTCCTTCGATCGGTTCCGGTCAAAGGACATATGCAGCAGGATTGGAATCCAATGAGAAGACGTATTTCCACGCGGCTTGCCGCGGCTGGCATCGTTTTGATCTGCGTCGGGAAGTCCCCGCAATTCGCCTCGGCCGCCGATGACCGCCCGCTTATCTGGTCGCCTTCCAAGACCGGAGCCAACGCCTACAAATTCCGGTTCGGCGTTCGCCGGACGGGGCGGTGGAACACGTCCGCCGGCGCCGAAGTCTCGATGGACGCCACACGCTCGGGCAAGATCAATCCGCCCGGCGCGCCGGTCCGCCTCTGGGGAACGGTTTCGCGCGGGAGCGGGCGAGGGGCGGTCACGCGTTCCTCTCAGGTCAGCGTGGATTACAATGCCTTGCGAGGGACCGGCAACTTCGGCGCCGGTACTGCGCGCAGCTGGATCGTCACGCCCACGCTCGATGCGGAGGTCCACAGGAGCATCGCTCTCCAATGCAACGCCTATGAGAACCGGTGCAGCGAACTGAGGCTGACGCAATCCGCCAAGCTCGTGTCTCCCGCAAGCCGAACGTCGCTCACCGTGCAGAGCCAGGTTTCGCGTGACGGCGTCAGCGGTGTGAGCCGGATTGGAGTGGAACAGAATTTCGGAAATCTGCGCCTCGGCGCGGCGGTCGCCGATCCGTTGCTGGCGCCGCGGAGCGTGGTCGATGTCCGCTATAGTCTGAAGTGGTGAATCCGGCAGGAACACCCGGTGGCACGCACGATCGATCTTGCGCAAAGGCGCAAAGTACCTAACCTACGGAGCGGCGCATACAGTACAGTCGCTGCAGCACGTCTTCTTCTGCGTGGGGATATATCATGAAAAAGCGAATTCTGTTTACCGGCGGCTCGGGGAAGGCCGGGCGGCACGCCGTGCCCTATCTCGTCGAGGCCGGCTATGACGTGCACAATGTCGATCTCGTGCCGCTCGACAGCCCCGGCGTCACCAATCTGATCGCCGACATCACCGACAGCGGCCAGATGTTCAATGCGCTGTCGATGCACCGGGACTTCCCCGATCTCGACCGCGGCACGCAGCCCTTCGATGCCGTCGTGCATTTCGCGGCCATTCCGCGCATCCTCATCAAACCCGACAACGAAACCTTCCGGGTCAACGTGATGGGGACCTACAACGTCATCGAGGCGGCGGTGAAGCTCGGCATCCGAAAGATCATCGTCGCTTCCAGCGAGACGACCTATGGCGTCTGCTTTGCGGAGGGGCACCGTGACTTCCATCATTTTCCTCTCGAAGAGGATTACGATGTCGATCCGATGGATTCCTACGGGCTCTCCAAGGTGGTGAACGAGAAGACGGGGAGGGCCTTCGCGGAGCGCTCCGGCTTCGATATTTACGCCTTGCGCATCGGCAACGTGATCGAGCCGCATGAATATGCAGACTTCCCGCATTATTTCGCCCATCCGGAGATCCGCAAAAGGATCGCCTGGAGCTATATCGATGCCCGCGACCTCGGCCAGATCGTGAAGCTCTGCGTTGAGAAGGACGGCCTGGGCTTCGCGATATTCAACGCCGCGAACGACACGGTCTCGGCCAACACGCCTTCGCGCGAATTGGCCAGGCAGTTCTATCCGAATGTTCCCTTCACGCGCGAGATCGGCGAATTCGAAGGGCTGCTTTCCAATCGCAAGATCCGCGAGGTCCTTGGTTTCAAGGAAGAGCATGATTGGCGTAAATATGTGCGGCTGAACGACTAGGGTATGTTGAGATTCATCTTGAGTTTATGACGGCTGCTGCGAGATGGATAATGGCGTTGGCGCTCTAGTGGGTTTTGTCGCCTGCAATCTCTCCTCATCTCTGTGCTTGTCACAGAGATGAGAGCAGCGCCGCGTCTGCGGCGCGGGAAGCGTTCTTTCAGCCCAAGGACTTGGTCTGGCTGGATCCCTGTGACGAGCACAGGGATGAGGATTTTAGGTCGGGTCGACTCAAAATCATGAAGGTGATCGATTCTGTTACGTTGAGACGCGGGTGCAGCGGAAAACCGCACACACTCTGCGTCGCAGCCGCCGATCGAGCGTCCGCTGAAATTTTGTCGAATCTTTTTTGGCTTTTGCTGCGAATGCGCTTGAAAGCGTCCGGCAAACTGAATATTAAGCCGCTGACTTGGGACGCAGCCGGTTCGGGTTGCGTCGCGGCACCGTAGGGGTATAGCTCAGTTGGTAGAGCGGCGGTCTCCAAAACCGCAGGTCGGGGGTTCGAGCCCCTCTGCCCCTGCCATTCTCCCGATCCTGCCGTGTTGGGATGCGTGGGAAGGCGGCACGGCCGTCTTTGTATATTCACAAAAAAGGCTGATTGGCTCTTGTGGTTTTCGCAATCGGTCTTTATGTAGGGTCCAAACAGACACGCGGTGCGTGGGGCTGACACGTCGGCTTTACGCGCCGTAATGGCGTGAGCATTATATGGCATCCAAAACAAATCCATTTGCGTTTCTGCAGCAGGTGCGCGCTGAAACGTCGAAAGTGACTTGGCCTTCACGGCGCGAGACGACGATCTCGACGCTGATGGTTTTCGTCATGGTCTCTTTTGCCGCCGCCTTTTTCTTTGGTGCGGACCAGTTGCTGGGTTGGGTGATGAGCCTGATCCTCAACGTTGGCGCTTGATTGGGTGGAGAGTAGCATGGCTGCGCGCTGGTATATTGTTCACGCCTATTCGAATTTTGAAAAGAAGGTCGCCGAATCGATCGAGGAGAAGGCCAAGCAGAAGGGCCTCACCCATCTCTTCGAGAAGATCCTCGTGCCGACCGAGAAGGTGGTAGAGGTCCGTCGCGGACGCAAAGTCGATGCGGAGCGGAAGTTCTTTCCGGGTTATGTTCTCGTTCGCGCCGATCTGACCGACGAGGCCTATCACCTTATCAAGAACACGCCGAAAGTGACGGGTTTCCTTGGTACGGACAGCAAGCCGGTGCCGATTCCTGATCATGAGGCCGATCGCATTCTCGGTCAGGTGCAGGACGGCGTCGAGCGCCCGAAGCCTTCGGTCTCGTTCGAGATCGGCGAGCAGGTCCGCGTTTCCGACGGCCCCTTCGCATCGTTCAACGGCACCGTTCAGGATGTCGATGAAGAGCGGTCGCGCTTGAAGGTCGAGGTGTCGATCTTTGGCCGCGCGACGCCTGTCGAGCTGGAATACGGCCAGGTCGAAAAGGTCTGATAGAGCGTAAGCCAATAGGAATGGGCAGGTCGATTCATCGGCCTGTTCGGCGGAGCGATCCGCATCGCGTGGGAGGTTTCCGACCTTAAGCCGGGTCGGTTCATCCGCACCACGCAACCGCAGCCGCCGATCGATCGATCGGCAAATGGCCGGGCAACCGGCTGATGAGCTCCCTTTTCGGCCTCGCCGCAAAGGAGCAGTGAAAGGCAGAGAGAAATGGCTAAGAAAGTTGCAGGCCAGCTCAAGCTGCAGGTAAAGGCCGGCTCGGCGAATCCGTCGCCGCCGATCGGTCCTGCGCTTGGTCAGCGTGGCATTAACATCATGGAATTCTGCAAGGCGTTCAACGCCGCCACGCAGGAAATGGAAAAGGGTATGCCGATCCCGGTCGTCATCACCTATTACCAGGACAAGTCCTTCACATTCGTCATGAAGCAGCCGCCGGTCAGCTACTTCCTGAAGCGCGAAGCGAAGGTCCAGGCGGGCTCCAAGACCCCGGGCAAGGCCAAGGCCGGCTCGATCTCCAAGGCTCAGATCCGCACGATCGCAGAGGCCAAGATGAAGGACCTCAACGCGGCCGATATCGATGGCGCAATGGCGATGGTTGAGGGCTCGGCCCGCTCCATGGGCCTGGAAGTGACGGGCTAAGACCATGGCGAAGATTGCAAAGCGTGTACAGAAGTCCCGCGAGGGCGTCGATCCGACGAAGCTCTATGGCCTCACCGAAGCCGTAACGCTGGTCAAGGAGCGTGCGACGGCCAAGTTCGACGAAACGATCGAAGTCGCGATGAACCTCGGCGTCGATCCGCGCCATGCCGACCAGATGGTCCGCGGCGTGGTCAATCTGCCGAACGGCACCGGCCGGTCGGTTCGCGTCGCCGTTTTCGCCCGTGGCGCGAAGGCTGACGAAGCCAAGGCTGCCGGCGCCGACGTCGTCGGTGCGGAAGAGCTCGTCGAAATCGTCCAGGGCGGCAAGATCGACTTCGATCGCTGCATTGCGACCCCCGACATGATGCCGCTCGTCGGCCGTCTCGGTAAGGTTCTCGGCCCCCGTGGCATGATGCCGAACCCGAAGGTCGGCACCGTCACCATGGACGTCACCGGAGCCGTGAAGGCTTCGAAGGGCGGCGCGGTCGAGTTCCGCGTGGAGAAGGCAGGTATCGTTCACGCCGGCATCGGCAAGGCTTCCTTCGATGCCAAGGCGCTCGAAGAGAACATCCGGGCCTTCGCAGATGCCGTGATCAAGGCAAAGCCGACCGGCGCCAAGGGCAACTACGTCAAGCGCGTAGCTGTTTCTTCGACGATGGGCCCCGGCCTCAAGGTCGACCCGGCAACGATCAGCGCTGCCTGATAGATAGTTTGACGGGCTTCGGCCCGTAACAAGATTTCCGGCCTTTCGGGGCCGGAAATTCCGGGCCTACCGCCCGGAACTCCTGTCCGAGATTGCGGGTGGTTTTACCTTAATCACCTGGCCCGCATGAGACGGGTAAGATCTGAATTTCACGAAGACGCGGACGCGTCGGAATTCGGTTCGAACCTCGCTTGCCTTGTGTCAGACCCGGCTCCCCGGGAACGCCAAGGGACAGGATCCTCAAGCGTTGCTTGGGATCGAGAATGATCCCGGGTGACAAAGGCAAACCCGGCAGGGCTGCGATGAGCAACCCTGCCAACTGGAGACAGACAGTGGAAAGAGCGGAAAAACGCGAATTCGTCACGGAGCTGAACGAAGTCTTCAAGGCTTCCGGTTCGGTTGTCGTGGCCCACTATGCTGGTGTCACAGTTGCGCAGATGAACGACTTCCGTTCGAAGATGCGCGCTGCTGGCGGCACCGTCAGAGTCGCGAAAAACCGCCTGGCCAAGATCGCTCTTCAGGGCACGGAGTCTGAAGGGATGACCGATCTCTTCAAGGGGCAGACGCTGATCGCTTTCAGCGAAGACCCCGTAACGGCTCCGAAGGTCGTCATGGATTTCGCAAAGACCAACGACAAGCTCGTTGTTCTGGGCGGCGCCATGGGGGCAACCACGCTCAACGCCGAAGGTGTCAAGTCGCTTGCGACCCTGCCTTCGCTCGACGAGCTGCGCGCGAAGCTGCTGGGCCTCATCAACGCCCCGGCAACCCGCGTCGCGACGGTTGTCGCAGCACCGGCAAGCCAGCTTGCCCGCGTGTTCTCGGCCTATGCCAAGAAGGACGAAGCCGCCTGAGGCGGAATTTCGCTGTTGCATTTAAAACCAGTTCGAACCGAACAAAAGGAAAAGTAAAATGGCTGATCTCGCAAAGATCGTTGAAGACCTCTCCTCGCTGACCGTCCTGGAAGCTGCTGAGCTTTCTAAGCTTCTCGAAGAAAAGTGGGGCGTTTCCGCCGCTGCTCCGGTAGCCGTTGCTGCTGCCGGTGGTGCTGCTGGCGCTGCTGCTCCGGTCGAAGAAGAAAAGACCGAGTTCGACGTCATCCTGACGGATGCCGGCGCGAACAAGATCAACGTCATCAAGGAAGTCCGCGCCATCACCGGTCTCGGCCTCAAGGAAGCCAAGGACCTCGTCGAAGGCGCTCCGAAGGCTGTCAAGGAAGCCGTTTCCAAGGCTGAAGCTGCTGACCTCAAGAAGAAGCTCGAAGACGCTGGCGCGAAAGTCGACGTCAAGTAATTCGACGAAATGCGAAAGGGAGGTGGCCCTCGTGGCCGCCTCTCTTTGACCGTTTTTAGAACATATTACCCAAAAGCCTGTCGAAAACGGCTTTTGGGTAATGGGTTCTTCAAGAGGATGGTCCCGATCGAAGGACAGCACAGCATTCCGCGCTGGCGTCTTTCGAATGCTGGACGAGATTGAACTACCCATTGATTGACGGGGTCGACTGGCCATCGGTTCCCGTCCGTTGCAGGCCCGGATGCAAGATTGACAAGGAGCGACGATGGCTCAGACCCTTTCGTTTAACGGTCGTAGGCGCGTACGCAAGTTTTTTGGTAAAATTCCCGAAGTCGCGGAGATGCCGAACCTCATCGAGGTTCAGAAGGCGTCTTACGACCAGTTCCTCATGGTGGACGAGCCCCAAGGCGGACGGCCGGATGAGGGGCTTCAAGCCGTTTTCAAATCGGTATTTCCGATCAAGGATTTCTCCGGCGCTTCGATGCTCGAGTTCGTTTCCTACGAGTTCGAGGCACCGAAGTTCGACGTCGAGGAGTGCCGTCAGCGCGACCTGACCTATGCGGCGCCGCTCAAGGTGACGCTGCGGCTGATCGTGTTCGATATCGACGAGGACACCGGCGCCAAGTCCATCAAGGATATCAAGGAACAGAACGTCTACATGGGCGACATGCCGCTCATGACGGACAACGGTACCTTCATCGTCAACGGCACGGAGCGCGTCATCGTCTCGCAGATGCACCGGTCGCCGGGTGTCTTCTTCGACCATGACAAGGGCAAGAGCCACTCGTCCGGCAAGCTGCTCTTCGCCGCGCGCGTGATCCCCTATCGCGGTTCGTGGCTCGACATCGAGTTCGACGCGAAGGACATCGTCCATGCGCGTATCGACCGCCGCCGCAAGATTCCGGTGACGTCGCTTCTGATGGCGCTCGGAATGGACGGCGAAGAAATCCTCGACACCTTCTACACGAAGTCGCTCTACCAGCGCGATGGCGAGGGCTGGCGCGTGCCGTTCCAGCCGGATGCGCTGAAGGGCCAGAAGACACTGGCAGACATGATCGACGCCGACACCGGCGAGGTCGTTGTCGAGAGCGGCAAGAAGCTGACGCCGCGCCTGCTGCGGCAGTTGCAGGAAAAGGGCCTGAAGGCGCTCAAGGCGACCGACGACGATCTCTACGGCAACTATCTCGCCGAGGACGTCGTCAACTTCGAGACCGGCGAGATCTATCTCGAGGCCGGTGACGAGATCGACGAGAAGACGCTTCCGGTCATTCTTTCCGCCGGCTTCGATGAGATCCCGGTGCTCGACATCGACCACATCAATATCGGCGCCTATATCCGCAACACGCTTTCGGCCGACAAGAACGAGAACCGTCAGGACGCGCTGTTCGATATCTACCGCGTCATGCGTCCGGGTGAGCCGCCGACCATGGATTCGGCCGAAGCCATGTTCAATGCGCTCTTCTTCGATGCCGAGCGCTACGATCTCTCGGCCGTCGGCCGCGTGAAGATGAACATGCGCCTCGATCTGGACGTTCCGGACACGGTTCGCACGCTGCGCAAGGAAGACATCCTGGCCGTGGTCAAGATGCTCGTGGAGCTGCGTGACGGCAAGGGCGAGATCGACGACATCGACAACCTCGGCAACCGCCGCGTCCGCTCGGTCGGCGAGTTGATGGAGAACCAGTATCGTCTGGGTCTCCTGCGTATGGAACGTGCGATCAAGGAGCGCATGTCCTCGATCGAGATCGACACCGTGATGCCGCAGGACCTGATCAACGCGAAGCCGGCTGCCGCAGCCGTTCGCGAATTCTTCGGTTCCTCGCAGCTCTCGCAGTTCATGGACCAGGTGAACCCGCTTTCGGAAATCACCCATAAGCGCCGCCTTTCGGCACTGGGTCCGGGCGGTCTGACCCGCGAACGTGCCGGCTTCGAAGTGCGCGACGTGCATCCGACGCATTACGGCCGTATCTGCCCGATCGAAACGCCGGAAGGCCCGAACATCGGTCTGATCAACTCGCTTGCGACCTTCGCCCGCGTCAACAAGTACGGCTTCATCGAGAGCCCGTACCGCAAGATCGTCGACGGCAAGGTGACGAACGACGTCGTCTATCTGTCGGCGATGGAAGAAGCGAAGTATCACGTTGCACAGGCAAACTCGGTGCTGGATGACGACGGCTCCTTCTCTGAAGAATTCGTCGTTTGCCGCCACGCCGGCGAAGTCATGCTGGCGCCGCGCGACAACATCAACCTGATGGACGTTTCGCCGAAGCAGCTCGTCTCGGTCGCGGCCGCGCTCATTCCGTTCCTCGAGAACGATGACGCCAACCGCGCGCTGATGGGCTCGAACATGCAGCGTCAGGCCGTGCCGCTGCTGCGTGCGGAAGCTCCCTTCGTCGGCACCGGCATGGAGCCGGTCGTCGCGCGTGACTCCGGTGCTGCGATCGCTGCCCGCCGCGGCGGTATCGTCGACCAGGTGGACGCGACCCGTATCGTTATCCGCGCCACCGAAGACCTGGATCCGTCCAAGTCGGGCGTCGATATCTACCGCCTGCAGAAGTTCCAGCGCTCCAACCAGAACACCTGCGTCAACCAGCGCCCGCTGGTCACCGTCGGTGACGTGATCAACAAGGGCGATATCATCGCGGACGGTCCGTCGACCGACCTCGGCGATCTGGCGCTCGGCCGCAACGCCCTCGTCGCGTTCATGCCCTGGAACGGCTACAACTACGAAGACTCGATCCTGCTCTCCGAGCGGATCGTGCGTGACGACGTCTTCACCTCGATCCACATCGAGGAATTCGAAGTGATGGCGCGCGACACCAAGCTTGGTCCGGAAGAAATCACCCGCGACATTCCGAACGTTTCGGAAGAAGCGCTGAAAAACCTGGACGAAGCCGGTATCGTGTACATCGGCGCCGAAGTTCAGCCGGGCGACATCCTCGTCGGCAAGATCACGCCGAAGGGCGAGAGCCCGATGACGCCGGAAGAAAAGCTTCTGCGCGCCATCTTCGGCGAGAAGGCGTCGGACGTTCGCGACACGTCGATGCGCATGCCCCCGGGCACCTTCGGCACGGTCGTCGAAGTGCGCGTCTTCAACCGCCATGGCGTCGAGAAGGACGAGCGCGCGATGGCGATCGAGCGCGAGGAAATCGAGCGTCTCGCGAAGGACCGCGACGACGAGCAGGCGATCCTCGACCGCAACGTCTATGCGCGTCTGGTCGACATGCTTCGCGGCCACGTCGCCGTTGCCGGTCCGAAGGGCTTCAAGAAGGGCACCGAGCTCTCCAACGTCGTCATCAGTGAATATCCCCGCTCGCAGTGGTGGATGTTCGCTATCGAGGACGAAAAGGCTCAGGGCGAGATCGAAGCGCTTCGCGCGCAGTACGACGAATCCAAGTCGCGCCTCGAACAGCGCTTCATGGACAAGGTCGAAAAGGTTCAGCGCGGCGATGAGATGCCTCCGGGCGTCATGAAGATGGTCAAGGTCTTCGTCGCCGTGAAGCGCAAGATCCAGCCGGGCGACAAGATGGCCGGCCGTCACGGCAACAAGGGTGTCGTGTCGCGGATCGTGCCGATCGAAGACATGCCGTTCCTGGAAGACGGTACGCATGTCGACGTGGTTCTGAACCCGCTCGGCGTGCCGTCGCGCATGAACGTCGGTCAGATCCTCGAGACCCATCTCGGTTGGGCTTGCGCCGGCATGGGCAAGAAGATCGGAGCGATGCTCGATGCATACAAGGCGGGCGCTGATATCCAGCCGCTGCGCGATACCATCGACAGCGTCATCGGATCTGGCCCGAAGGGCGAGCCGATCAAGCAGTACGACGATGAATCGATCGTCCGGCTTGCCGAGCAGACCCGCCGCGGCGTTTCGATCGCGACACCGGTCTTCGACGGTGCCGTCGAAGCGGACGTCAACGAGATGCTGGAGCAGGCTGGCCTGAAGGTAACAGGTCAGTCGACGCTCTATGACGGCCGTACCGGCGAGACTTTCGACCGTCAGGTGACCGTGGGCTACATCTACATGCTGAAGCTCAACCACCTGGTCGACGACAAGATCCACGCCCGTTCGATCGGTCCTTACTCGCTCGTTACCCAGCAGCCGCTGGGCGGCAAGGCGCAGTTCGGCGGTCAGCGCTTCGGCGAAATGGAGGTCTGGGCTCTGGAAGCCTATGGTGCCGCCTACACGCTGCAGGAAATGCTGACGGTCAAGTCGGACGACGTGGCCGGCCGCACCAAGGTCTACGAGGCGATTGTCCGCGGCGACGATACCTTCGAAGCGGGCATTCCGGAGAGCTTCAACGTTCTCGTCAAGGAAATGCGCTCGTTGGGCCTTTCGGTCGAGCTGGAGAACTCCAAGGTTGACGACGTCGGTAGCACGGCGCAGCTGCCGGACGCGGCCGAATAAGAGTCATCAGGTGCGTGCCGCTAAGCGGCGCGCACCGTTTCCGCCGTCGGGCACCTGATTGTCCGCGGCAGGAACAGGGCCGCACCCGATGCGGTTTTAGCTGTTTATGGGGCAGGGGCCGGCGCCCGGGATTTGCCGGCACCCTCGCCAAGCTCAGGGCTTAAATGCCCGCAAAGGAGACAGGCATGAACCAAGAGGTCATGAATCTTTTCAATCCGCAGGTGCCTGCACAGACCTTCGATTCCATCCGGATTTCGATAGCGTCCCCGGAGAAGATTCTTTCCTGGTCTTACGGTGAGATCAAGAAGCCGGAGACGATTAACTACCGTACCTTCAAGCCGGAACGCGACGGTCTTTTCTGCGCCCGCATCTTTGGTCCGATCAAGGACTACGAGTGCCTGTGCGGCAAGTACAAGCGCATGAAGTACAAGGGCATCATCTGCGAAAAGTGCGGCGTCGAAGTCACGCTGTCGCGCGTTCGCCGCGAGCGCATGGGCCATATCGAGCTCGCCGCGCCCGTTGCTCACATCTGGTTCCTGAAGTCGCTGCCGAGCCGCATCGCAACGCTGCTCGACATGACGCTCAAGGATATCGAGCGCGTCCTCTACTTCGAGAACTACATCGTCACCGAGCCGGGTCTGACGTCGCTCAAGGAAAACCAGCTCCTGAGCGAAGAAGAATACATGATCGCGGTCGACGAGTTCGGTGAGGACCAGTTCACCGCGATGATCGGCGCCGAAGCGATCTACGAGATGCTCGCATCGATGAATCTCGAGAAGATCGCGGGCGATCTGCGTTCGGAGATGGCCGAGACGACGTCCGATCTGAAGCAGAAGAAGCTGATGAAGCGGCTGAAGATCGTCGAGAACTTCATGGAATCCGGCAATCGTCCGGAATGGATGATCATGAAGGTCGTTCCGGTGATCCCGCCGGACCTGCGTCCGCTCGTGCCGCTTGACGGCGGCCGTTTCGCAACGTCGGACCTCAACGATCTCTACCGCCGCGTCATCAACCGCAACAACCGCCTGAAGCGGCTGATCGAACTGCGTGCGCCGGGCATCATCATCCGCAACGAAAAGCGGATGCTGCAGGAATCCGTGGACGCGCTGTTCGACAACGGCCGCCGCGGCCGCGTCATCACGGGTGCGAACAAGCGTCCGCTGAAGTCGCTCTCCGACATGCTCAAGGGCAAGCAGGGCCGCTTCCGTCAGAACCTGCTCGGCAAGCGCGTCGACTATTCCGGCCGTTCGGTCATCGTGACCGGTCCGGAACTCAAGCTGCACCAGTGCGGCCTGCCGAAGAAGATGGCGCTCGAGCTCTTCAAGCCGTTCATCTACGCCCGCCTCGACGCCAAGGGTTACTCCTCGACCGTCAAGCAGGCGAAGAAGCTGGTCGAGAAGGAAAAGCCGGAAGTCTGGGATATCCTCGACGAGGTCATCCGCGAGCACCCGGTTCTTCTGAACCGCGCGCCGACCCTGCACCGCCTGGGCATCCAGGCCTTCGAGCCGATCCTGGTCGAAGGCAAGGCGATCCAGCTGCACCCGCTCGTCTGCACGGCCTTCAACGCCGACTTCGACGGCGACCAGATGGCCGTTCACGTGCCGCTGTCGCTCGAAGCACAGCTCGAAGCACGCGTGCTGATGATGTCGACGAACAACATCCTGCATCCGGCAAACGGTGCCCCGATCATCGTGCCGTCGCAGGACATGGTTCTCGGCCTGTACTATCTCTCGATCATGAACCAGAACGAGCCGGGCGAAGGCATGGCCTTCTCCGACATGGGCGAATTGCACCATGCGCTGGAGACCAAGGCCGTCACCCTGCACGCCAAGATCCGTGGCCGTTACAAGACCGTCGATGCCGAGGGCAACCCGGTTTCGAAGATCTATGAAACGACGCCTGGCCGCATGATCATCGGCGAACTCCTGCCGAAGAACCCGAACGTCCCCTTCGAAACCTGCAACCAGGAAATGACCAAGAAGAACATCTCCAAGATGATCGACACGGTCTATCGCCATTGCGGTCAGAAGGACACGGTCATCTTCTGCGACCGGATCATGCAGCTCGGCTTCTCGCATGCCTGCCGCGCCGGCATTTCGTTCGGCAAGGACGACATGGTGATTCCGGACACGAAGGTGAAGATCGTCGGCGACACCGAAGCGCTCGTGAAGGAATACGAGCAGCAGTACAATGACGGCCTCATCACCCAGGGCGAAAAGTACAACAAGGTCGTCGACGCCTGGGGCAAGGCGACCGAGAAGGTCGCCGAAGAGATGATGGCGCGCATCAAGGCCGTCGAGTTCGACGACAGCGGCCGCCAGAAGCCGATGAACTCGATCTACATGATGTCGCACTCGGGCGCCCGCGGTTCTCCGAACCAGATGCGTCAGCTTGGCGGCATGCGCGGCCTCATGGCAAAGCCTTCGGGCGAGATCATCGAAACGCCGATCATCTCGAACTTCAAGGAAGGCCTGACCGTGAACGAGTACTTCAACTCGACGCACGGTGCCCGTAAGGGTCTCGCCGACACCGCCTTGAAGACTGCGAACTCCGGTTACCTGACCCGTCGTCTCGTCGATGTGGCGCAGGACTGCATCGTCACGCATACGGATTGCGGCACCGACAAGGGCCTCACCATGACTGCGATCGTCGATGCCGGTCAGGTCGTGGCCTCGATCGGCCAGCGTATCCTCGGCCGTACGGCGCTCGACAACATCGACAACCCGGTCACCGGTGAGCGCATCGTCGATGCCGGCAAGATGATTCTCGAGCCGGACGTCGTCGCGATCGAGAAGGCCGGTATCCAGTCCGTCCGGATTCGCTCGGCTCTGACCTGCGAGATCCAGACCGGCGTCTGCGGCGTTTGCTACGGCCGTGACCTCGCTCGCGGTACGCCTGTCAACATGGGCGAAGCCGTCGGCGTCATCGCGGCTCAGTCGATCGGCGAGCCGGGCACGCAGCTGACCATGCGTACGTTCCACCTTGGTGGTACGGCAACGGTGGTCGACCAGTCGTTCCTGGAAGCCTCTTATGAGGGCACGGTTCAGATCAAGAACCGCAACATGCTGCGCAACTCCGATGGCGTACTCGTCGCCATGGGCCGCAACATGGCGATCCAGATCCTCGACGAACGCGGTGTCGAGCGCTCCTCGCAGCGCGTTGCCTACGGTTCGAAGATCTTCGTCGACGATGGCGACAAGGTGAAGCGCGGCCAGCGTTTCGCCGAGTGGGACCCCTACACCCGTCCGATGATGACGGAAGTGGAAGGTACCGTTCACTTCGAAGACGTGGTCGACGGCATCTCGGTTCTGGAATCGACCGACGAGTCGACCGGCATCACCAAGCGCCAGGTCATCGACTGGCGTTCGACGCCACGCGGTACCGACCTGAAGCCGGCGATCGTCATCAAGGACAAGAACGGCAACATCGCCAAGCTTGCCCGCGGCGGCGAAGCCCGCTTCATGCTCTCGGTCGACGCGATCCTTTCCGTCGAGCCGGGACAGAAGGTCAGCCAGGGCGACGTTCTTGCCCGTTCGCCGCTCGAAAGCGCCAAGACCAAGGACATCACCGGTGGTCTGCCGCGCGTTGCCGAACTGTTCGAGGCGCGTCGTCCGAAGGATCACGCCATCATCGCTGAGATCGATGGCACGATCCGTTTCGGCCGCGATTACAAGAACAAGCGTCGCGTGATGATCGAGCCGGCGGAAGACGGTGTCGAGCCGGTCGAATACCTGATCCCGAAGGGCAAGCCCTTCCATCTTCAGGATGGCGACTACATCGAGAAGGGCGACTACATCCTCGACGGCAATCCGGCGCCGCATGACATCCTGGCGATCAAGGGCGTGGAAGCACTTGCTTCCTATCTCGTGAACGAGATCCAGGAAGTCTACCGACTGCAGGGCGTTGTCATCAACGACAAGCACATCGAGGTGATCGTCCGGCAGATGCTCCAGAAGGTCGAAATCACCGACGCCGGTGACTCGACCTATATCGTCGGCGACAACGTCGATCGCATCGAGCTCGAGGACGTCAACGACTCTCTGCTTGCCGAAGGCAAGAAGCCCGCCTTTGGCGAGCCGGTGCTGCTCGGCATCACCAAGGCATCGCTGCAGACCCCGTCCTTCATCTCGGCCGCTTCGTTCCAGGAGACCACCAAGGTCCTCACCGAAGCTGCGGTCGCAGGCAAGACGGACAATCTGCAGGGCCTGAAGGAGAACGTCATTGTCGGTCGTCTCATCCCGGCCGGTACGGGCGGCACGATGACACAGATCCGCCGCATCGCTACGGCCCGCGACGAGTTGATCCTTGAAGAGCGACGCAAGGGCACCGGTGCGGAAAGCGCCACGCCGATGCTCGCCGACATGGCGAACGATCCCGCCGCGGCGGAATAAGCGGAAAGGGGAGGGTATCTGCCCTCCCTGGTGAAACAGTAAAGCCGCCTGGAGCGATCCGGGCGGCTTTTTCAGGTCGATGTGTTTGGCGTCGATGCGCTACAGCGCCGCGCGTCTTATCAGACGCGCAAAGGTCGCTGTAACACTTTTATCTGCTGCATGTTTTTGTCCTTAGATCGGATACGATTAAAGGAAACATGCAGTAGAGCGGGATGAGGAAAAGTGTGTGCGGTTTTCCGCCCGCATCCCGGGTCTCAACTTCTTGGAATCGATCACGTTCATGTTTTTAGGTCGACCCGACCTAAAAACATCGTGATCCAAGGCGGCACCAGATGCCGCCGGATCGCTCAACCGAAGCGAATGATGGCGACTTCGCCCTCGAGTGCGCCCTGATAGGCGGAAGCGTGCGGCTCCTCGTCCGGTATGCCGTCCAAGGTGCCGATCTGGTCGAGATCGGCTTCAAGGAAGCCCTCCTCGGCCAGTGCATTCAGCGCTTCGCGCACGGCCGTATCGTCATCCGGCGCCCGCAGCATCACATGGATGTCGACGCCCTCGGCATCGCCGTCGGTCTCGTAGGCTTTGCCGATAACGATGAAGATCAGCGGTTCGTCGGGTGCGTTGTCGTTATCCGGTGTGACAGACATGGAAACATCCTCTTTGAAGAATAGTAACGGGCGATCGCGTTCATTTTAGGTCGAAAGAGGCCGAAACCGTCGCGATCGATTCTCAAGCGTTGAGACGCGGGATGCGGGGAAACCGGATACACTTTGCCTTCATCCTGCTCTACTGCATATTGCGCCAGATCGAAACCCGTTCCAGAATCAGCCAGATCGCTTGAACATTTTCGGTCATCGGCACGGCGCGACTCGCGGTCGTGGAAAACGACAGAAAGAGGTTGCTGATTCCTTAAGTGCGAAGGAATATGCGGCGGCACGAACCGGCGTCGGGCCAGCCCGCGGGCATAGCGAGCGCGCAAAGCCTTGTTTCTCGGGCATATCAGGGCTGCAACGCCCAGATTATTTCCTAATTGCCCTTGACGGATCGCCCCGAAATCAGTACACCCCGCCGCATCAGAGCCCATGTGAGGCTGGCTGGTTCGGAACGACGCGTTCTGGAGTTCGCCTCAAACAAGGTTCAAAACGTACGCTGACGACATAATGCTGCACGCAAGACGCGCGAGATAGTGCGTCCTCTGCTTTTTGTGGGGCCATCTGCGGAAAAGCGGATCGGCCCTCGTTTTGCGCATTTCATAGGCGTTCGTTGTTGCCGGCGACGGCAAGCGATCCGCCCGAAAGGGTAACGAGACAAGTTTTTGTAAGGGATGGTTAGATGCCTACCGTAAACCAGCTGATCCGCAAGCCACGTCAGGCACAGGTAAAGCGCAACAAGGTTCCTGCACTGCAGGAGAACCCGCAGAAGCGCGGCGTTTGCACCCGCGTCTACACGACGACCCCGAAGAAGCCGAACTCGGCTCTGCGTAAGGTTGCCAAGATCCGCCTGACGAACGGCTTCGAAGTGATCGGCTACATTCCGGGTGAAGGCCACAACCTTCAGGAGCACTCCGTGGTCATGATCCGCGGCGGCCGCGTGAAGGACCTTCCGGGTGTTCGTTACCACATCATCCGCGGCGTTCTCGATACGCAGGGTGTGAAGAACCGTAAGCAGCGCCGCTCCAAGTACGGCGCGAAGCGTCCGAAATAACATCGCAACCGGCGCCATTTCGCTGGTCATAAGATTTAAAGTTGAGAGACGAGAAGTATGTCCCGACGTCACAGAGCAGAAAAGCGTGAGATCAACCCGGATCCGAAGTTCGGTGATCTGGTCGTCACGAAGTTCATGAACGCAATCATGCTGCACGGCAAGAAGTCCGTTGCGGAAAGCATCGTCTACGGTGCGTTCGATGCGGTCCAGTCGAAGCTGAAGCAGGAGCCGGTCGCCGTGTTCCATTCCGCGCTCGACAACATCGCTCCGCATGTCGAAGTGCGTTCGCGCCGCGTCGGTGGTGCTACCTACCAGGTTCCGGTCGACGTTCGTCCGGAGCGCCGTCAGGCTCTCGCTATCCGCTGGCTGATCGCAGCTGCCCGTAAGCGCAATGAAACGACCATGGTCGATCGCCTGTGCGGCGAACTCATGGACGCAGCGAACAATCGCGGCAGCGCAGTGAAGAAGCGCGAAGACACCCACAAGATGGCTGATGCCAACCGTGCGTTCTCGCACTACCGCTGGTAATCAGAACAGGTTCCGAAAGGCAGTCTCTCATGGCTCGCGAATATAAAATCGAAGACTACCGAAACTTCGGTATCATGGCGCACATCGACGCCGGCAAGACGACGACGACCGAGCGTATCCTCTACTACACCGGCAAGTCCCACAAGATCGGCGAAGTCCATGACGGCGCCGCGACCATGGACTGGATGGAACAGGAGCAGGAGCGCGGCATCACGATCACGTCTGCTGCGACGACGACCTTCTGGAAGGGCCGCGACGGCAAGACGCGCCGCTTCAACATCATCGACACTCCCGGCCACGTCGACTTCACCATCGAAGTCGAGCGTTCGCTGCGCGTTCTCGACGGTGCGATCGCGCTTCTCGACGCCAATGCCGGTGTCGAGCCGCAGACGGAAACCGTCTGGCGCCAGGCCGAGAAGTATCATGTTCCGCGCATGATCTTCTGCAACAAGATGGACAAGACCGGTGCGGACTTCTACCGCTCGGTCGAGATGATCAAGACGCGCCTCGGCGCGACGGCCGTCGTCATGCAGCTGCCGATCGGCGCTGAAAGCGACTTCAAGGGTGTTATCGACCTGATCGAGATGAATGCTCTCGTATGGCGCGACGAATCGCTCGGCGCCCAGTGGGATGTCGTCGAAATCCCGGCCGACATGAAGGAAAAGGCGGAAGAATACCGCGAGAAGCTGATCGAGACGGTTGTCGAGATCGACGAAGCGGCAATGGAAGCCTACCTGGAAGGTACCTACCCGGATAACGACAAGATCCGTGAACTGGTCCGCCGCGGTACGATCGACGTCAAGTTCCACCCCATGTTCTGCGGCACCGCCTTCAAGAACAAGGGCGTTCAGCCTCTGCTCGACGCCGTCGTCGATTACCTGCCGTCGCCGATCGACATTCCGGCGATCAAGGGCATCGACGTCAAGACCGAAGGCGAGATCACCCGTAAGGCCGACGACAACGAGCCGCTTTCGATGCTCGCGTTCAAGATCATGAACGACCCCTTCGTCGGTTCGCTGACCTTCGCACGCATCTATTCCGGCAAGCTCGAAAAGGGCACGTCGGTGATGAACACGGTCAAGGAAAAGCGCGAGCGCGTCGGCCGCATGCTGCAGATGCACTCCAACTCGCGTGAAGACATCGAAGAAGCCTTCGCTGGCGACATCGTTGCTCTGGCCGGCCTCAAGGAAACCACCACTGGCGATACGCTTTGCGATCCGCTGAAGCCGGTTATCCTCGAGCGCATGGAATTCCCGGAGCCGGTCATCCAGATCGCGATCGAGCCGAAGACCAAGGGCGACCAGGAAAAGATGGGCCTCGCGCTCAACCGCCTGGCTGCCGAGGATCCGTCCTTCCGCGTCAAGACCGACGAGGAGTCCGGCCAGACGATCATCGCCGGCATGGGCGAACTTCACCTGGACATCATCGTCGACCGCATGCGTCGCGAGTTCAAGGTCGAAGCTTCGGTCGGTGCTCCGCAGGTTGCCTACCGCGAGACCATTACGCGCAAGCACGAGGAAGATTACACGCACAAGAAGCAGTCCGGTGGTACCGGCCAGTTCGCGCGCGTCAAGATCGTCTTCGAACCGAACCCGGAAGGCGAAGACTTCGCATTCGAATCGAAGATTGTCGGTGGTGCTGTTCCGAAGGAATATATCCCCGGCGTTCAGAAGGGTATCGAAAGCGTCCTGTCCTCGGGTCCGCTCGCGGGCTTCCCGATGCTCGGCGTCAAGGCGACGCTGATCGACGGTGCATTCCACGACGTCGACTCGTCGGTCCTGGCCTTCGAAATCGCTTCCCGTGCATGCTTCCGTGAAGCCGCGAAGAAGGCTGGAGCTCAGCTCCTCGAGCCGATCATGAAGGTCGAGGTCGTGACGCCGGAAGATTACGTCGGTGACGTTATCGGTGACCTGAACTCTCGCCGTGGCCAGATCCAGGGTCAGGAAGCGCGCGGCGTCGCCGTTGTGATCAATGCCCACGTGCCGCTCGCGAACATGTTCAAGTACGTGGACAACCTGCGCTCGATGTCGCAGGGCCGCGCTCAGTACACGATGCTGTTCGATCACTACGCGCCGGTTCCGTCGAACGTCGCGCAGGAAATCCAGGCGAAGTATTCCGGTCAGAAGTGACCGGAATAGCCTCGCGCTGAAACAGAATGAAAAGATTTCCCCTCTAGGGGACAGGAAACGGAGAGCCGGAAATGGCAAAGAGCAAATTTGAGCGCAATAAGCCGCACGTCAACATTGGCACGATTGGCCACGTTGACCATGGCAAGACGTCGCTGACGGCAGCGATCACGAAGTATTTCGGCGAGTTCAAGGCGTATGACCAGATCGACGCTGCGCCGGAAGAAAAGGCCCGCGGCATCACCATTTCGACGGCGCACGTCGAATACGAGACGCCGAACCGTCACTATGCGCATGTCGACTGCCCCGGCCACGCCGACTACGTCAAGAACATGATCACCGGTGCGGCGCAGATGGACGGCGCGATCCTGGTTGTTTCGGCCGCTGACGGCCCGATGCCGCAGACGCGCGAACACATCCTGCTGGCCCGCCAGGTCGGCGTTCCGGCGATCGTCGTGTTCCTGAACAAGGTCGACCAGGTCGACGACGCGGAACTGCTCGAGCTCGTCGAGCTGGAAGTGCGCGAACTGCTGTCGTCCTACGAATTCCCGGGCGACGACATTCCGATCGTCAAGGGTTCGGCTCTGGCCGCGCTTGAAGATTCGGACAAGAAGATCGGCGAAGACGCGATCCGCGAGCTGATGGCTGCGGTCGACGCCTACATCCCGACGCCTGAGCGTCCGATCGACCAGCCGTTCCTGATGCCGATCGAAGACGTGTTCTCGATCTCGGGCCGCGGTACGGTCGTGACCGGTCGCGTCGAGCGCGGCATCGTCAAGGTCGGTGAGGAAATCGAGATCGTCGGCATCCGTCCGACGACGAAGACGACCTGCACGGGCGTTGAAATGTTCCGCAAGCTGCTCGACCAGGGCCAGGCCGGCGACAACATCGGCGCGCTGCTTCGCGGTGTCGACCGCAACGGCGTCGAGCGCGGTCAGATTCTGTGCAAGCCGGGTTCGGTCAAGCCGCACCGCAAGTTCAAGGCTGAAGCCTACATCCTGACGAAGGAAGAGGGTGGCCGTCACACGCCGTTCTTCACCAACTACCGTCCGCAGTTCTACTTCCGCACGACGGACGTGACCGGCATCGTGACGCTTCCGGAAGGCACGGAAATGGTCATGCCGGGCGACAACGTCACGGTTGACGTCGAGCTGATCGTGCCGATCGCGATGGAAGAAAAGCTGCGCTTCGCTATCCGCGAAGGCGGCCGCACCGTCGGCGCAGGCATCGTCGCCTCCATCGTCGAGTAACAAGAAAACGGCTTGAGCCGTTTCGGCAGGGACATGGTCCGCCATGTCCCTGCGATTTTTGAAAAGAAGCGGCTAAGCGAAACGAATACTTCAAGTGTGTGCTTCGTGAGCACACCGGAAAACACGAGCAAGGACAAGTCGAATGAACGGCCAGAATATCCGCATCCGCCTCAAGGCGTTTGATCACCGGATCCTCGATGCCTCCACGCGCGAAATCGTGTCGACGGCCAAGCGCACCGGTGCGAGTGTGCGCGGGCCCGTGCCGCTTCCGACCCGGATTGAGAAATTCACGGTCAACCGGTCGCCCCACGTCGACAAGAAGAGCCGCGAACAGTTCGAGATGCGCACGCACAAGCGCCTTCTCGATATCGTTGATCCGACCCCGCAGACGGTGGACGCGCTGATGAAGCTCGATCTGGCCGCCGGCGTAGACGTCGAGATCAAGCTGTAAGACCCGGCGCAAGCCGAAATAACAAGGAAGGTACGTGGAGTTTCTCCAACGGCTTCCAGGAACAGGAAACCGGAAGGTGTGTGAAGCACCGGACGGGAACCCTAAACAAGAGGCGTGAACCGATGCGTTCAGGTGTGATTGCACAGAAGGTGGGAATGACCCGCGTCTACAACGACGCCGGCGAGCATATCCCGGTAACAGTATTGCGGCTGGAGAACTGCCAGGTAGTTTCCCACCGCACCGAAGAGAAGAACGGTTATACCGCAGTTCAGCTGGGTGCCGGCCGTTCGAAGGTCAAGAATACGCCGAAGGCCATGCGCGGCCATTTTGCCGCTGCCAGCGTTGAGCCGAAGGCAAAGCTGGTCGAGTTCCGCGTGAGCGCCGACAACCTGATCGACATTGGCGCCGAGCTTACGGCGGGCCATTTCGTCGCCGGGCAGCTCGTGGACGTTACCGGCACCACCATCGGTAAGGGTTTTGCCGGCGCGATCAAGCGCCACAACTTCGGCGGCCTGCGTGCAACGCACGGCGTGTCCGTATCGCACCGTTCGCATGGTTCGACAGGTTCCAACCAGGACCCGGGCCGCGTCTGGAAGGGCAAGCGCATGGCTGGTCACATGGGCCAGACGCGCGTCACCACGCAGAACCTCGAAGTCGTATCGACCGATGAAGACCGCGGTCTGATCCTGGTCAAGGGTGCAGTTCCCGGCTCCAAGGGTTCCTGGATCGTCGTCCGTGACGCCATCAAGTCGGGTACTCCGGAAGGCGCACCGCGCCCTGCCGCAGTGCGCGCCGCAGAATCGAAGTAAGGGAGCCGAATAATGGATCTCACCGTCAAAACCCTCGAGGGCAAGGACGCGGGAAAGGTTTCCCTTTCCGACGCCATTTTCGGTCTCGAGCCTCGTGAAGACATCATTGCCCGCGTCGTTCGCTGGCAGCTCGCAAAGCGCCAGCAGGGTACGCACAAGTCCAAGGGCCGTGCGGAAGTCTCCCGCACCGGCGCCAAGATGTACAAGCAGAAGGGTACGGGCCGCGCCCGCCACCATTCGGCTCGTGCTCCGCAGTTCCGCGGCGGCGGCAAGGCTCACGGTCCGGTGGTCCGCAGCCATGCGCACGATCTTCCGAAGAAGATCCGCGCGCTGGGCCTGCGCCATGCGCTGTCGGCCAAGCTGAAGGCCGAAGACATCATCGTCATCGATGATCTCGTAGCCAACGAAGCAAAGACGAAGGCGCTCGCCGGTGCATTCGCCTCGCTCGGCCTCACCAACGCCCTGATCATCGGCGGAGCCGAGATCGAAGGCAACTTCAAGCTCGCCGCCCAGAACATCCCGAATGTGGACGTTCTGCCGGTTCAGGGCATCAACGTTTACGACATTCTGCGCCGTGGCAAGCTCGTGCTTTCCAAGGCTGCTGTGGAAGCTCTGGAGGAGCGGTTCAAATGACGGATCTTCGCCACTACGACGTGATCGTGTCTCCCTCGATCACCGAAAAGTCGACGCTGGTCTCCGAACAGAACCAGGTCGTCTTCAATGTCGCCAAGGGTGCTTCGAAGCCTGAGATCAAGGCTGCCGTCGAAGCGCTGTTCGGCGTGAAGGTTACGGCCGTGAACACGCTCGTCCGCAAGGGCAAGCTGAAGCGCTTCCGCGGCTTCGCCGGAAAGCAGAAGGACGTGAAGAAGGCGATCGTAACGCTCGCCGACGGCCAGTCCATCGACGTTTCCACCGGTCTCTAACGGATAGGCCCATTAGGGTAAAAACCCAAAAGGGAACAAGAAAATGGCATTGAAAAGTTTCAATCCGACGACGCCGAGCCAGCGTCAACTGGTCATCGTCAGCCGGGCTGGCCTCTACAAGGGCAAGCCGGTCAAGACGCTGACCGAGGGCCTGTCCTCCAAGGGCGGTCGCAACAACCTGGGTCGCATCACCGTTCGTTTCCAGGGCGGTGGTCACAAGCGGACCTACCGTCTGGTCGACTTCAAGCGTCGCAAGTTCGACGTCGAAGGCACGGTCGAGCGTCTGGAATATGACCCGAACCGCACGGCGTTCATCGCGCTCGTCAACTACGCGGACGGCGAGCAGGCCTATATCCTGGCGCCGCAGCGCCTGGCTGTCGGCGACAAGGTGATTGCCTCGGAAAAGGCCGTCGACGTCAAGCCCGGCAATGCGATGCCGCTGCAGTTCATTCCGGTCGGCTCCATCATCCACAATGTGGAGATGAAGCCGGGCAAAGGCGGTCAGATCGCCCGCTCCGCCGGAACTTACGCTCAGCTCGTCGGCCGTGACCAGGGCATGGCGATCCTGCGCCTGAACTCGGGCGAGCAGCGTCTGGTGCACGGCTCTTGCCTCGCATCGATCGGTGCTGTATCGAACCCCGATCACGGCAACATCAATGATGGTAAGGCCGGCCGTTCGCGTTGGCGCGGAAAGCGTCCGCACGTACGCGGCGTCGTCATGAACCCGGTTGACCATCCGCACGGCGGCGGTGAAGGCCGCACCTCCGGTGGTCGCCATCCGGTCACGCCATGGGGCAAGCCCACAAAGGGCAAGCGCACGCGCTCCAACAAGTCGACCGACAAGTTCATTATGCGCTCGCGTCACCAGCGCAAGAAGTAAGAGAGGAAGTCTCAAGTGGCTCGTTCAGTATGGAAAGGTCCGTTTGTTGACGGTTATCTTCTCAAGAAGGCTGAGAAGGTCCGCGAAGGCGGCCGCAACGAAGTGATCAAGATGTGGAGCCGTCGCTCCACGATCCTTCCGCAGTTCGTCGGTCTGACCTTCGGCGTCTACAACGGCAACAAGCATGTTCCCGTCTCGGTGTCCGAAGAAATGGTCGGTCACAAGTTCGGTGAATTCGCTCCGACCCGGACCTATTATGGTCATGGCGCGGACAAGAAAGCGAAGAGGAAGTAACGATGGGCAAGGCAAAAGCCGAACGCCGGCTGAAGGATAATGAGGCGCAGGCAGTTGCGCGCACGATCCGCGTCAGCCCCCAGAAGCTCAACCTCGTTGCCGCGCTGATCCGCGGCAAGAAGGTCGACCGGGCTCTGGCCGAACTCGAGTTCTCGCGCAAGCGCATCGCAGGCACGGTCAAGAAGACGCTTGAATCTGCGATCGCCAACGCAGAGAACAACCATGATCTCGACGTTGATTCGCTCATCGTCGCAGAAGCTTTTGTTGGCAAGTCGATCGTGATGAAGCGCTTCCACGCCCGTGGTCGCGGCCGTGCATCGCGCGTCGAAAAGCCGTTCGCGCACTTGACGATCGTTGTTCGTGAAGTGGAAGCCAAAGGGGAGGCCGCATAATGGGCCAGAAGATTAATCCGATCGGTTTCCGTCTCGGCATCAACCGGACCTGGGATAGCCGTTGGTTCGCGGATAACGCGGAATACGGCCAGCTTCTTCACGAAGACCTGAAGATCCGCGCCTATCTGATGGAAGAGCTGAAGTCGGCCGGTATCGCCAAGGTCGTGATCGAGCGTCCGCACAAGAAGTGCCGCGTGACGATCCACTCGGCTCGCCCGGGCCTGATCATCGGCAAGAAGGGCGCCGACATCGAAAAGCTTCGCAAGAAGCTTTCCGAGATGACCAATTCGGAAACGCACCTCAACATCGTCGAAGTGCGCAAGCCGGAAGTCGACGCAACGCTCGTTGCGCAGTCGATCGCTCAGCAGCTCGAGCGCCGCGTAGCGTTTCGTCGTGCGATGAAGCGTGCCGTTCAGTCGGCGATGCGCCTCGGCGCCGAAGGCATCAAGATCACTTGCGCCGGCCGTCTCGGCGGTGCGGAAATCGCCCGTACCGAATGGTATCGTGAAGGCCGCGTTCCGCTGCATACGCTGCGCGCCGACATCGACTACGGTACGGCCGAAGCCGAAACCGCTTTCGGAATCTGCGGCGTCAAGGTCTGGATCTTCAAGGGCGAAATCCTTGAGCACGATCCGATGGCTTCCGAGCGTCGCGCGACCGAGAGTGACAACCAGGGCGGTAGCGGCAGAGAGCGTCGCCGCGAGAACGCGTAACATTCGCGCGTGGCAGCCAATATCGGAGAAGTAAAAAAATGTTGCAGCCAAAGCGTACGAAGTATCGCAAGCAGTTCAAGGGGCGCATCAAGGGCGTCGCGAAGGGCGGCTCTGACCTCGCCTTCGGCGAATTCGGCCTGAAGGCCCAGGAGCCCAACCGCGTCAATGCTCGCGAGATCGAAGCGGCCCGCCGTGCGATCACCCGTCATATGAAGCGCGCCGGCCGCGTCTGGATCCGGGTATTCCCCGACGTTCCGGTCACGGCAAAGCCGACCGAAGTCCGCATGGGTAAGGGCAAGGGTTCGGTCGAATACTGGGCATGCAAGGTCAAGCCCGGCCGCATGATGTTCGAGATCGACGGTGTCAACGAGGAGCTCGCCCGCGAGGCACTTCGCCTCGGCGCTGCCAAGCTCTCTGTCAAGACGCGCTTCGTGCAGCGTATCGCAGAGTAAGGAGTGAAGCTCATGAAAGCCGCAGATGTTCGCGCTCTGAGCGCCGACCAACTCAAGGAAGAGCTTGCCAAGCTGAAGAAGGAGCAGTTCAACCTGCGCTTCCAGAAGGCGACTGGCCAGCTCGAGAAGTCTTCGCGTATCAACGAGGTCCGCAAGGACATCGCACGCATCAAAACCATTGCCCGCCAGAAGGCGGCAGAAGCCAAGGCCTAAGGACCAGAACAATATGCCGAAACGCATTCTGCAGGGCACCGTCGTCAGCGACAAGAACGACAAGACCGTCGTCGTCCGGGTCGAGCGCCGCTTTGCGCACCCGATCCTTCAGAAGACCGTTCGTCGTTCCAAGAAGTACAAGGCTCACGACGAGAACAATCAGTTCAAGGTCGGCGACCTCGTTTCCATCGAGGAATGCGCGCCGATTTCCAAGGACAAGCGCTGGACGGTCGTTTCCGCCCAGTCTTGATTTCTGCAGGTTTTGTCCGCCGGACCCTTGCGTCTCGGGCAAATATCTGTATGAAGCACGCAATTAAAGCCGAGGAACGCTCGAGTTCGAGCGTTCTTTTGCTTTGAGATGAGCACAATAAGCCGGGCGAGGGGGTTTCGACCCAACCGGCCTGGTAACAACAAGAAGGCGACCTGACATGATTCAGATGCAAACAAACCTCGACGTGGCGGATAATTCCGGCGCACGTCGTGTCATGTGCATCAAGGTGCTGGGCGGCTCCAAGCGCAAGTACGCGTCGATCGGCGACATCATCGTCGTTTCGATCAAGGAAGCCATTCCGCGCGGCCGCGTGAAGAAGGGTGATGTCATGAAGGCTGTTGTCGTTCGCACCGCGAAAGACATCCGCCGTGCGGATGGCAGCGTCATCCGTTTCGACACCAACGCAGCCGTTCTCATCGACAACAAGAAAGAGCCGATCGGCACCCGTATCTTCGGACCGGTTCCGCGCGAACTCCGCGCCAAGAACCACATGAAGATCATCTCGCTGGCTCCGGAAGTACTCTAAGGGAGCGATCAGAGATGCAAAAGATTCGCAAAGGCGACAAGGTCGTCGTTCTGACCGGTAAGGACAAGGGCCGTACCGGTGAAGTCATTCAGGTCATGCCGAAGGAAGACCGGGCTCTCGTGCGCGGCGTCAACGTGGTGAAGCGTCACCAGCGCCAGACTCAGAACCAGGAAGCCGGCATTATCACAAAGGAAGCCTCGATCCACCTTTCGAACATCGCGATCGCCGATCCGAAGGACGGCAAGCCGACCCGTGTCGGTTTCAAGATCGATGGTGACAAGAAGGTCCGCGTGGCCAAGCGTTCGGGAGATGTGATCGATGGCTAAGTCCGCTTATGAGTCGCGGCTCAAGAAGGAATATGTAGAGCGCATCCGCAAGGCGATGCAGGAGCAGTTCTCCTACGCCAACGAAATGCAGATCCCGCGCCTCGACAAGATCGTCATCAACATGGGTGTTGGCGAAGCAACCGGCGATTCCAAGAAGCCGACGGTTGCTGCTGCCGACCTCGCTGCGATTGCCGGCCAGAAGCCGGTCATCACCCGCGCTCGCAACTCCATCGCGGGCTTCAAGCTTCGCGAAGGCATGCCGATTGGTGCCAAGGTTACCCTGCGCGGCGTTCGGATGTATGAGTTCCTGGATCGTCTCATCAACATCGCTCTTCCGCGTGTTCGAGACTTCCGCGGCCTCAATCCGAAGTCCTTCGATGGTCGTGGCAACTTTGCCATGGGCATCAAGGAGCACATTGTGTTCCCTGAGATCAACTACGACAAGGTTGATCAGATGTGGGGCATGGACATCATCGTTTGCACGACGGCAACTAACGACGACGAAGCACGCGCTCTTCTCAAAGAGTTCAACTTCCCGTTCCGTCAGTAATCCGTAACGGCAAGCGTAAAGAAGGATAACTGTTATGGCGAAAACGAGCGCAGTTGAAAAGAACAAGCGCCGCCGCAAACTGGTTGCCAATCACGCCGCCAAGCGCGCGGTCCTGAAGGCAATCATCATGAACCAGTCTTTGCCGATCGAAGAGCGGTTCAAGGCCACCCTCAAGCTGGCTGAACTGCCCCGCGATGGGTCCAAGACCCGCATCCGCAATCGTTGCGAAGTCACCGGTCGTCCGCGTGCCTATTATCGCAAGCTGCGCATGTCGCGTATTGCACTTCGCGAACTGGGCAATCTCGGCAAGGTGCCGGGCGTGGTCAAGTCGAGCTGGTAAGGAGACGGGTACATGGCAATGACTGATCCTTTGGGCGATATGCTCACCCGTATCCGCAACGGCGCTGCTCGCCGCAAGTCGAGCGTTTCGACGCCGGCTTCCAAGCTTCGCGCACGCGTGCTGGATGTCCTTCAGGCAGAAGGCTACATCCGCGGATACTCAGAAGTCGAATTCGGCAACGGCAAGGCCGAGCTGAACATCGAATTGAAGTACTACGAAGGCGCCTCCGTGATCCGTGAGATCGCGCGCGTCTCCAAGCCGGGCCGCCGGGTCTATGTCTCGGTCAAGTCCATTCCGCAGGTCGCGAACGGCCTCGGCATCACCATCCTTTCGACTCCGAAGGGCGTGATGGCCGATCACCAGGCACGCGAACAGAATGTTGGTGGTGAGGTTCTTTGCTCGATCTTCTAAGATCGAGCAGGATCTCCATAGCGAACAGACAGGTATAAAAATGTCTCGTATCGGTAAGAAGCCCGTTCAAGTTCCGGCAGGCGTCACGGCTAACGTGGATGGCCAGAAGGTAACGGCAAAGGGCCCGAAGGGCGAACTGTTCTTCGTCGCAAATGACGAAGTTTCGGTGAAGCTCGAAAACAACACGGTTGTCGTTCAGCCGCTCAACGAGAGCAAGGATGCTCGCGCAAAGTGGGGCATGTCCCGCACGATGATCGAGAACATCCTCAAGGGCGTGAAGGACGGTTACGAGCGCAAGCTCGAAATCAACGGCGTCGGTTACCGCGCGTCCATGCAGGGCAAGAACCTGCAGCTCGCGCTCGGCTTCAGCCACGACGTCGTCTACCAGACGCCGGAAGGCATCACGATCGCTGTGCCGAAGCCGACGGAAATCGTCGTTTCCGGAATCAACAAGCAGCAGGTCGGCCAGGTTGCCGCGGAAATCCGCGAATACCGCGGCCCCGAGCCCTACAAGGGCAAGGGCGTCAAGTATGCCGAAGAGCGGATCGTCCGCAAAGAAGGCAAGAAGAAGTAAGGATCACGCGAAATGGCTAGCAGGAAAGATACTCTTGTGCGTCGCGCCAGCCGCGTGCGCCGTCAAATCAAGGCGGTTGCCAATGGCCGCCCGCGCCTGTCGGTTCATCGCTCGTCGAAGAACATCTATGCGCAGATCATTGACGATGTTGCCGGCAAGACGATTGCCTCGGCATCGACCCTCGACACGGATCTGCGGTCTTCGCTGAAGACCGGAGCGGATACCGAAGCCGCTACGGCTGTCGGCAAGCTCCTGGCAGAACGTGCTTCCAAGGCGGGCATCAAGGACGTTGTCTTTGACCGTGGCGCCTTCATCTACCACGGCCGCATCAAGGCGCTGGCCGAGGCAGCTCGCGAAGGCGGCCTGAACTTCTAAGGTTCGTCGCCCGGGCAGCAATGCCCGGGCGTAACCCGGCTTCGCAAATCCCCGGCCGCTTCGATTTCCAAGGAAGCGAGGCGGCTTTCGTCAATCTGCCGATTGCACCCGGAAAAGAAAAAGGAAGAGGACAATGGCACAAGAAAGAAGAGGTTCTCGCGAAGATCGCCAGAACCGCGAAGAGCGCGACAGCGAGTTTGTCGATAAGCTCGTCGCTATCAACCGCGTCGCCAAGGTGGTGAAGGGCGGTCGTCGTTTCGGTTTCGCCGCTCTCGTCGTCGTGGGCGACCAGAAGGGCCGCGTCGGCTTCGGCCATGGCAAGGCACGCGAAGTGCCGGAAGCCATCCGCAAGGCAACGGAAGCCGCCAAGCGTGACCTGATCTTCGTACCGCTGCGCGGTGGCCGCACTCTGCACCACGACGTGCACGGCCGTCATGGCGCCGGCAAGGTGCTGCTGCGCTCGGCCAAGCCCGGTACCGGTATCATCGCCGGTGGCCCGATGCGCGCCGTCTTCGAGACGCTCGGCGTTCACGACGTCGTAGCCAAGTCGACCGGTTCGTCGAACCCCTACAACATGGTTCGCGCAACCTTCGACGCGCTCAAGAACCAGATGCACCCGAAGGATATCGCGGCACAGCGCGGCATGAAGTACGCCACGCTCCAGTCCCGTCGCGTTTCCGCCGGCGTTGCTTCCGAAGAATAAGGGAGCTGACAGATGGCTAAGAAGGAAGTTGCCAAGAAGACGGTTACCGTCGAGCAGATCGGTAGCCCCATTCGCCGTCCGGCCGTGCAGCGTCAGACGCTCGTCGGCCTGGGCCTCAACAAGATGCACCGGGTACGCACGCTGGAAGACACTCCGGCCGTTCGCGGCATGATCCGGGCCGTCCAGCACCTCGTTCGCGTCGTCGACGAGAAGTGAGGGGGATCGAGATATGAAACTGAATGAAATCAAGGACAACGAAGGCGCGACCAAGAACCGCAAGCGCCTGGGCCGCGGTATCGGCTCCGGTTCCGGCAAGACGGCCGGTCGCGGTGTAAAGGGTCAGAAGGCGCGTTCGGGCGTCGCGATCAACGGCTTCGAAGGCGGTCAGATGCCCATCTACCGTCGCCTGCCGAAGCGCGGCTTCAACAACATCTTCGCTTCGGAGTTCGTTGTCGTGTCGCTCGGCCGGATTCAGGCCGCAGTCGATGCCAAGAAGCTGGACGCATCCAAGACCGTCGATGCCGCTGCTCTCAAGGCGGCCGGCGTTATCCGCCGCGTCAAGGATGGTGTGCGCGTTCTCGCCGACGGCGAACTGAAGGCGAAGGTTTCGCTCGAAGTTGCCGGCGCCTCCAAGCCCGCGATCGAGAAGATCGAGAAGGCTGGCGGTTCCATCAAGCTGCTCTCCGCAGCCGCTGAATAAATATGACTGATGAACCGCCCGGGGTGCTTCACGCCGGGCGGTTTTGCTCCCATATGTGAGCCTCACGTCCAAGCGCAGCGAATCGCCTGCCGCGACGGGACATAACGGAAACCACGGTGAGGCATCCGATTGCAGCGACAATCGCCTCGTGCCTGGTTTTCAACGACGAAAACTGATTCCATCCGGAACGACCGGGTTTTCCCGTGTTTCCGAGACTTGGTACGCGGAGAATTGCATGGCTTCTGCAGCGGAACAGCTCGCCTCGAACCTGAATTTTTCGACTTTCGCCAAGGCGGAAGATCTGAAGAAACGCCTCTGGTTCACTCTCGGTGCGCTTCTGGTCTATCGACTTGGCACCTACATTCCGTTGCCGGGCCTTAACCCGGACGCATTCGCGCAGGCATTCCAGGGACAGTCGGGGGGCATCCTCGGCCTCTTCAACATGTTCTCGGGCGGCGCGGTCGAGCGCATGGCGATCTTCGCCCTCGGCATCATGCCTTACATTTCCGCATCGATCATCGTGCAGCTCATGACGTCGGTCGTTCCGGCGCTCGAGCAGCTGAAGAAAGAAGGCGAGCAGGGCCGCAAGGTCATCAACCAGTACACCCGCTACGGTACGGTGCTGCTGGGTGCGATGCAGGCCTACGGTATTGCCGTCGGTCTCGAAAGCGGCAGCGGCCTCGTCAACGATCCGGGCTGGTTCTTCCGGATTTCCACCGTTATTTCGCTGCTCGGCGGCACGATGTTCCTGATGTGGCTCGGTGAGCAGATCACGTCCCGCGGCATCGGCAACGGTATTTCGCTGATCATCTTCGCCGGCATCGTCGCCGCTCTGCCCTCGGCGCTTGCCGGGACCCTTGAGCTCGGCCGTACCGGTGCTCTGTCGACGCCTCTCATCCTTGCGATTATCGTCATGGTCGTCGGCGTGATCGCGTTGATCGTCTTCGTCGAGCGCGCGCAGCGCCGCCTGCTGATACAGTATCCGAAGCGCCAGGTCGGCAACCGCATGTTCCAGGGCGACACGTCGCACCTGCCGCTGAAGCTCAACACCTCGGGTGTGATCCCGGCGATCTTCGCGTCGTCGCTTCTCCTGCTGCCCGCCACGCTTGCCGGCTTTGCCAACACCGCGACCATGCCCGGCTGGGCAACCGCGATCGTCGGTGCGCTCGCTCACGGTCAGCCGCTCTATATGATCCTTTACGGTGCGATGATCGCCTTTTTCGCCTTCTTCTATACGGCCATCGTCTTCAACCCGAAGGATACGGCCGACAATCTGAAGAAGCATGGCGGGTTCGTTCCAGGCATCCGCCCCGGTGAACGCACGGCCGAATACATCGATTACGTGTTGACGCGCATCACCGTCATCGGCGCGATCTACCTGGTCTTCGTCTGCATCCTGCCCGAGATACTCATCTCGCAGACAGGCGTGCCGTTCTACCTTGGTGGTACGTCGCTTTTGATTGTTGTCAGCGTGACCCTCGATACGGTAGCACAGATCCAGGGTCACCTCATTGCCCAGCAATATGAGGGACTGATCAAGAAGTCGAAGCTGCGCGGAGGAAAGAGGGGACGATGAGGCTAATTTTTTTGGGACCGCCGGGCGCTGGCAAGGGTACTCAGGCCAAGCTTCTGACGGAGAGATACGGCATTCCGCAGCTTTCCACGGGGGATATGCTTCGGACGGCGGTAGCTCAGGCGACCGAGGTCGGCAAGCGCGCGAAAGCCGTGATGGATGCCGGCCAGCTCGTCTCCGACGAAATCGTCAACGAGATCGTCTCCGACCGCATCGATTCTGCGGATTGCGCAAGGGGCTTCATTCTCGACGGCTATCCGCGCACGGTCCCGCAGGCCGTAGCGCTCGACCGGATGCTTGAGGAAAAAGGCCTGAAACTCGATGCGGTCATCGAGCTGAAGGTCGATGAGGCAGCCCTTGTGCGGCGCATGGAGAATCGCGTAACCGAAACCGTCGCGGCCGGCGGCACCGTACGCTCCGACGACAATCCGGAAGCATTCCGGCGTCGTCTGCAGGAATATCGGGAAAAGACCGCTCCGCTTTCGGAACACTACGCCCGAACCGGTCGGTTGAAGACCGTGGACGGCATGGCGGATGTGCATACGGTTACCGCCGAGATCGAGAAGATTCTGGCATAGGCGCTGCCTTTGCCAAAATGGGAGCGCCGGGGAGTTGACTTTTCCGGCCGATTCCTCCAAAGACTGCGTCAACTCGCGACAAGAGAAGCGATCGGCGCGGTCTTCAACGAAATGAAGTCCGGGTACGGTCGTTTTTGACGTGTCTCGAACCTCAATCAAAGTGCGGCTCTTAAGGTCGCGTAACGAAGCACCTATTGCCTGTAGGCAACTGGAACGCAAGGAGAATAGACGTGGCACGTATCGCTGGCGTCAACATCCCGACCGCAAAGCGCGTCGTCATCGCGCTGACGTATATTCACGGGATCGGCACGAAATTCGCACAGGAAATCATCGAGAAGGTCGGTATTCCGGCCGAGCGTCGCGTTCACCAGTTGACGGACGCTGAGGTCCTTCAGATCCGTGAAACGATCGACCGCGACTATCAGGTCGAAGGTGACCTGCGTCGCGAGACCTCGATGAACATCAAGCGTCTGATGGATCTCGGCTGCTATCGCGGTCTTCGCCATCGTCGCGGCCTGCCGGTGCGCGGTCAGCGCACGCACACCAATGCCCGCACCCGCAAGGGTCCGGCAAAGGCGATCGCCGGCAAGAAGAAGTAATTTCCCGAAAAGGGAAAACGGGAGGCTGGCGCACGCGCCGGCCTCCTTTTGCAGTTTGGGAAGGGCAAGTGTCCGACCAACGCGAGGACCGTTACCGGTTCCTCGGAATGCTCGCGAGGCCGGTGCGCCGGCTGTTGCGATTCGTAAGATGCAGGGCAGGGGACGACAAATCCTTTTCCCGGTGGAGCCGCTGGAATTACGGCGGTGCAGAGATCTAAGAAAGGGATCCTATGGCCAAGGAAGCCACCCGCGTTCGCCGTCGCGAGCGCAAGAACATTACGTCGGGCGTTGCACACGTCAATTCGTCGTTCAACAACACGATGATCACCATTACCGACGCGCAGGGCAATGCTATTGCCTGGTCGTCCGCCGGTGCGAAGGGTTTCAAGGGTTCGCGCAAGTCGACCCCGTTCGCCGCGCAGATCGCCGCTGAAGATTGCGCCAAGAAGGCCCAGGAACACGGCATGAAGTCGCTGGAAGTGGAAGTTTGCGGTCCGGGTTCCGGCCGTGAATCCGCTCTTCGCGCGCTCCAGGCTGCAGGTTTCATGATCACGTCGATCCGTGACGTGACCCCGATCCCGCACAATGGCTGCCGTCCGCGCAAGAAGCGCCGCGTCTGATCATCTGTATTCAACATTCCGGTGAGGACTTTCCGGTGTCCTCCCGGTCTTCGGGGCTCGGTTGTCACGATTGGATGGTGGCAACGAACGGAAGGCAGAAAACATGATCCAGAAAAATTGGCAGGAATTGATCAAGCCGAACAAGGTGGAGTTCGCCTCCTCCGGCCGCACCAAGGCAACGTTGGTCGCGGAGCCGCTTGAGCGCGGCTTTGGCCTGACGCTCGGCAACGCGCTTCGCCGCGTCCTATTGTCGTCGCTGCGCGGTGCTGCCGTAACCGCGGTTCAGATCGACGGCGTATTGCATGAGTTCTCTTCTATCCCGGGCGTCCGGGAAGACGTGACCGACATCGTGCTCAACATCAAGGAAATCGCCATCAAGATGGATGGCGACGACGCAAAGCGCATGGTCGTGCGCAAGCAGGGTCCGGGCGTCGTGACCGCCGGTGACATTCAGACGGTTGGCGACATCGAGATCCTCAACCCGAACCACGTGATCTGCACCCTCGATGAGGGCGCGGAAATCCGCATGGAGTTCACCGTCAACAACGGCAAGGGCTACGTACCGGCTGACCGCAACCGCTCGGAAGATGCGCCGATCGGCCTCATTCCGGTCGACAGCCTGTACTCTCCGGTCAAGAAGGTCTCCTACAAGGTGGAAAACACCCGTGAAGGCCAGGTTCTCGACTATGACAAGCTGACGATGTCCATCGAAACCGATGGCTCCGTCACCGGCGAAGATGCGATCGCTTTCGCGGCCCGCATCCTTCAGGACCAGCTGTCGGTCTTCGTCAACTTCGACGAGCCGCAGAAGGAAACCGAGGAAGAGGCGGTCACCGAACTCGCCTTCAACCCCGCGCTTCTCAAGAAGGTCGACGAACTGGAGCTTTCCGTCCGTTCGGCCAACTGCCTGAAGAACGACAACATCGTCTATATCGGCGACCTCATTCAGAAGACCGAAGCAGAAATGCTCCGTACGCCGAATTTTGGTCGCAAGTCGCTCAACGAGATCAAGGAAGTTCTCGCTTCCATGGGCCTGCACCTCGGCATGGAAGTGCCGTCCTGGCCGCCGGAGAACATCGAAGACCTCGCCAAGCGTTACGAAGACCAGTACTAACCTATTAGACTGCGGGCGGATGCCTGCAAGTAAAGGAGAATAGCCATGCGCCACGGTAAAGCCGGCCGCAAGCTGAATAGAACCGCCAGCCACCGCAAGGCGATGTTTGCCAACATGGCAGCTTCGCTGATCGAGCACGAGCAGATCGTCACGACCCTGCCGAAGGCCAAGGAAATCCGCCCGATCGTGGAAAAGCTCGTCACGCTCGGCAAGCGCGGCGATCTGCATGCCCGCCGCCAGGCGATCTCGCAGATCCGCGACGTTGCCGTCGTCTCGAAGCTGTTCGACGCGATTGCCTCGCGCTACGCCACCCGCAATGGCGGCTACCTGCGCATCATGAAGGCAGGATTCCGCCAGGGCGACAATGCCCCGCTCGCCGTCATCGAATTCGTCGACCGCGACGTCGACGCCAAGGGTTCGAAGGACCGCGCCCGCGTTTCTGCCGAAGCTGAAGCAGCCGAAGCGGCCTGATTTCGTCAGAGCTGACCAAAGAATGAAAGCGGCCGGGTGATAATTTCACCCGGCCGCTTTTTCTCGTTCTATTGAAAGTGGAAGTAGGTCTTCATCCCTTGTGCTTGTCGCAGGGAAGAGCGCTGCGTCTGCGGCGCTGAAGTCCTTTCAGCCCAAAGACTTGGGCTGGCTGGATTCCTGTGACAGGCACAGGAATGAGGGAGAGGGAGTGCGAGGGCGCAACGGAAACTTTCGCTTGCGGATATGCACGCCAACTCCGGACTTTCCACACCGGCTATGAGAAGTGGACTGTGCCTCTCCGCCCCCCTCATCCCTGTGCTCGTCACAGGGATCCAGCAGCGCCGCGTCTGCGGCGCGGGAGAGCCCTTTGAGCCCAAGGACGTGGCCTGGCTTGCTAGACCTTGGCCGGTGCTCTTCCCCACTGGCCCGTTGTGCCTTTATCCCGCTCTGGCTTGCGACCGCATGGGTGCGGTGCCCTGTCGCCGCCACCGCAGAAACCGCTTTCTGACGGCGCGCCAGGCGACGAGGACCGCCACAAGGAAGAGATACAGCATTTGCTCGGGGCCGACGACCTTGACCGACATGGCGAAATGCAGCGCTCCGGCCGCGGCGATCACGTAGACGAGCCTGTGAAGCTTGTTCCATCGTTGCCCGAGGCGCCTTATCGACCAGTTGTTCGATGTAACCGCCAGCGGGATGAGCAGAACGAGGGCCGCCATGCCGATGGTGATGAAGGGACGACGGGCGATGTCGGCGACAATCGCCGGGAGAAGGAGCGTCTGGTCCAGCACCATATATGTGAGGAAATGCATCATCACATAATAAAAGGCGAGGAGGCCCAGGGCGCGGCGGTATCTGAGCCAGTTGACGCCGAACAGGTCGCGAATCGGCGTGATCGCCAGCGTGGCAATCAGAAAGCGCAGGGCCCAGATGCCGAGCAGGTGCTCGAATTCCTTGACCGCATTTCCGGGCAGCCGACCGGTGGCTCCCAGATAGAACCCCCAGACTGCCGGTAGGAAGCCGAGTATATAGAGCGCCCAGATCGAAGGGCCGTGCAATCGCTTCGGCAGGGCAGGAAGGCTCCGCATCCTCAGAAATTCACGCTGAGGTCCATGCCGGCGTAGAGGCTCGCGACGTCCTCTGCGTAGCCGTTGAAAGGGAGCGTATCGCGGCGGTTGGCGCCGAAGAAGCCGCCTTCGCCGATACGGTTTTCGGTCGCCTGGCTCCAGCGGGGGTGATCGACGGCCGGATTCACATTGGCATAGAAGCCGTATTCACTCGGCCCGGCGAGATTCCAGGTGCACGGCGGCGGCGTTTCGGTGAGCGAGATGCGCACGATCGACTTGATCCCCTTGAAGCCGTATTTCCACGGGACCACCAGGCGGATCGGTGCGCCGTTCTGGTTCGGCAGCGTCTTGCCATAGAGCCCGACGGAGAGGATCGTCAGCGGGTGGCGCGCTTCGTCGAGCCTCAAGCCTTCCCGGTAGGGCCATTCCAGGGGCTGGAAATAACCGGACTGGCCCGGCATTTCCTCGGGCCGGACCACGGTCTCGAAGGCGACATATTTCGCGCTTCCGAGCGGCTCGACCCTGTCGAGGAGCGCGGCCAATGGAAAGCCGATCCAGGGAATGACCATCGACCACGCTTCGACGCAGCGCATCCGGTAAATTCTCTCTTCGAGAGGGAAGGCCAGGAGTTCCTCCAGGCCGAATTCCCGCGGCTTGCCGACCAATCCGTCGACCTTCACCGTCCAGGGCGCCGGCTTGAAGTTTGCCGAGTTGGCAGCCGGATCGCCTTTGCCCGTCCCGAATTCATAGAAGTTGTTGTAGGTGGTGGCGTCCTTTTCCGGCGTTGCGGGGTCATCGGCCCTGTACGTGCTCTTGGACGCCTCGAGTGCGGCCGCGCGGCTTGGCTTGGGTACGCTGAGAGCCAGGCTTCCGGCCGCGGCGGCGATGAAGGTCCGCCGATCCAGGAAGAAGCGCTCCGGTGTGATTTCGGCAGCGGCAATCTTCGGCGCGCGATAGCTGGGCATGGGGTCTCCTCGGTGTCATTCGACTTTTTCTAATACGCAAATGAGCAGAGTTTCGTTCACCGGAAAAGGCTGGCGAGACCACGTTTTCGTGCATGACTCGTGAACGTTGCCTGCGTCCTTGGGAGGCCTAAAGCGCCGCGCGTCTTATCAGACGCGCAAAGGTCGCTGTAGCACTTTGAAGTGCTGCATGTCTTCGTCCTTAAATCGAGGTCGATTTAAGGAGACATGCAGTAGGCCGAGCATCGGCGCGCAATGTGTACTCCCATGAATTCCCTGATGAAACGATCCGTCCTTGCGGCTCCGTTACGCTGAATTGTCGGGCGGCAGGTTTGCCTTTTTCCGTGCGAAATCCTATCTGAACGTAGCAGCAACGAAAGGGAGAATGCTTCATGATCTTCGGCCATCGAGCTCTCGCGGCTCTCGTGCTTGCTGTTGCCATATCGACACCTGCGATGGCCCAGGATGCCAGGACCGTGCCGCAGTCGCGGTCGGAGATGCAGCTCTCTTTCGCGCCACTCGTCAAACAGACTGCGAATGCAGTCGTGAACGTCTATGCCGAGCGCGTGGTGGAGCGCCGCTCGATCTTTGCCGGGGACCCTTTCTTCGAGGAATTCTTCGGACAGCGGATGCCGAATCGCACCGAGAAGCAGTCGTCTCTGGGGTCGGGCGTCATCGTCGGCCGCCATGGCCTGGTCGTGACCAACAACCATGTCATCGAGGGGGCCGACGATATCAAGGTGGCGCTGGCCGACGGGCGTGAGTTTCCCTGCAAGATCATCCTGAAGGATGATCGCCTCGATCTGGCGGTCCTGAAAATCCAGTCGGACGGTCCGTTCGACATCGTCCCGATCGGTGATTCCGACGCGGTGGAGGTCGGCGACCTGGTGCTGGCGATGGGCAATCCTTTCGGCGTCGGGCAGACGGTGACGAGCGGCATCGTGTCGGCGCTCGCCCGCAACCAGATCTCCAACGGCGATTTCGGCTTTTTCATCCAGACGGATGCGGCGATCAATCCGGGCAATTCCGGCGGCGGCCTGATCAACATGAAGGGCGAGTTGATCGGCATCAATACTGCGATTTTTTCGAGAGGCGGCGGTTCCAACGGTGTGGGCTTTGCGATCCCCGCCAACCTGGTCAAGGTTTTCGTTGCCTCCGCTGAAGGAGGCAACGGCTCGTTCATCCGTCCCTTCGTCGGCGCGACCTTCGAGCCGGTGACCTCCGACGTGGCCGAGGCGCTTGGGCTTGAGCGGGCGCGCGGGGCGCTGGTGACGGCGGTCGTCGCAGGCGGTCCGGCCGAGAGCGCCGGCATGCGCCCCGGACAGGTGGTCACCGCCGTCAACGGCATTCCGGTCGAACACCCCGATGCGCTCGGCTATCGTCTGACCACCGTGGGGATCGGTCACGAGGCGCGTGTGACGATTTCGGAAAACGGCGGTGCACGCGAAATCACCCTCAAGCTTGAGCGGGCGCCGGAAACGCAGCCACGAGACGAACGGCTGATCGAGGGGCGCAATCCCTTCGCCGGCGCTGTCGTGGCAAATCTCTCGCCCCGGCTTGCGGACGAGTTGCGCATGCCCACGTCGCTGCAGGGCGTGGTCATCACGGAGATCAATCGCGGCTCGCCGGCTGCGCGTATCGGCCTGGAACCGAAGGACATCGTTCGTTCGGTCAACGGGACGGCAATCGACAGTTCGAAGACGCTGGAAAGCGTCGTCGCCGAGGATGCCTCCTTCTGGCGTGTCGAGATCGAGCGCAACGGTCAGATCATCCGTCAGTTCTTCCGATGAGCGACCTCTTCGCCCCCCATGAGCCTCCGGAAATGGCCTCGGCAAGGCCGCTTGCGGATCGCCTGCGCCCGCGCACGCTGGCGGAGGTGACGGGCCAGGAGCATCTGACCGGCCCGGACGGCGTGCTCACACGGATGATCGCTTCCGGATCCCTCGGATCGATGATCTTCTGGGGCCCACCGGGAACCGGCAAGACAACGGTTGCCCGCCTGCTTTCAGGCGAGGCAGGTCTCGCATTCGAGCAGATTTCGGCAATCTTCTCCGGTGTTGCGGACCTCAAGAAGGTGTTCGAATCTGCCCGCGCCCGGCGCATGTCGGGGCGCCAGACGCTGCTTTTCGTCGACGAGATCCACCGGTTCAACCGGGCGCAGCAGGACAGCTTCCTGCCGGTCATGGAGGATGGCACGGTCATCCTGGTCGGCGCCACCACCGAGAATCCGTCTTTCGAGCTTAACGCCGCGCTTTTGTCGCGGGCCCGCGTCTTGACGTTCAAGCCGCATGACGAAGCCAGCCTCGAGGAACTCCTGAAGCGGGCCGAGGCGGCCGAGGGCAAACCGCTGCCGCTGGATGACGAGGCTCGCGCCAGCCTGATCCGCATGGCGGACGGGGACGGCCGGGCGGTGCTGACGCTCGCGGAAGAGGTATGGCGGGCGGCGCGCCGGGAGGAGATATTCGATTCCGCCGGGCTTCAGGAGATCGTCCAGCGCCGCGCGCCGGTATACGACAAGGGCCAGGACGGTCATTACAACCTGATCTCGGCGCTTCATAAGTCCGTTCGGGGGTCCGATCCGGACGCGGCGCTCTATTATCTCTGCCGCATGTTCGATGCCGGGGAGGATCCGCTCTATATAGGCAGACGGCTCGTGCGGATGGCGGTCGAGGATATCGGCCTCGCCGATCCGCAGGCACTGGCGATCTGCAATGCCGCCAAGGATGCCTATGATTATCTCGGGTCCCCCGAAGGGGAACTGGCTCTTGCAGAGGCCTGCGTCTATCTCGCCACGGCGCCGAAGTCCAACGCGGTCTATACCGCCTACAAGGCGGCGATGCGCGCGGCCAAGGAGAACGGATCTCTGCTGCCGCCGAAGCACATTCTCAACGCTCCGACGAAGCTCATGAAGGGGGAAGGCTACGGCGAGGGCTATCGCTACGATCATGACGAGCCCGACGCATTTTCCGGCCAGGATTATTTCCCCGAGAAGATGGGCAGAAAGACCTTTTACGACCCTCCGGAGCGCGGCTTCGAACGCGAGATCCGCAAGCGGCTGGAGTGGTGGAACAAGCTTCGGCGCGACCGGAATTCGTGAGGGCCGATCCAGCTCTGTCACGCCAGCAGGGCTGCCGTGCCAGAGGATGCCTTGCTGTCCGGATGAGCCCGTGGCATAGAAGGATCACATCGCAGACGGCTGCACGGATCGAATGGATCCGAACTTCCGCGGGGACGGCCTCGCTCCACATGAAGGAGTTCGAAATGGCCTGGTTCACGCTGTTGCTCGCCGGAATTCTCGAAATCGGTTGGGCGATCGGTCTCAAATACACGGATGGATTTACGCGGTTCACGCCGACTGTGCTGACGGTCGGGTCGATGATCCTGAGCGTCGTTCTGCTCGGAATAGCGGTGCGTTCGCTGCCGCTCGGCACGGCCTATGCCGTCTGGACGGGGATCGGCACCGTGGGTACGGTCATTCTCGGCATCATTTTGTTCGCAGAGCCCGCAACGGCGATGCGCCTCGGCTGCATCGGCCTCATCGTCGCGGGCATCGCCGGTCTGAAGCTCGTCGGCTGACGGGTTCGACCACTGAGATTCGGCCCCTCATCCGGCCTGCCGGCCACCTTTTCCCCGCAAGCGGGGCTCTAAAACGGGGAGAACGTGCCGGCAGGCGGATGAGGGGCGAGCCACCGTCATCGTCACTTCAGCGCGTCGAGCACGACCGCGGCAGCCAGCATTTCCCGCCAGCGGTTTTCGCGGCGTCTGAATGCCTCTTCGTCTGTTCCCCACTGTTCGATCTGCCAATCCTCGTCGACATGAGCGGCAGCCCATGCCTGTTCGGCGGAGAGCCTGCCCATGGCGAGGGCAAGGGCGAGCAGGGCGGATCCGGTCAGGCTGGTGACGGTGTGCAGGCAGGCGAGGCCGAGGGGTGTCGCAAAGCCGCGCAGGCCTTCGGCAAAGGCCGAGACCGCCTCCGCCGGCTGTTCCTGATGGATGACGCCTTCGACGAGAATGAACCGGGCGCCGAGCGTCCGGGCGGCCCAGTCGATTATCGGATTCCAGTGTTCGTTCTGCCGAGCGACGAGTTCCTTCGGGCTGTCGGCCCGATAGCAGAGGAGATCGCTGCCGACAAAACGGAGAATGTCGTCGAAGACCGCACGATCGTCGAGCGCAACTCCGTCGATCGCGGTGTTGACGATCCGCGTGAGCGGCATCGCCGATGGATCGATAACGTCGGTCTGGGCGTCCCACTCGGCTGCCAGCAGCCCCGCGAGCTTTTCGGTAGGGACGGTGAACGCCCGTTTGGCCGGTGTGCGCACCGACCTTCCGTCGAGAAGCACGGCGTATCCGCCGTCATCCGCCGGTGCGGCGCTCGCCTGCTTGTAGAAGCGTTTCGGCAGCGGTTTCTGCATCTGTATCTGGGCCCGGCGCACGGGATCGTCGTGGCTCAGCGCACCACTCAGTTCGTCGCGAATATCAGGCATGGTTGCGGTCCATCCATTCGATTATGTCTGCCGGCACGCGGGCGATGTGATCCGCGCCGGATACCATCAGCTCCGGCACACTGGCGTAACCCCAGGCGACGCCCAGGGCATCGGCGCCGGCGGCCTTCGCCATCTGCATGTCATAGATCGCGTCGCCGATCACGATCGTGTCGCGGGGATCGACTCCGGCTTCCGCGCAGCACTCCATCACCATGGCGGGATGCGGCTTCGAGGGACAGTCGTCCGCAGTGCGGGAGACGAAGAAAATCTTGTCGAATCCATGCGTCGCCGCGATATGCGTCAGACCTCGCCTCGATTTGCCGGTGACGGCACCGATCAGCAGTTCGTCGCGTCCGGCCAGAGTCTGCATCATCTCCGCAATGCCCGGAAACAGCGCTTCGCTGCAGCCGGGCTCGCCTCGTACCGAAGCGAATATAGATTTGTAATGCGCCGTCATTGCGGTCGCCCGGTCGTCGACGTGTTCCTGCCCCATGAGCCGGGCAATCGCGATATCGAGGGTGAGGCCGATGATCGCCTTGGTCGCGTCCGATGTCGGGCGATCCAGATCGAACGCCTCGAAGGTGCGGGCCATTACCTCATGGATCAGTCCCGCGCTGTCGACGAGCGTTCCGTCGCAATCGAAAAGGACGAGCTTCATCACTCTTCCTCGCCGGCGGCGTTCTCGTCGAAGCCGAGCAGGTTCCAGCTCTGCACCATGTGCTGGGGCAGGGGAGCGGTGATCTTCAGCCGCCCGCCGTTCGGATGCGGAATGTCTATGTGCCGCGCGTGAAGATGCAGCCGGTTCTGCATGCCGCCGGGGAAGGTCCAGTTGACGTCGGCTTCGAAGTATTTCGGATCGCCGATGATCGGATGGCCGATATGGGCGGCGTGGACGCGCAGCTGGTGCGTGCGGCCGGTATAGGGTTCCATTTCCAGCCAGGCGAGGTTCTGGCCGGCTTGCTCGACGATCCGGTAATAGGAGATGGCGTGGTCGGCGCCATCCTCGCCGTGCTTGGCAATCCGAACACGGTCGCCATCGGGCGTGGGCTCCTTTACGAGCCAGGTGGAAATCTTGTCTTCCCGCTTGCGCGGCACGCCCCTGACCAGAGCCCAGTACGTCTTCTTGGTGTCGCGCTCGCGAAACGCCGCGGTCAGCTGTTGCGCAGCCCCGCGCGTGCGGGCGACGACAAGTACGCCCGACGTATCACGGTCGAGACGATGGACGAGGCGCGGCTTTTCGCCCTTCTGGCTGGTCCATGCCTCGAGCATCTTGTCTATATGCCGGTTGACGCCCGAGCCGCCCTGAACGGCAAGGCCCGCCGGTTTGTTGAGCACGATGACCTTGGCATCCTCATGCAGCACCATGCGCGACAGAAGCTCGCCGTCCGGCGATTGGCGCAGGTCACGGCCTCCGATCGGCCCGGATTTCGCTTCCTTCGGATCGACGCCCAGCGGCGGAATGCGGATCGTCTGACCGGGTTGTATGCGCGTGTCGGATTTTGCCCGCGCCCCATCCACGCGGATCTGTCCGGAACGCAGCAGCTTCTGCAGCGGACCGAAGCCCAGTCCGGGGAAATGCACCTTGAACCAGCGGTCGAGACGCATTCCCGCTTCGTCGCTGTCAACCTGCCTGTGTTCTATGCCCGCCATCTTGCAGAAATCCGCCTTCTTTTCCTTAAAGGCTGGCTTTAGACCATTGCGCGCATCAGGGCCAGCCCGGCGAACACGGCAAGTATCGAAAGACCGACGCTCGCCACGATATAGGCGAGGCCACTCATCGTCTGCCCGTGTTCCAGAAGGGCGATCGCGTCGAGCGAAAAGGCCGAGAACGTCGTGTAGCCCCCCAGAACGCCGGTGATCAGGAACACGCGCATTTCCGGCGAGGCACCCATCTTGTGCATGATGAATTCCGCCAGAAAACCGATCAGAAAGGAGCCAGTGACGTTCACGAACAGCGTCCCCCAGGGAAAGGCGGGACCGGCGCGCTGCAGCATCCAGAGGCCGATGAGGTAGCGCAGGACGGAGCCGAGGGCGCCGCCGGCACCGACGAGGAGGATATGGTTCATCAAATCGTTCCGATCCGAGAAGGCTGCATCATGTCAGCCGAGCCTCTCGGCGTGCCACCTGAGATGGTCGTCCATGAAGGTCGAGATGAAATAATAGGAATGGTCGTAACGCTCGTGCATCCGGAGCGTAAGCCCGATGTCCGTTCCTTTGACGGCTTCTTCGAACAGCCAGGGGCGCAGACCGTTTTCGAGGAAGCTATCCGCCTTGCCCTGGTCGATCAGGAATTCCGGGAAGCGGGCGCCGTCCTCGACGAGGGCGCAGGCATCGTATTCCCGCCAGGCGGCCTTATCGGGGCCGAGATACTTCTCGAAGGCACCGACCGACCAGTCGGCGGAAGACGGCGCGACGATCGGCGCGAAGGCGGAGCAACTCTTGAAACGCTCGGGGTGCTTGAGAGCGACCGTGATGGCGCCATGCCCGCCCATCGAGTGGCCGAAGATACCCTGGCGGCCCATATCCACGCGGAAATGCTGGCCGACGAGGGCCGGGAGTTCTTCTGTGATGTAGCTGTACATCCGATAGTGCTCGGCCCAGGGCTTCTCCGTTGCATCGAGATAGAAGCCGGCGCCCTTGCCCATCTGCCAGTTGGTGAGCTCATCGGGAACATCCGCTCCTCTTGGGCTCGTATCCGGGCAGACGATGATGAGCCCCAGCTCCGAGGCCATACGCCGGTACTCGCCTTTCTCCATGACATTGGCGTGGGTGCAGGTGAGGCCGGAAAGATACCAGAGAACGGGGCGAGGCTCCGTGATCGCCTGCGGCGGGACGAAGACGGCGAAGGTCATTTCGCCTTTGCAGGCCGTGGAATCATGAGCGTAGACGCCCTGCATGCCGCCGAAGGCCGTGTTTTGCGAGATTACTTTCATTCTTGGCTCCTGAATTTCATGGGGTGGCGCCTGCAAGCTGAACCGCGGCATTGACGGCGGCGGCGACGAGCACCGTGTTGAAGAAGAACGAGACGATCGCGTGCATCAGGTTGACGCGGCGCATCGCCGTTGTCGTGATGGCGACGTCCGAAGTCTGCGCCGTCATCCCGATGACGAAGGCGAAATAGAGGAAATCGTATCCGCCGGGGCTGTCGGTCTCCGGGAATGCAAGACCGCGCGCTGCGGGATTGCTGGCGGGATCATTGCGGCCGGCAAGCCAGTAAAGATGAGCATAATGCAGCGCCGCCATGGTGTGGATCGTCGCCCAGCCGAGCGCAACCGCTGCGAAGGCGATGGACAGCCCCACAGTGCCGCCGCCCCCGGCGCGGTTCAGCGCGAGGAACAGGGCCACCAGCGAAGTTGCCGCGGCAACGAGCGTCACGAGAAAGATGATCGGCTCCGGCTCGCCCGTGTCGCGCGCATTGGCCTCGAGATAGCTGCCAGTCAGTTTGGGAAGCCGCAAAGCCGTGATCGACAGATAGATAAGGAAAAAGAGGATGGCGGCGACCTCGATTGCTTCTGCGCGGAAGAATGCAAAACCGATCGGCAGGCTGAGCAACCCGCCCGTCAGGGCGAGATAGAACGGCCAGTGCCGCAGGCCTGCCTTCCGATCCATTCGTCGCCTCCGTTCGCCGGTTCTACCTTTTTACCCGTCGGCAGAGTCGGTCAAGCGTTTCGAGAAAGGCGGAGCGGTCGCGGGAGGTGAGGGCGGCGTTGTAGCCTTTGCTTTCCCCGGTCTCCCTGAGATGGGCCGAGAGATCGCGCATCGCGGATGCCATGCCGATGTTGGTCTCGTCGAAGACGCGCCCGGTCGGACCGGTGACGAGTGCCCCGGCGCCGACGCAGCGCACGGCAAGCGGCACGTCGGCAGTGACGACGATATCGCCGTCCTTGGCGCGTTCGGCGATCCAATCATCCGCTGCGTCGAAACCGGCCGACACGATGACGTTGCGAACCATCGGATCGCGCGAGGGACGCAGGCCGGAATTGGCGACGAAGGTCACCTCGAGACCATGGCGCTCGGCCACCTTCAGGATTTCCGGCTTTACCGGGCATGCATCGGCATCGACATAGATCATCGAGTAGTTTCCGGCGGGAGAAAAAGCGCCGGATTCAATGATCTCCGGCGCTTTCCTGAGTGAGATTGCGAACTCAGTAGACGACGACAGAGCGAATGCTCTCGCCGGAATGCATGAGCTCGAAACCCTTGTTGATGTCCTCGAGCGGCATGGTGTGGGTGATCATCGGATCGATCTCGATCTTGCCCTCCATGTACCAGTCGACGATCTTCGGCACATCGGTGCGGCCGCGCGCGCCGCCAAACGCGGTGCCCATCCAGGTGCGGCCGGTGACGAGCTGGAACGGCCTGGTCGAAATCTCCTGGCCGGCGCCGGCGACGCCGATGATCACCGACTTGCCCCAGCCGCGATGCGAGGCTTCGAGCGCCTGGCGCATGACCTTGGTGTTGCCGGTGCAGTCGAAGGTGTAGTCGGCGCCGCCGATCTGGTCGGCACCGCGCTTCGTCAGGTTGACGAGATAGGGGACGATGTCGTCGCCGACCTCCTTCGGATTGACGAAGTGGGTCATGCCGAACTTTTCGCCCCAGGGCTTCTTGTCGTTGTTGAGGTCGACGCCGATGATCATGTCGGCGCCGGCAAGGTGAAGCCCCTGGATGACGTTGAGCCCGATGCCGCCGAGGCCGAAGACGATGGCGGTGGCGCCGATCTCGACCTTGGCGGTGTTGATCACCGCGCCGATGCCGGTGGTGACGCCGCAGCCGATATAGCAGATCTTGTCGAAGGGGGCGTCCGGATTGACCTTGGCGAGCGCGATCTCCGGCAGCACGGTGAAGTTCGAGAAGGTCGAGCAGCCCATATAATGGTGGATCTTGTCGCCGTTGATCGAGAACCGCGAGCTGCCGTCCGGCATCAGCCCTTGCCCCTGGGTGGCGCGGATGGCGGTGCACAGATTGGTCTTGCGGCTGAGGCAGGAGGGGCAGGAGCGGCATTCCGGCGTATAGAGCGGGATGACGTGGTCGCCCTTCTTCACCGAGGTGACGCCGGGGCCGACATCGACGACGATGCCGGCGCCCTCATGACCGAGGATCGCCGGGAACAGCCCCTCCGGATCGGCCCCCGACAGCGTGAAATCGTCGGTATGGCAGATGCCGGTCGCCTTCACCTCGACCAGCACCTCGCCGGCCCGCGGGCCTTCGAGCTGCACGGTCATGACCTCCAGCGGCTTGCCGGCTTCCAAGGCCACGGCGGCGCGTACGTCCATTTCTCTACTCCATCAACTAAGAACAACGAGGCGGGGCGACCGTCATATCGCGCCGGCCGCCGCCGGCAAGAGGAAAAATCCTATCCGATCACCGAACGTCCTGGTCGAGGCGTTCGAACTCCATCTCGAGCGCCGCAATGGCCTCGGCGGTTTGCTCATGCAGCTTCTTTACGAGATCCAGCTGCTTGCGAAGTTCGTCCCCCGAAGCATCTCCAGTGCTATCATCCGGTGCGCGTCCGATACCGGCCATCAGCCAGGCGGGCGTCACGCCAAGCACGCCGGCCAGCATGAACAGGCGATTCGCCCGTGGCTCGGCGCGATCGCGTTCCCAGGAAGAAATGGTGTCGTTGCGGACACCGAGCTTGCTGGCCAGCTCCTTCGTAGAGAGCCCCGTCGCGTCACGGGCTCTCCAGATACGACCGCCCAGCGTATCGCCGTCTCCTGTCTCGCGCAGACGTGCAATCGCATTCTCGGTTGATAACAGCATGGTAGCTCCTCTCGCCTGTTGTCGTTGTCGGGTGCCGAGGCACCCTGACTGCCCGCGGTGGGGCGAAGGTGAAGGGAGCTTATAGGCTTTTCCTTGCGGATGGGGCAATGTGAAGCGGCAAAAAGACGGCTAAAAGCGGCTTTGCCGCCATTTCGGACCGAGCAACGTGCTGTGGAACCCTGCTATTCGTTCTCGGTGCGGGTCGGGCCGAAGACCCTTTCGAAGGCTTCCCTCAGCCTGATATCGACGTCGGCCATCATGACGGGCAGACCGAGATCGACGAGGCTGGTGACACCATAGCCGCGAATTCCGCAAGGCACGATGCCCCCGAAATGCTCGAGGTCCGGATCGACGTTCAACGACAATCCGTGAAAGCTTACCCATTTGCGCAAGCGAATGCCGATGGCCGCTATCTTGTCCTCCGCCATCGAGCCGTCCATGAGCGGCGGCTTCTCCGGGCGGCGCACCCAGACGCCGACACGATCTTCACGGCGTTCGCCCTTGACGTTCATGGAATCGAGCGTGGCGATGATGACGCTCTCGAGTGCGGCGACAAATCCGCGGACGTCCTGGCGTCTGCGCTTCAAGTCGAGCATGACGTAGACGACCCGCTGCCCGGGACCGTGATAGGTGTACTCGCCGCCTCTTCCTGTTGCGAAAACCGGGAGCAGATCCGGCATCACGAGGTCGGCGGCGTTGGCGCTGGTTCCCGCGGTGTAAAGCGGCGGGTGCTCGACCAGCCAGACCAGCTCGTCGGCGGTGCCGTCCGCGATCGCAGCAGCCTCGCGTTCCATCGTCTCGACGGCCTCCGGATAATCGACGAGGGAAGGCGCAATGCGCCACCGCACCGGCGGTGCATCCGGCGGAGCGAACATGCTCTGGATAAGGTCTTCGCGTTGCATGGGAACCTTGCGAATGCTGATTTTTTCCGGCCTGTACATGGGGTCGCCGACGGCAAGAGTCCAGCGTTTCCAGTGGTTCGCGGGGAGCCGATCGAAATAGTTTTGTTTCTCGTCAAATTTCTGTCGTCATGCACTTGTGCACCCGGAATCCTTTTGCTACATGCAGCCCCGCCGACGCAATCGGCACCTACCACGATGCGGTCGTGGCGGAATTGGTAGACGCGCAGCGTTGAGGTCGCTGTGGGGCAACCCGTGGAAGTTCGAGTCTTCTCGACCGCACCATCTAAGATGAAGAAGCCCCCGTAACCAGATGGTTCCGCGGGTTTTTTTATTTTTAATCCTCCTTCACGACGTTGTTGCTGGACGCGGTAGGACGCGAGGACTATCCTCTGAACTACGGCGCATAATGGCTCGGCGTCATGCCTCGGGCCGCAGCGTCGTCCAGGTCTCTGCTCCGTGCCGATGCGGAGCGCCCGCCAACGCATCGATATGGCGGTGCCCGATCACGAAATCACCGTCCTGCATGATGTTGTTGATGGCTAAATTCGTGGAATCGCAAAAAAAAAGTCGGCGAATGAGCAGGGACAAGTTATGATTCGCTTGTCATGACGGATTCGCGAGAAGCGCCGGCATGATGGGGTGACAGAGCGACGAGTCTTGCGGAGTGCGCCTCACAACTTTCACGAGGCGCCGATCGGTCGGTCCCGAACTGATAAGCGGATGTTCGTCGCTGGCTGCTGCTTCGGTATCCGTTTCAGTGTCGGTTATGTGAAGGAACTTTGAAGCTAGGAAAACCGTTCACCTGAAGCAGATGCCGAAAGGCAGCGAGCCCGTTTCAACCAAGCGGCCCGCCGCGGGAGAGCACGATGCAAAGGAGTGAATCTGACGTCTTCGATCTCTTTTCGGAGATTTATACGAGTGCAGCGCAAGAAGAGATAAGTCTACAGGAATATCTCCTCGCATGTCGCGATGACAAAAGCATGTACGCCACCGCTCAGGAAAGAATGGTGGACGCAATTGGAGACCCGATTCTCGTCGATACCAGCGCTGACGAGCGTTTAGGTCGGATCTTCGCAAACCGAACCATCAAAATTTACCCGGCCTTCTCCGACTTCTTCGGCATGGAAGACACGATCGAGCGGATCGTCGGCTACTTCCGCTATGCCGCCCAGGGTCTCGAGGAGCGCAAGCAGATCCTTTATCTTCTGGGGCCGGTCGGCGGCGGTAAGTCCTCGCTCGCCGAAAGGTTGAAGAAGCTGATGGAACTGCGACCGATCTACACGCTGATGGTCGACGGCAAGATCAGCCCGGTTTTCGAATCGCCGCTCGGCCTGTTCCATCCCGAACGCATGGCCGATCTCCTGGAAGACAAATACGGCATCGCCCGTAGGAGGCTGACAGGCCTGATCTCTCCCTGGGCCTCCAAGCGGCTGGACGAGGTCGGTGGCGACATATCCAAGTTCAGCGTCGTCAAGCTGATGCCGTCGCGCCTGCGTCAGATCGGCATCGCCAAGACCGAGCCGGGCGACGAGAACAATCAGGACGTCTCCTCGCTTGTCGGCAAGGTCGATATCCGCCAGCTCGAGAACTACAGCCAGGCCGACCCGGACGCCTACTCCTACAGCGGCGGCCTGAACCGCACGACGCAGGGGCTGCTCGAATTCGTCGAGATGTTCAAGGCGCCGATCAAGGTCCTGCATCCCCTTCTGACGGCGACCCAGGAAGGCAGCTACAACGGTACCGAAAACTTCGGCGCGTTCCCGTTTCAGGGCACAATTCTGGCCCACTCCAACGAATCGGAATGGCTGCAGTTCAAGAACAACCGCAACAACGAGGCATTCCTGGACCGCATCCTGGTGGTCAAGGTGCCCTATTGCCTGCGCGTCACCGAGGAGAAGCAGATCTACGAAAAGCTTCTTCGCGAGAGCGAACTGGTCAGCAATCCCTGCGCACCCGAGGTGTTGGAGATACTGAGCCGTTTCACCGTATCCACCCGGCTCGTTCCTCACGAGAACTCGTCTCTCTACACCAAGATGCGCGTCTATGACGGCGAGAACCTCAAGGATGTCGACCCGAAGGCGCGATCGGTGCAGGAATATCGGGACGCTGCCGGCGTCGACGAGGGCATGACCGGCGTCAGCACCCGCTTCGCCTTCAAGGTCCTGTCCGAGGCCTTCAATTACGACACCAAGGAGGTCGCGGCCGATCCCGTACATCTGATGTACATCCTGGAGCAGGCCATCAAGCGCGAGCAGTTTGCGAAGGAAACGGAGGCAGCCTATCTCGACTTCATCAAGTCGGAACTCGCCACCCGTTATGCGGAATTCATCGGTCACGAGATCCAGAAGGCCTATCTGGAGTCCTACAGCGAATACGGCCAGAACCTGTTCGACCGCTATATCGCCTACGCCGATGCCTGGCTCGAGGACCAGGACTTCAAGGATCCCGACACCGGCCAGATCCTCAACCGCAAGATCCTCGACAGCGAACTGTCTCAGATCGAAAAACCGGCGGGCATCGCCAACCCGAAGGACTTCCGCAACGAGGTCGTCAAGTTCACCTTGCGGGCGCGGGCCAAGAACCATGGCAAGAACCCGTCCTGGACGAGCTATGAAAAACTTCGCGAGGTCATCGAGAAACGCATGTTCGGCCAGGTCGAAGACCTGTTGCCGGTTATCAGCTTCGGGTCGAAGAAGGACAGCTCCACGGAGAAGCAGCATGTCGAATTCGTCCAGCGCATGAAGGAGCGCGGGTACACCGAACGGCAGGTGCGGCGTCTCGTCGACTGGTACATGCGTGTAAACAAGGCGGGTTGAGGCTGCGGATGCGGGGGTTAGCTAATGCCGAATTTCATCGACCGTCGCCTCAATCCGAAGGACAAAAGTCTCGGTAACAGGCAACGCTTCCTGAAACGGGCACGAGAGGAACTGAAGCGAACCATCAAAGAGCGGGTCAAGTCGGGCAAGATCGCGGATGTCGATGCCGAACAGAACGTGTCCATGCCCGCACGTGGCGTCAACGAGCCCGCTTTCCAGCCGGACTCCAACAGCGGCGAGCGGCGCCACGTCCTACCGGGAAACCGGGAGTTCGCGGCGGGAGACCGTATTCCCAAAAGGGGGTCAGGTGGCGGTGCGGGCAATGCCGGTGCCGGCACCGGCCAAAGCGAAGACGAGTTTCAGTTCGTCCTTTCACGCGAGGAGGTGCTCGATCTCTTCTTCGAGGACCTCGAGCTCCCCGACATGGTGAAGCTCAATCTGAAGGAATCGGTTACCTTCAAGCGACGGCGCGCCGGTTTCAGCGCAAGCGGCTCGCCGACGAACATCAATGTCGGCCGCACCATGCGCAACAGCTACGGACGCCGCATCGCATTGCGGCGGCCGTCGCGCCGGGAAATCGAGGCGTTAGCCGACGAGATTGCAGGGCTGGAGACGGAGCCGCGTGGCCGCATCAAGCACCGGCAGCGCCTAGAGGAGCTGCGCCAGAAGCTCGACAGGCTCGAGCGCCGGCGCCGGCGGATTCCCTATGTAGATCCCGTGGACATTCGCTTCAATCGTTTCGAGCCGCAGCCGCTGCCCAATGCGAGTGCGGTCATGTTCTGCCTCATGGATGTCTCGGCTTCGATGGGGGAGCGGGAGAAGGACCTCGCCAAGCGTTTTTTCGTGCTGCTGCACCTCTTCCTCAAGCGCCGCTATGAGCGGATCGACATCGTGTTCATCCGGCACACCGACGAGGCCGGCGAGGTCGACGAGAATACCTTCTTCTACAGCAAGCAGAGCGGCGGCACGGTCGTTTCCACCGCGCTGGAGGAGATGCTGCGCGTCATCCGGGAGCGCTATCCTGCCCACGAATGGAACATCTATGCCGCGCAGGCATCGGACGGCGAGAATATCTCAGGCGACTCCGAACGCTGCGCTTCCCTTCTTCACGACGAACTGATGGGACTTTGCCAATATTACGCCTATGTCGAGATTATCGATGAGCGAGAGACGGAGATTTTCGGCACGACCGATAACGGGACTTCGCTCTGGCGGGCCTATCGCACCGTCGACGGCGAATGGCCGAATTTCCAGATGACCCGCATCGCGAAACCGGCGGATATCTACCCCGTTTTCCGAAAACTCTTCGGCAAGCAGCCGGAAATGCAATTGCGCAAGTGAAAAGGGACCGGGATGTCAAAAGGCGCCGCCTCAAACCTTCTGTTCCAGAGTTCCGACTGGAATTTCGAGACACTGGCGCGCACCTACGATGCCATCGAGGAGATCGCGCTCGAAGATCTCGGTCTCGACGTATACCCCAATCAGCTCGAGATCATCTCCTCCGAGCAGATGCTGGATGCCTATTCGTCGGTGGGCATGCCGCTCATGTACCAGCATTGGTCCTTCGGGAAGCGCTTCGTTTTCGAGGATCATCTCTATCGCAGGGGCCGGCGCGGCCTCGCCTATGAGCTGGTGATCAACTCCAATCCCTGCATCACCTACTTGATGGAGGAGAACACCATGGCCATGCAGGCCCTGGTGACCGCCCATGCAGCCTTCGGCCATAATCATTTTTTCAAGAACAACTACCTCTTCCGGCAGTGGACCGACGCCAGCGCAATCCTCAGCTATATGGACTTCGCGAAGAAATACATCAGCAAATGCGAAGAGCGGCACGGAACGCCGGCAGTCGAGGCGATCCTCGACTCTGCCCATGCACTCATGGAGCAGGGCGTCTTCCGCTACAGACGGCCGCCGCGCCTGTCGACCGAAAAAGAGCAGGAGCGGATGCGCGAGAGGCTGGAATATGAAGAGCAGACCTTCAGCGACCTGTGGAGAACGCTTCCGCCCGCGGGGGAGAACAACGATCCGACCCAGTTGGAACGGGAGCTCTCGGAGCGGAAAAAATCACTGAACCTCCCGGAAGAGAACCTGCTCTATTTCCTGGAGAAGACCAGCCTCATCCTTGAGCCCTGGCAGCGGGAGATACTGCGAATCGTTCGCGTGATCGCTCAGTACTTCTATCCGCAGCGGCAGACGAAGGTCATGAACGAGGGATGCGCCACCTTCGTCCACTACACCATCATGAACAATCTCTTCGACCAGGGCAAAATAAGCGAAGGCGCAATGCTGGAGATTCTCCAGAGTCATACCAATGTCGTTTTTCAGCCGGGCTTCGACGATCCCCGCTTTCCGGGGATCAACCCGTATGCGCTGGGATTTGCCATGATGCAGGACATCGAGCGCATCTGCGTCGCGCCGACGGCGGAGGATCGCGATTGGTTTCCCGAAATCGCCGGCACCGGCCTTTGGCGCGAGACGCTTCTCGATGCCTGGGCGAACCACCGCGACGAGTCGTTCATCCTGCAGTTCCTGAGCCCTGCGCTGATCCGCAAGTTTCGGCTGTTCCTGCTGACGGACGAGGCGGACGACAATTTCTGCGAGGTGGCATCCATCCATAACGAGCGCGGCTACGAAACGATACGCGGCGCTCTCGCCCGCAGCTACGACATCGGAAGCAGCCAGCCGGATATCCAGGTCATGGATGTCGATTTGCTGGGCGACCGGCACCTGCGATTGCAGCACAATGTGAAGAATGGGGTCCTCCTGGAGGAGAACAGCCGCGATGCCACTCTGCGCCACGTCCGCCGTCTGTGGGGCTACGAGGTGAGCCTCGCCGGCGTCGACATGGAGAGCGGCGAGACGCTCTACGAGTGCTCGACTGAGGAACTGTCGGACTAGCTAAGGCCTGATGAGACTCGGGATTACCGCCGCGGCTTGTTTGATCACCTCATCCCTGTGCTTGTCACAGGGATCCAGCCAGACCAAGTCCTTGGGCTGAAAGAACGCTTCCCGCGCCGCAGACGCGACGCTGCTGGATCTCTGTGACAAGCACAGAGATGAGGAGAGGAGAGATTGCAGTCCTCCGATATGCGCTTTGGGGCGGGACAAGTATTCCGCTCGCATCCCGCGTCTCATGATTTCAGGTCGACCCGGCAATTATTTCTCGGTCCCCTCCGGGGAAACCTGCTGCGACTCGCCGCCGGTGCCGGTCTGTGCCGTGGGATCCCGGTCGGTCGGGACGGGCTGTCCGGTGCCGACGCTGCCTGTCTGCTCCGGAGAGGGCGCCGGCTGAACCTGTTCCGTTTCCGTGAGGCGGTCGTTATCGGTGCTTTCACCCCAGATTTCGACGGCGCCCCAGGCGAGGAGGGCTAGGAACAGTCCGCCGACGAGGACCCCAAGCACCGGAACGCCCGTGCGTCCCTGCTTGGCTTCCTCACCGGTGAAATTCTCTCGATCCGCTCCGTGCGTTGCCGAGGCCGGATCGCCGCGTTCGTCAAGATATTTGGCCATCGCTTTGACTCCACTGGCTATCTACAGCGCCGCGCCTCAAGGAGGCGAAAGGTCGGTGTAGCACCTTGAATTGCTGCATTTTTTTGTCCTTGGACCGGCTAGGATCCGAGGATACATGCAGTAGGGAACGGAGCGGAGGCCGACAATGTTCCGTGATCAGTCGCCGGGCGGCCAGGAGTCGGCCACGCTGCGGCGAACGAGCTTATATGTATGGTCGGGTTGAACCTCATAGGTCTCGAAGACCATGGTGCCCTTATGGAGGAACCGGTTCTGGATCATGGTCCCCGGGGCGGCACGGGTCTTCCGAGAGGAGGCTGTTTCTCCATGGGTGAGGCTTCCGGGAAGCGGCTCCAGGTCGGGAGGGGTTGCGGTGCAGGCTGCAAGCGCAACCGCGCAGAGAAGCATCAGGGCTATTTTCTTCATCGATTGTCCTTCGCCTTGCTATTTTGGAGCCGGTGGCCGACCGGAAAACGGTTTACGGCAGATCGAAGGGGTGCCGCAATCATTGCGTGCCGGGAAAAGCTTCGGCTCGGTTAAATTTTTCGAACCGCTTGACGGCGCGTTCGCGCTTTAGCCTGGAAAGCCGCCGAATCCAGAAGATACCGTTGAGCTGGTCGATCTCATGCTGCAGGCAGACCGCCATCAGTCCCTCGGCTTCTTCCTCGCGTGTCTCGCCGTCCAGAGTTTGGAAGCTGATGCGCACGCGCACCGGCCGCTCCACTTCTTCGGCGACACCCGGCATTGAGACGCTGCCCTCGCTGTGCCGCGCCGTCTCGCTCGATTGCCAGACGACTTCCGGGTTGACGAAGCTGCGCGGTCCCATTTGCGGATCGACTTCGATGACCGTCAGCCGCTGCAGGATGCCGATGTGGGACGCGGTGATGCCTATGCCGGGGGCGGCGCGCATCGTGTCGACGAGATCGTCTGATAGCTGGCGAAGTGTGCCATCGAACCGGCCGATCCGTTCGGTTGACGTCGTCAGCAGCGGGCTTGGAAAGCGTATGATCGGTCGGACGGCCATGAGGAATGTCTCTGCTCGGGTCAGTGGTCGGGCCGGCGCCCATTAGGATTCTCACATTCGTTTCATCATTTCATATGTTTTTGCAACAGCTTGGATAAATGTTCCGAGGCGGATCGCCGATCTCGTCTCGACTGTGGACGCAGGCGGAGCTTTACGCTAGCAGGGCAGAGGAGCCGTTTCCGGCGCGGGCTCGGACGGCGGTAATCTCTGGAGGGGCGGGTCCATGAGCAGCACCGGCGACGACGACCGCGGTTCCGACGAAATCGCTGTCCACGACGGCTCGGACATCTACGCCGAAGACGGGTCGGTACGCTCCGATTTCCTGATGCATGTCGGCGCCGCGATCGCGGATCGCGATACCATTTATCTTCGCCAGCATGTCGCCGGCCTCCATGCCTCGGAACTCGGTGACCTTATCGAGGCGATCCAGCCGGAGCAGCGTATCGCTCTGGTTCTGCTGCTCGGCAAGGACTTCGACCTGGCTGCGCTGACCGAGGTCGATGAAGGAATCCGTCTCGACATCGTCGAACATCTGCCGAACGAGCAGATTGCCGAGGCGATCGGCGAGATGGATTCCGATGACGCGGTCTACATTCTCGAGGATCTCGACGAGGAGGATCAGGAAGAGATCCTCGCCAAGCTGCCCTTTACCGAGCGCGTCCGCCTGCGCCGCTCGCTCGACTATCCGGAGAGCACCGCCGGGCGGCGCATGCAGACCGAGTTCGTCGCGGTGCCGCCTTTCTGGACCGTCGGCCAGACGATCGATTACATGCGCGAGGACGACGACCTTCCCGAAAGCTTCACGCAGATCTTCGTCATCGATCCGACTTTCAAGCTGCTCGGGGCAGTCGATCTGGACCGGGTGCTGCGCGCGAAGCGCTCGGTAAAGATCGATGCGATCATGCGTGATACCAGCCATTCCGTGCCGGCGGAAATGGACCAGGAGGAGGCGGCGCAGCTGTTTGAACAGTACGACCTTCTCTCGGCCGCCGTCGTCGATGAAAACGGCCGGCTCGTCGGCGTGTTGACGATCGACGACGTGGTCGACGTGATCCAAGAAGAGGCGGAAGAGGATTTCCTGCGCCTGAGCGGCGTCGGTGACGAAGAACTGTCGGACTCGGTCGCGGAAGCCGCGCGCTCACGCGTTCCCTGGCTTTTCATCAACTCGATGACGGCTTGCGTTTCTGCTTCGGTCATCGGCCTGTTCGACGCCACGATCCAGCAGATCGTTGCACTTGCGGTCCTGATGCCGATCGTCGCAGGAATGGGCGGCAATGCCGGATCGCAAACCATGACCGTAACGGTGCGTGCGCTCGCGACCCGGGGGCTCGATATTCACAACGCGCCGAGAATCATCCGCCGCGAGGCGGGCGTCGGACTCCTGAACGGCGTGATCTTCGGTGGGTTCATCGGTCTTGTTGCGGGACTTTGGTTCCAGAATCCCGACCTCGGCGGCATCATCGCGACCGCGATGCTGATCAACATGATGGCCGCCGCACTCGCCGGCATCCTGATCCCGATTCTGCTCGAAAGATACGGTGCCGACCCGGCGGTCTCCTCCGCCGTCTTCGTGACGACCGTCACCGACATAACCGGCTTCTTCAGCTTTCTCGGCATCGCGACATGGTGGTTCAGTATTAGCTGAGTTGCGACGCAAGCGGGCGCGCCGTGTTTGACTTTTACGTCAAAGTCAACAATAGTTAGGGCGCGTCTTTGATGGAATGGCTGCGTGAACAAATATTATAGCATTACCGAGCTGACCCGGGAATTCGGCATCTCGACCCGGACACTGCGCTTCTATGAGGATGAGGGACTGATTCATCCGGAGCGTCGTGGCCGCACGCGTCTGTTCCGCCCCGCCGACAGGCACCTCATAAAGGAGATCCTGCGTGGCCGGCGCATTGGCTTCACCATTGCCGAAATTCGCGAGATCATTCAGGTCTACAAGGATCCGCCGGGTGAAATGGGCCAGTTGCAGCTCTTGATCAAACGCGTCGAGGAGAAGCGCGAGGACTTGCGGCAGAAGCGCAAGGACATCGAAGACACACTTAGCGAACTCGACAATGTCGAAGAGGCCTGCCTCACGCGTCTTGCCGAAATCGGTGTCGGCACCTGACGGTCCGTTTGAGTTTTTGCCCGTTCGTTTCGCAAGCCAATGCAATCAGCGAAAGACGGCTCGCATAATCCGCGCGCGAACGCTCGCGTACCGCCCCCAAAACTCCCCCATTCCTGCGTGTCACATGAATCCAGCCAGCTGAACGGACGCTTCCGCGCCGCAGACGGCGCTTCTGGATCCCTGTGGCGTGCACGATGAGGAAAAGGCAGACTCTTCCATGTCCGCTCAAATCCAACGGCTAGTGTGCCGGCAATATCGCTCGAACTCGAAACCGAAGCGCGACAGCAGGTGCCGCTCCTCCTTGCGGATCGCGAAAAGGGTGGTCAATCCGACCGCCGCAATTGCCGTGATGAAGAACCAGGGGTTGATCGTCGCCAATCCGAGGCCGGTCATCGCCAGCGTGTAGCTGAAATAGATCGGGTTGCGGGTGAAACGAAATGGGCCGCAGGTGACGAGGCAGGTGGCGCACCGGTTCGGAAGTACGGCTGTATGGCGGTCAAGGAGGGTTTTGACGGCCCAGAGATCGATGGTGATCGCCAGCACCACGAGGCCGTAGCCCACCAGCGAGAGGATCCAACTGTGCTGGTGCGCCACCGGAATCGGGAAAAGGTGGCCCAGGGCCAGCGCGATCAGGACGGCCGCGCCATAGAGCAGAGGCGGCCATGGAAACTTCAGCGGCTTGGCACGAAAGGCATTCATGTCCTAGTCCCCTGACTGTGCCTCTCCTGATTGTGCATCCATTGTGCACTGACCGGCGATTCGCGCAATGCGTTCATCCGTGTTCACGTCGATCTTGCCCAGGTTCAGATCGTCGAACAGGTTCTGTTCCTTCAGGCCGGCGAGCGTGCAACCGCAAAAGGTGCTGCAGGAGATCCCGGAATTTTCGTTGCTGCAGGCCCGTTCGCAGTTCAGCAGATAGACCCGTGCCGGATCCGGTGCCGGGGCGGGAACGGCGAGAGAGAAGAGATAGACTGCCGCGATAAGCAGCGGCTGGTGGATGAGATATATCAAAAGGCTGTGACGGCCGCCAAAGGCGAGAGGCGTCATCCACGGGTGCTTATGGGTCCCGGCGCTTCGGCTGCGGCGGGCGGAAAATAACGGGTGGAGCAGCTTCGCGGTGCCGAGGCCGAGCAGGAAAGGGGCAATCCAGGGAAGCAGAGGAACGTAGTCATTCGAGCGCGGGATCGTTTCCGAGAGGCCGACCCACCAGAGCGCCGGCATGTCGAAAAACGACGAGCGCAGATAGAGGGGAGCCGCGAAGGCCGCGGCAGCGGCAAGAAAGGAAACGGCGGCCGGCATTTTCAGGAACAGGAGGCCGACGAGGCTTGCCGCCGCAATGGCGTGGAGAATGCCGAAGAAGATGAACGACTGAGGGAAGGCGAACCAGGTCCCGATGCTGATCAGCGCGGCTGCGCCGGCGATCTTCGCGAAACGTATGGCGAAGGCGCGCGGACGGAGTTTCGGGAGCTGGCCGAGCACGAGGCTGTAACCGGCAAGAAACAGGAAGCTGCTGGCAATCAAGCGTGCAAACATCCGCCAGCCGCCGGTCCCGGCCGCGACATAGCCGAAGAATTCGAGGTCCCAGACAAAGTGATAGAGGGCCATGGCGACGAGTGCCAGGCCGCGCAGCGCATCCAGGAGAACCATCCGGTTGGTTCCGGTCGCCTCCGTGCGCATTTGCGCTTTAGGGGTCGTCGTCGCGCTATGTTCGGACATCGAAGAATCGCTCTGCTGCTGGAGGTGGATCTACGAGGGCGCCTCATTTCAGTCGCGTCGCGAATATGTTGAAATGAGGGCCGCCAGTCATTCGGTCGGTTACCGCAAACCGCGGGCCGGGTGCAATCGGTTGCTGCAGCCTATTGCGCATTCTCGATCAGCGCGGCGCGCGCTTCGGAGAAGAACTGCCGGCGCGCGAGGACGAAGATCACGAGGGCGGTCAGCACCATGAACACATAGGGGCTTATGAACCAGCCGAGATAGCCGATCGACAGGAAGATCGCCCGAAGGCCGGCATTGAAGTGCTTGGCCGCAAGTATGTTCATGCGGATCGCACGCTCTGCGGCACGCTCGGCGGCCTTCTGGTCGCGTTTCATGTCCGCCGTCATCGGAATGCCGCCCATCAGAATCGAGCAGTAGTTGAACAGCCGGTATGACCAACCGAACTTGAAGAAGGAATAGCCGAAGAGGCAGGTCAGACCGCCGACTTTCAGTTCGAAGGCCGTCCGCCCGCTTCGGAATATTTGTGGCAGATCGCTAAAGATCATCTGCACTTGGTCGGTCGCGCCGAGCAATGCGAAACAACCGCCGAGCGCGAAGATCGTCGTCGAGGCGAAGAAGGCGGTACCGGCCTGCAGCCCGGCGATGATCTGCGTGTCGATCATCTTCAG